>CALQHT020000237.1 GCA_943330455.2 Nitrosovibrio sp. Nv4 | reverse complement strand
GAAGCCGGTCGCGTAGATGATCATATCGAACTGGTAATCGGTATCGGAGGTGCGGATACCCTCCGGCGTGATGCTCTCGATCGGCGTTTCGTTCAGATCGACCAGTTTGACGTTGGGCTGGTTGTAAAC
The DNA here is from genome assembly GCA_943330455.2 of Nitrosovibrio sp. Nv4. Classification (GTDB taxonomy): domain Bacteria; phylum Pseudomonadota; class Alphaproteobacteria; order Acetobacterales; family Acetobacteraceae; genus Rhodopila. The sequence goes on along the minus strand of CALQHT020000237.1, from coordinate 9,519 downwards.
CTCGAAGTAGCCGCTTTCCAGCGGCACCCGGCGCATGCCGAAGCCGTGGGTTTTGGGGACCAGCTTTTCCGCCACCACGGGATCCTTGACGCGCCCGCGGATCTTGTTGCCCAGCCAGTCGGACATCAGCCTGTTGGCCTCGCGGTCCATCAGAACGTCGCTGAAATTGCCCATCCAGATGCCGAAGCCCGGTTCGCCATAGCGCTTTTCCCAGAACGCCTCGCGTTCTTCTTGGGTGACTTCCAGCGCCGAACGCGGGTCGGCCGCATGGATGAAGCAGCCGACGGTTTCCTGGCATTTGGCGAAGATGTCGGCGTAGTTCTTGCGGATGTCGGCCATTTCCTCGGGCGTCACCTTGGAGTTGTGCAGGGGCGCGGACCATTGGGCGGTGCGCTGAAACACGGTCAGGTGGCCGGCGGTTTTGGCGATTTCGGTGATTGCCTGGATGCCGGTGGCGCCGGTGCCGATCACCGCGACGCGCTTGCCCGCGAAGCTGACCGGTTCCTTGGGCCAGTTATGGGTGTGGCAGGACTCGCCCTTGAATGTTTTGATACCCGGAATGTTCGGCAGCACCGACGCAGACAACACGCCGACCGCGGTGACCAGAAACCGCGCCGTGCACGTGCTACCGTCGTGCAAGGTGACCTTCCAGCAGCTTTTGTCTTCCTGGTAGTGCGCCGATTTGACGGTGGTCCGGAACTGGATATCGCGGCGCAGGTCGAACTTATCGGCCACGTAGTTCAGATAACGCTCGGTTTCCGGCTGTGCCGCGAAATGCTCGTCCCAGTCCCATTCGTCGAGCAGTTCCTGGGAGAAGGAATAGCCATAAGTCCAGCTCTCGGAATCAAACCGCGCGCCGGGATAGCGGTTCCAGTACCAGGTCCCGCCGACATTCGATCCCGCCTCGAACACCCGGACGGTCATGCCGAGTTCGCGCAGGCGGTACAGTTGATAAAGGCCGGAAACACCAGCGCCGATGACGATCGCATCGAAATCGAGGCCCGTCTCTGTGGCGGGTTGACGCGCTGTTTGCACGACGTCGTTCATGTGTATCTCTCCCTTGCTGGGCAATTCGGCTCGTTAGGAAACCCGAACCGGTCCGTCGACCCACGCGGGATCGGCGCCCGGAGGCTTCCGCATCGCGGGAGGATAGCCTGAATCGCCGCCGGTCCGCCAGCCGCCGCGTCAGCGCGGGTGCGAACTAAAGTTGCGCGTTCGAGTACACGGCCCCCCGTGATTGCCCTGCTTGACCCGGAAACCCGCGCTTCAGCGGCGGGGGGTGGGTGGCCGGATCAAGTCCGGCCATGACGAGGTGGCGAGTCTATCGGTCCACGGTTAGAGTCGTCGATATGAATCCGCCCCGCTTCAGCGCAAGGCTGGCGGGCCAGCGAAAAGGATCACGACCAGAAAGACGATCTCCCGCCCCGCCGCGCCATCCACCCAGGCGCGAAGCCGGGTTCAACAGAACGCCGACTTAACCTCCTGCGCCAGGAGTCGGATCGCCTCACGTTCCGCCGCGTGATCGGCCAGGCCGGCGCAATTCATTTCCAGTTGCACGCCGGCCAGCCCGATGTCGCGTTGCAAGTCTTTCAGCTTCTCCACCACGGTATCGGGCGAGCCAATGAACACCGAACCGCGCATCGTTTCCTCCAGCGTGATTTCAGTCAGGCGCTGAGAGGTTTTCCAGCGGGCGTGGTCCGGTGGGGTGTTTTGCCGGCGCGCGGAGTCGGCGAGCAGGCGGCTTTGGTTCTGGAAATGCCGCATCAGCGTGGGCCCGTAGGCCTCCTGCGCCGCCGCATCGGTCTTGGCGACGAAACCGGGGCAACGGAGATAGACGGGCGCCTGGCCTGGATGTCCGGCGTCGGTCCAGGCTTTGCGGTAGATTTCGATGGGCTGCTTGAACATCCGCGCATCCTCATGCCGAGCGGAGAGGAACAGGCCCTGGCCCGCCTTGCCGGCGGCGGGGAATGTTTCGACGCTCGCCGCGGCGATGCGGATTTCGGGCGTCGGTTTTTGCACAGGATGGGGAACGACCGTGACGTCGGTGAAGTCGTAAAACTTGCCCTTGTGGGAGAAATTGTCTTCCCGCCAGGCGCGCTGGATGATCTCCAGACACTCGATCTCGCGTTCCTTGCTTTCGGAATACGCGATGTTCAGCGCCTCGTAGGTCTTCACGACGCCACTGCGCCCGACGCCGAAGATCAGCCGGCCCTTGGAGATGTGGTCCAAGGTCGCCGATTCCTCGGCTATACGAAGCGGGTTCGCCAGGGGAAGCACCTGCACGCTGGTCCCGATCTTGATCCGCTCGGTGCGGGCCGCGATGGCGGCCCCGAGGACCAGCGGGCTGGCGGCGAGGCCGCGCGGCTTGTCGAAATGCAGTTCCGCGAGCCACATCACGTCCAGGCCGTACTCCTCGGCGGCGTCGACGATGTCGAACCCCGCGGCGAAGCATTCGGCCTGGCTACGGCCAGGCAGCATCGGAAACTCGTGATAGATACCCAATTCCATTGAATGGGACCTTCCCCAAAACGGTCTTATTGTCGGTCTGTTTTGGTCCCCGTCCCACCGTGCGTCAACCAAGGCGTCCGACCTGGGTGCGAACCAAAGCTGTGGGATCGAATACGCGTCTCACCGTCATTGCCCAACTTGACCCGGCAACTCAGGCTTCAACGGCGGGGCGCGGGTTGCCGGGTCAGGTTCGGTAATGACGAGGGGGGACTGTGCCTGGGTCGATCCGTCGGCCGGTGGGTGTCGTAAGGCTCGGGCGACGGAGCGGAGATGCAAAGGCCACGACCGTCTCCGGCGGGGGACGCATGATCGCGCTCGTTCGCGCCGCAAGCACCAAGGCACTACTTCGCCGGCGTGTCGGCCGGCGGGGCCTCCTTGGCCGGTGCGGTCATGGTCGCGGTCTGCGGCGCGGTCGGCGCGGTTTTCTCAGCGGTGTCCGCGGCGGTTGTCACGGAATTGAACGGGATGCGCAGAACAGGCTCGCCCTTTTCCCATGACAGGGAGAAATACAGCGCCGCGATTTCCGCGTAATCCTCGTTCTGGTTCTCGACCGTGCCCGCCTGCTCGCGCAGGCGCGTCGCCGCGGCCTTGTCGCCGATCTGCTGCTTCACCTCCGCCCAGGCCGCCAGCACCGTCGGATTGGTCGGATTGAGCGCGGCCGCCTTGGCGATCGCCATATCCGCGGGTCCGGGCTGGCGCAGGCCGAGATAGGCCGCCGACAGGGTCAGGTGCGCCGTTGCCAGGATCACCGGGTCGGCGGGCGGGTTTTCCTTCAGCATCTTCGACACCAGGACCTCGACATCCGCGTCCTTGTCCATCTCCAGCTTGGTCAAGGCGAGGTTCAGGATCGCCACATGGTTCCCCGGGTTGGAGTCCATCGCGCTCTGGAACCGCTCATTCGCGCGGGGCGTGTCGCGCCGGAACAGCGCGATCATGCCTTCCAGATTTTCCAGCATGGACCGTTCGGCGTTGATCCTGGCGGTGCCGAGGCGGGCCTTCGCGAAGGCGATGACATCCTCGCTGCCCTTGAAATCCTTGTCCTTGATGTGGCGGCGCATCAGGTTCAGCGCCGTCATGTACGGATCGATGGTTGCCATCGCGACGATGGTGGCGCGCTTCACCAGGCTGACCACCCGCTCGTCTTTCACCTGGGCGACCTCCTGCTCGAAGGTGCCCCAACGGCGGGTTTCGTAGCCGGTGACCAGAACCTTGACCGTGCTGCCTTCGCTGAACAGGTGCAGCGCGATGCGGTCCGGACGATAGCCCAACTGCCCCTGCAACGAATCCGCGACCTTGGACAGGCTCAGCGCATCGATCACGCTCAGACCGATGCCCTTCTGGTTGCTCATGCGGATGACCGGCTTGGACACGACGGAGGGGGTCAGGAAAATCTCCTCCGTCTGCGCCTTCATGACCGCGTTGAGCATGGTGTCCGTCACATAGACCTGCCCAAGATTCGCGGCGCGGTCCGCTTCCAGGACGATGTCGCGGGGATGCATGACCGAATCGAGGCCGAGGGCGGAGAACAGGATGAACGTCGCGGCCAGCAGAGTGGTCAGGTCCATCGCAGGGCATCCTTGTGAGCAGGGCGGCGCGGTGCCCCATACGATGGTGCCCCATATCGGGCCTGATCGCATCGATCGTCACCGGACGTGGTGCGCGCGGGCCGGGATCACAAGCGACCATCGGCGGTTGGCAGCCATCCGGTGACTATCCCGGGATCCGTCGATCCAACATCCGGGATCCGTCGATCCATCACCCCGGGATCATCCGATCCCTCATCCCGGGAGCCGTCGCTCCACGACCCCGGGAGCCGTCGCTCCACGACCCCGGGATCATCCGATCCCTCATCCCGGGAGCCGTCGCTCCATGACCCCGGGAGCACCCGATCCACCATCCCGGGATCCGTTGATCCACGCCGCATGTGACATTCGGGGCAATCTTGCCTAGAACCCACCCGAATTCAGCCGAACAGGGTACCCATGGCCAGCTATCAGTATGTCTATGTGATGAAAGACCTGACCAAGGCCTTCCCCGGCGGACGGGAAGTCTTCAAGGGCATCACCTTGTCGTTCCTGCCGGGGGTCAAGATCGGCGTGCTCGGTGTCAACGGCGCCGGCAAATCCACCCTGATGAAGATCATGGCCGGGATCGAGACGGAATATGGCGGCGAAGCCTGGGCCGCTCCCGGCGCCCGGGTCGGCTATTTGTCGCAGGAACCGCATCTGGATCCCGACAAGACGGTGGGCGAGAACGTCGAAGAGGCGTTCGCCGACCTGAAAGCGGCGCTGAACCGCTTCAACGAAATCTCCATGGAATTCGCCGAACCCATGGACGACGACAAGATGAACACGCTGCTCGCCGAACAAGGCGACCTGCAGGAGAAGATCGACGCCGCCGACGGCTGGGAACTGGATCGGCGCGTCGATATCGCGCTCGACGCCCTGCGCTGTCCGCCGGCCGACGCCTCCGTGGCCACTCTGTCGGGCGGGGAGCGGCGGCGGGTCGCGCTGTGCAAGCTGCTGCTGGAAAAGCCCGATCTGCTGCTGCTGGATGAGCCCACCAACCATCTGGATGCTGAAAGCGTCGCCTGGCTGGAACGGACCCTGCGCGATTACACCGGCACGGTGATGATCGTCACCCATGATCGCTACTTCCTGGACAACGTGACCACCTGGATCCTGGAAATCGAGCGTGGCCGCGGCTACCCGTTCGAGGGCAACTACTCGTCCTGGCTGCAACAGAAGCGCAAGCGCCTGCAGCAGGAGGAAAAGGAGGAGAGCGCCCGCCAGCGCGCCTTGGCCGCGGAATCGGAATGGATCGCGGCATCGCCGCGGGCACGTCAGACCAAGAGTCGCGCCCGTATCGCGAAATATGAGGAGATGCTGCAGAAGTCGCAGGAACTCGTCAGCGGCGTGGCGGAAATCGTCATTCCGCCTGGCCCGCGCCTGGGCAATATCGTGATCGAGGCCGAAGGGCTGCGCAAAGGCTACGGCAACAACGTCCTGATCGACGATCTGAACTTCAAGCTGCCGCCGGGTGGCATCGTGGGCGTGATCGGCCCGAACGGCGCCGGCAAGACCACACTGTTCCGCATGATCACCGGTCAGGAAACCCCCGATGTCGGCTCGCTCCGCGTCGGCGACACCGTCAAGCTGGGCTATGTCGATCAGTCGCGCGACAGCCTCGATCCCGACAAGACGGTGTGGCAGGAAGTCAGCAACGACGAGGAGATCATCTATCTCGGCAAGCGCGCGGTGCAGTCGCGCGCCTATGTCAGCGCCTTCAACTTCAAGGGCTCCGACCAGCAGAAGAAGGTCGGCATTCTGTCGGGCGGTGAGCGCAACCGGGTGCATCTGGCGAAGATGCTGAAGACCGAACACAACGTGCTGCTGTTGGATGAGCCGACCAACGATCTGGACGTCGACACGTTGCGGGCACTGGAAGACGCGCTGATGGAATTCGCCGGTTGCGCGGTGATCATCAGCCATGATCGATGGTTCCTCGACCGACTGGCGACGCATATCCTGGCCTTCGAGGGCGACAGCCATGTCGAATGGTTCGAGGGCAACTTCCAGGCCTACGAAGAAGACAAACGCCGCCGCCTGGGGGCGGATGCGACCGAGCCGCACCGGATCAAGTACCGCCCGCTCGCGCGCTAGGGCAGGGGGCGGCGCCGACGTTGCTCACCCTGGTCTGAGCCCCACGGTATCCACAGGTCACGAAACCCGGCGCCGGCCGGAGAATATTCTCCCCCTCCCCTTGTGGGCTTGGGCCGCAAAGCGGACCAAGCCCACAAGGGGAGGGGGAGAATATTCTCTGATCCGGGCCACTGCGATGTCTGAACACCGCAGGGCCTGAACCAAGGGACCCGGAAGAAGGACCGATCATGGCGTATCCGCCTCGCAAGCTCGCTTTCGTGCTCGCATCCACCGATCAGGGCACCTTGATCGTCAATCGGTTCGATTACAAAATGGTCGATGCCGAACGCGGTTTCGGGGTCGGATACATGCTGATGAGCCAGGCATCCTATGATGCGGGCGAAGTGGCGACGGTGCAGCAACTGCTGGCCCTCCGCCGGCAGTATCACGGGGACGGCGTGTTCGCCGTGGATTGCGGCGCCAATATAGGGGTCTTCACGGTCGAATGGGCCAAATCCATGACCGGCTGGGGCTCGGTGCTGGCGATCGAGGCGCAGGAGCGGGTTTTCTACGCACTCGCCGGCAATATCGCGATCAACAACTGTTTCAACGCGCGGGCAATCCATGCCGCGGTCACCAGCCAGACCGGCGTGCTGCGCATTCCGGTGCCGGATTACCTGTCTCCGGCGACCTTCGGCAGCCTGGAACTGCGCCCGTCCGCGACGAACGAGCCGATCGGGCAGGCGATCGACTATCGCGACGACCGGCTGGCCGCGGTGCCGGCGATCTCGATCGATTCACTGGCCCTGCCACGCCTGGACCTGCTGAAAATCGACGTGGAAGGGATGGAACTGGAGGTCTTGGAAGGGGCAAGCGCCACGATCGGGCGCTGTCTGCCGATCATCGTGGTGGAGCACCTGAAAACCCACGTCGGCACCCTGCGGGAGACGTTGGTGTCGCACGGCTATCGCTGTTTCGACACGGCGATGAATATCGTGGCGGTGTATACGAGCGACCGGACCCTGGCGCATCTGGCCACCCCGGCCTCTCCCGCGCCGGCCTGAGCCGATTGTGCAAGCACCAGGGCACGCAAGAGCCGGACGCGCAAGCATCCTGCAATCCGAGCTGGGATAGGCCGGCGCGCACCGTAATTCGAGATTGTCGTCCCATGCCAGCCTCACCCGTCCGCTTCGCCCGTTGCCGCCTCCCGAACCGCTCGCCGAACGGCGCGGCTCTGTCCGCGTTATCGCGGGCGCGCCGTGCGGATGTTGCGGTGCCGTTCGGGTTCCGGCTCCAACGGTTGTCAGGTCGGACCCTGCGGACCGTGATTTGGCTTTTGTCGCGTTTTCCGTCGGTCGCCCGAAATCGGGGGCAGGGCGTTACGCCCGGTACCGGTCTCGGGGACACATCGCGGCATCGGCAAAGACGCGCAACGTCGCATGGTCGCGCCGCGCAACTCTGTGTGAACTCGATGATCCCCGCGTCCCGCGCTGGCCGTCGGTCCGACGCGGATCCGTTGCGACGCCATGGTCAGCGCAGCGAACGGTCTTTCCTCGCACCCGGTCGGCCAATGAGTCTGGATCGCGCAAGCAGGGGACACAGAGATCACCGAGTGCACACAGAGTTGCACGGAGCCGCGGATCGACGCCTGACGCGGTATTCGTCGATCGTGGCCGGCACGTTCCAAAACGGAACGCCACAAAAACCTTGGCTCTTATCGCGTTACCTGGTGAGAGACTGGCTGCCGCCCGCGGCCAGGCGCCATCTACCGCCGGCGCTGGTTCGGCAGATCCTGCTTCGTGACCTTCGTGCCTTCGTGGTGGAAAATCGCGGAGCCGCGGTTCAAGGTGGCCCTCGGCAGTGGGACTCTCATGGACAGGCAAGGTGTTCCTGGTCGCGTCCGCGATTCTCCACCACGAAGTCACGAAGGGCACGAAGAAGCGAGGTTGCGGTCGTGCCACCGGTGGATTTGATCTCCAGGCTGACTGAAACCGTCCACTTCCACAGACAACGCCACAAGAGCCCAAACCTTTGATCGTGTTCTCGGCACCACGCGCCTTACGGCAATCCCGTGTCCATCGACGAGGCGCAACAATCACCGCACCACCGCGTGTTGAGCTCGAAGCTTTCCAGGTCATGGCGGATGGAGACAGGCCATCCTCGGCTTGCGGTGGTGCTCTCCGCAAAATCATGGCCCCCCGGTCTACGCAGGCCATGACCCGGTGGCCTGGCCAAGCGCCAGATGGCGCCGGCGTTATGGCCCGGTGCCCTGGCGGCACATTGGCACCCGTTATGTCGATGCGCCGGACATCGGGCACCGGTCGCTCGACGTCATGACGGACATGGGCCGGCCATCCGCGACCGATCGCGGCAAAGGCGTGGATGACCTGCCTCCGCCGATCATGCCCGCTTCAGCCGTGCGCGCGCCAAACGGTGCCATCGTTCTGGATCGTCGGCTCGGCCGAAGCTGGACCCTGGTCGAGGTCCTGGCTCTGGTCGCGGTCTTGCTGGTCGGGCTGGCGGCACGGGCGGGGGTGATCTTCACCCAGAGCTATGTCGTTTTTGCCGACGAGACCTTCCAGTATCTGGAACAGGCGCATCGTCTGGCGTTCGGTGCCGGCGTGGTGCCGTGGGAGTATCACGACGGCATCCGATCCTGGCTGCTCCCTGGGGTCGCCGCCGGGTTGATGCGGGTAGGGGCCGCGTTCGGCGACGATCCGCGGATCTATCTGCGCCTGATCCGGTTGGCCTGTGCCGCGCTGTCGCTGTCGGTCGTGTATGTCGCCTTTTGCCAGGGATTGAACGCTGGGAGATCCCGCATCGGTGGGGGGCGAGCCGGTTGGGGGCGAGGCGTTGGGGGCCTGGCGGCGGCAATCCTGACCGGCGGGTTCTGCGCCATCTGGTTCGACCTGATCTGGTTCGCGCCCGCCGTTCTGACCGAGGTCCTGGCCGCGCATTGCGCGTTAATCGGCCTGTTTCTGGCGGACGACCGGGATAATGGCGAGCCTCGGCGGTTGCTGATGGCCGGGCTGTGCCTCGGTCTGGCGGTGTGCCTGCGTTACCAATACGCGCCGGCCCTGGCCGCGGCGTCGCTGTGGCAGCATCGGCTGGATTGGGTGCGGTGGCGCTGGCTGGCGGCGGGCGGGTTGGCCGTGGTGTTGCCGCTGGCCGGGGGCCTCGACTGGGTCACCTGGGGCGCGCCGTTCCAGTCGATCTGGCTGAATTTCATGGCTCTTATAGCGGTATTTGTTGAAATCGGCTAGGATGCCACCGGCGGGGGGGCAGCATGGAAGCGACTGCATTCGAAGCGTGGCTTGACGGGATCGCTGGTCTTACCGAATCTCAGCGGCAGCAGGCATTACAGGTGCTG
>CALQHT020000236.1 GCA_943330455.2 Nitrosovibrio sp. Nv4 | reverse complement strand
GGCGGCCCTTCAGCCCTTTCAGGCGGGCGATCTCTTCGCGCTGTTCGGCGACCGTCTGCTTCAGTGCCGCAACCTCGCCGAACAGTTCTGCCAACAGGGCTTCAAGCTCTGGCCGGCTTAGCGCGGAAAGGATGGGTGGCGGGGACACCAGGACACAGAATCGTACTCGGCCGCGTCGTACCTAATGAAAAATTGCGCGGGACCCGGGGTTTTGCCCCTCTTACGTCGCGCGCCCCTACCGTCAACACAGTCTCAGCACCCTCATTCCGTAATCTCAGACATCTCGGGGATCGGCCATTTCGCCTGTCCGACGCGAGGCCGTAGACGATTTCAACACTGTGGGTCAAGCATTTCTCGCCCGCCCTGGGGACGGGCAAACGACTGAACGCACGACCCAATTCCGCCATCGTGTGGGCCTCCGCGACCACCGAATTCGCCACCGATGGCAGCCCCGACGCATCGTCTCCCGTTCCCCGCGCCCATCCGCCCGAGCCGACGTGACGCAATGCCGCCGGACCGGTATGCTCCCCCCACAACCTTTCCACCCATAAGGACATCCCCAATGAAGCTCGGCCGTCTCGGCGCCTGGTACTCGACCGACAAGCTCACCAGCCCCGCCCAAATCCGCGAATTCGTCGGCACCGTGGAACGCCTGAACTATGACGTGCTGTGGTACCCGGAATCCCGCGGCAATGAGTCCTTCGCGGTCGCCGCGTTCATGCTGGGCGCCACCTCCAAGCTGAAGATCGGCAGTTCCATCGCCAGCATCTATGCGCGGGACGCATTCACCTCCCGCCGCGGCATGATCACCCTGAACCAGCTCTACAACGACCGGTTCATCCTTGGCCTTGGTGTCAGCCACCCGCCGATGGTCGAAGGCCTGCGCGGGCATGTCTACGAGAAGCCGATCCCGGCCATGCGCAACTACCTGAACGGCATCTCCAAGGACCAGCCAGGCTCCGAGAACTTCCCGCTTTGCGTCGCCGCGTTGGGCCCGTTGATGATGAAACTGTCCGGGCAGATGACCCAGGGCGCCATTCCCTACAACACCAACCCGCGCCACACGGCCGAGGCCGCGAAGATCCTCGGCCCCGACAAGTGGCTGGCGATCGAGCAGAAGGTGACCCTGGAAACCGATCCGACCAAGGCTCGCGCGCTGGGGCGGAAGGAACTGGAGCGCTACCTGACGCTCGACAATTATCGCAACAATTTCCTGCGCATCGGCTTCACCGAGGCCGATCTGGCGAATGGCGGATCGGACGATTTCATCGATCAGATGTGCCTGTGGGGCACCGCGGATCAGGTGAAAGCCAATCTGCGCGCCCATTTCGCCGCCGGGGCAACTCATGTCGCGATCCAGCCGGTGCACGCGGAAGGCGACATCGCCGCACGCGACAACATCCTGACCTTGCTGGCCGATACATGATCGATCCGGGCTCTATCAATCCGGATGGGGACACCGTCCTGATCACGGGCGCGGCCGGTGCCATCGGCACCGCGCTGCGCGACGGGCTGCGGTCGGGCTGGAAACATCTGCGCCTGACGGACTCGCGCCCGATCCCGAACCCCACCCCGAATGAGGAGCCGATCGTCGCCGATGTCAGCGATCGCGCCGCCATCGAGGCCATGATGCAGGGCGTCAAAGCCGTCGTGCATCTGACCGGCGTCGGCGGCGACTACTCGCTGGAGGATCTGTTCCGGGTCAACGCTCGCGGCGTGTTCGACGTGTTCGAATGCGCCCGACTCGCCGGGGTAGAGCGGATCGTCTACGCCAGCAGCAACCATGCGTTCGGTTGCTATCCGATCACCGAAACCGTCACGCCCGACCTGCCGCCGCGTCCCGACAGTATGTATGGCGCGTTCAAGGTGTTCGGCGAGACCATCCTGCGCACCTATTTCGACCGGCACGGGATCCGCAGCGTCGCGATGCGCATCGGGACTTATCGCACCTTGCCGATCGACCAACGCTCGCTGGCGACCTGGCTCAGCCCGGGCGATGTCGCGCGGTTGGTGGATGCGTCGCTGCGCCATCCCGATCCGGGCTGCCTGATCGTGAATGGCTACTCCGCCAACACGCGCATCAAGACCTTCGATCCGAACTGGGCGTTCCTGGGCTACGCGCCGCAAGACAACGCCGAGGATCACAAGGGGATGCTGCGCGCGAAGGGTGTGGACGTGGACGGTCCCTGGGAATGGGCCGAGCACGGCGGGCACCATGCGCGGGTGCCGGAAAAGCGGGTGCGGTAGGGCTGGCGGTGGGTGGTCCTTTCCGGGACTCACGCCACCAACGTCTCCCGCGCCGGTGTGCCGATCCCTAACGCGGCGCTCAAAGATGCGCGCAACGCGGCGGTGGAGAACTGCGCAGTGGCGAAGGCGATCTCCGCCGACCGCATGAGTTGCCACATCTGGTCGTCTTCCAGCAACGACACCACGGCGTCGGCGAACCCGACCGCGTCGCGCCGGACGAAGGCCACATCGTCGATCCCCGCCAACCCCTGGGCGCCCACCGGGGTTGTGACCAGCGGCACGCCGGCTCGCAATGCCTCCACCACTTTCAGTTTGACGCCGGCGCCGGACAGCAGCGGCACCACCGCGACCCGGGCCTTGTCGTACCACTCGGCCAGCACCGCGTCGCTGACATTGGCGTGAATCTCGACGGCCTCGTCCGCCAGAGCCCAGATCCGGCCCGTGGGATTGGAACCGATGATCGCCATGCGCGCACCCGGCACTCGGGCGACAATCGACGGCAGCACCTCGCGCACGAACCAGATCGCGGCATCCACGTTCGGCGGATGCGCAAATCCCGCGACGAAGACGATCTGGCGCGAGGCCGGGGCGAGCCGCGGTTCCGCAAACGAGTCGAAGCAATAGGGCAAGACCGCCTGCACCGGCGCGCTCGGCTCCATCGCGAGGACCATTTCGACTTCCTCGACCGACGGATACAGCACCGTGTCCATCCGTCGCCACAGGCCTCGCTCCAGCTCCTCCATCCGATCGGCCGCGCGCAACATCGTCTCGTCGCGAGTCAACTCGCCATGCTGGCGCATGCGGCGGAAATGCAGGTCGTGCCCGTAATAGACGACCCGCGCCGCACTGAACTGGCGCACCACCGACAGGCAATCGTCGGCGACATCCGGCCGGCTCAGCAGCACGGCGTCCAGCGCCGGGCCGTTGGCACGCATCCAATCCCGGAACGACATCTGGTCGGGACCGTAGAAGACCTCCACCCCCAGATCCTGCAACGCCTCGGTATAGCCGGGATGATAGGCCAGGTTGTGCGGCCAGAATTTGACCACCACATCGGCCTCCAACAGCGCCCGGATGAAGCTGAGCATCGTGCGGGACCCCGCATCGCGGTCCGGTTCGGCCATCCGGTGATCGACGATCAGCACGACCATGCGATGGCGGGCACGGTCCCGTGCGCGAAGGATGTCGGTGCCATTGGGATAGTGATCGCGACCCAGGGCCGCCGCCCAGGTCTGCACGAAAGTCCGGCGGTTGGTGACCTGATGGGACTTCACACCGACCGCGAGGTCCCGGCCATGCGAAACGCCCTCAAAATGCACGACCCGCGCCCGTGGCTGATACAGGGTCTTCAGACCCAGAGTCCGCAGTCGGAAGGAAAGATCGGAGTCTTCGAAATAGGCCGGCGCATAGCGTTGATCGAAGCCGCCCACGCGCAGGAACAAGGAACGCGGGATCATCAGGGCGGCGCCGGAGCAGTAGTCCACCTCTCGCACATAGTTGTAAATCGGCTTGTCGGGATTTTCGTGCCGGCCGAAATTCCAGCCGCCGCCGTCGTTCCAGATGATGCCGCCGGCTTCCTGCAAGGTGCCGTCGGGATACAGCAGCTTGGCCCCGACCGCGCCCACGTCGTCTCGGCCGCGGAACAGCGCCAGCATTGTGTCGCACCAGCCGTCCAGCACCTGCGTGTCGTTGTTCAGGAACAGCAAATATTGCCCGCGCGCGGTTTTCGCCGCCCGGTTGCAACTGCCGATGAAGCCCAGATTGGCCTCGTTCCGCTGCAGGCGGATGCCTTTGACTCGGGCCAGGTCGGCGATCTCCTCTCCGGGGAAGGCATCATCGATGACGATCACTTCCAGCAGGGCCGCGGGCGCATGTGCGGCGATCGACGCGAGACAGCGCAAGGTGAACGGCACCTGGCCGTAAGTGGGGATGATCACCGAGACCATCGGCGTGTCGAAGCGCGGCAGGATCAGACGAGCGGGATCGATCGTGGCCTGGAGGTCGGGTGCAACGACGGACGCCGGGACAGAGCGGCGCAATTTCCGTGCACGCAGCCAGAAGCCGAACTGCGTGTACAGTTGCAGGGTCACGGTCCACCAAATGAGCAGGATCGCCCGCCGCAAGGTCTCCCCAGCCCAGGGCGAGCGTTGGCGCAGCGCATGGGCAAGGCGCAATCCCCGCCACATGACAGTGTCGAACATCGCCGCCACGCCGCCACGATCCGCTGATTGGGTCGATTGCCTCACCGGGGGGACTCCGTCTCGGGCCGTCCCGGTTCGATGTCGCCCGGGACGCGCCCGACCCTCTTAGGCCCCGGAGTTTAAGGAGCGCTTAACGGCGGAGGGGTTTGTCCGGCTGGGTCGGGCGATGCAGGGTGCATATAGGGTGTTCGCACGACGGCTGCAGGAGAAAATTCTCCCCCCCCTTGCGGGAGGGGGTCGGGGGGAGGGGAAATGCCCCACGAATACTGGGAAAGAACCCTCCCCCCGGCCCCCTCCCGCAAGGGGAGGGGGAGAATTTTCTACAATCGTGGAAACGCCGAAATCCCCAAGGTCACCCAATCGCCGCCCGGATTTCGCTTTCGGTCGGAAACCGTCCGGTGGCTTTCTTCGAGTAGGCCAGTCTGCCATCCACGGTCATCTCGAACACGCCGCCGCCGCCGCGCTTCATCAAGACGTTTGCCGTCGGGTGGGCTGTCAGGATCAGGTCACGGGCCGCACGGGCGCGTGGCTCATAGCCTCACATGCCGCAGAATTCGATCTCGATTTGCATGTCGTGCTTCCCTTCCTGTCTGAGGTAGGTTGTATGCGATCACCACCTGCTCAGCCTAGCACTGACTGCAACAGAGGCACCTGACCCGGCCATGACAGACACAACGATCGTCCCCGTGATTCTGTCCGGTGGATCGGGCACCAGGCTATGGCCGGTCTCTCGCGAGAGCTTCCCGAAGCAGCTCTGGCCGCTGGTCTCCGAGCGAACCATGATCCAGGAAACCGCCGTCCGCGCGCTGGGGGCCGGGTTCCGGCCACCCATTGTGGTTTGCAACCAGGAGCATCGGTTCCTGATCGCCGAACAACTGCGCCACGCCGGGATAGCCGGCGCCAGGATCCTGCTGGAACCCGTGGGCCGCAACAGCGCCCCCGCCATCGCCGCGGCGGCCCTGTTGGTGGCCGAGGAAGACCCGGACTCGGTGCTGTGGATGATGGCGGCCGATGCCGCGATCGCCGATGTTCCCGCCTTGCACAAGGCGCTTACCATTGCCGCCCAGGTGGCGCGCACCGGGCGGATCGTCACCTTCGGCATGCGCCCGACCGCGCCCGAAACCGGCTATGGCTATATCGAAACCGGGGAGCCTTTGGCCGACGGGCCGGGCGCCTTCACGGTCGCGAAGTTCCTGGAAAAGCCGGACCAGGCCACCGCCCAGCGCCTGGTGGCGGGCGGGCGGCACCTTTGGAACTCCGGCATGTTCGTGTTCACCGCGCGCACCTTGCTGCAGGAACTGGACACGCACGCCCCAGACGTGCTGCCGGCGGTGCGTTCGGCGGTGGCAGGACGCCGGACCGATCTGGATTTCATCCGCCTGGACGAAGCGGCCTTCGCGGCCTGCCCGTCGATCAGCCTGGACTATGCCGTGGCCGAACGCAGCAGCCGAGCGGCGGTGGTGCCGGCGGATATTGGTTGGTCGGATGTGGGGAGTTGGAATGCACTGTGGGAACTCGGCGACAAGGACGCCAATGGCAATGTCGTGATCGGCGATGCGGTGCTGGAGGGGACGGAGAACTGCTATGTCCGCTCCGACACCATGCTGGTCGCGACCGTCGGGCTGAAGGACATCGTGCTTGTGGTGACCAACGACGCCGTCTTGGCGATGCATCGCGACCACGCCCAGGACGTGAAAGCCATTGTGGAGCGGCTGAAGGCGGCTGGCCGATCGCAGGCGGTGGCGCATAATCGCACCTATCGGCCGTGGGGCTTCTACGAAAGCCTGATCCAGGGCGACCGGTTCCAGGTCAAGCGGATCGTCGTGTCTCCGGGCCGGCAGTTGTCGCTGCAAAGCCATTTCCACCGGGCCGAACATTGGGTGGTGGTGAACGGCACCGCGCGGGTCACCCGCGATCAGGACACCTTGATCCTGCGGGAGAACGAGAGCGTCTACCTGCCTTTGGGCTGCGTCCACCGGTTGGAAAACCCCGGCCGGATCCCGCTGACCCTGATCGAGGTGCAATCCGGCGCCTATTTGGGCGAGGACGATATCGTCCGGTTGGAGGACACCTACGGCCGGGTCTGATCCACCGGGCAGGGTTTTTCGTCCTCCACCAACGGCATCTGCGACCGCCTGGCGCTTTGCCCATCCCAGGCCAGGAACATTCTGCCCGCCAGCGAGCCGGACAGAGTCGGCGTTCGGCAAACCGGCACGAAGCCGGCGATCCGGTGTGCCAGCGACCGGATCGCACCCTCGGCGGGCAGGCGTTCGCCATGCAACAGGACAACCACGACGACGATCGCCGCCATGATCGGCCGCAAGCGCAAGGCAGGCGGCGCCCCGGCCAGGCGGATCAGGGCGAACACCCCCGCGACACCGATGGCAACCGCCAGCACGACCTCGGGCGCCGAGTGCACATGCAGCGACAGCCGCGTGAAGCCGATCACCACGCCCGCCAGCAGGGCCACCGGCAGGACAATGACCGTCCGCGAGGTCAGCAACGCGACCAGCCCGCCGCTGACCACGGTGGCGGCGGCGGCATGACCGCTGGGGCTCGCCAGGCCGACCGGGCCGAATACCGGCGCGCAGGCCAGAAATCCGACCTTCAGGACGAAGACCAACCCGAATGTGCCGGCGACCGCGACCAGCCACGCGACGGCGCCGCGATACCATCCCTGTATCGCCAACAGGGCCAGGACGACCGCGACAACCGGCAAGACCACCGCCTGATCGGCGAAATCCGTGACAAAATTCATCATCGGCATGTAGCGCGCATAGGCTAACGATTCGTTCACACTTGAGGATGGGCCGACAAACCAGGCGTCGGAGACGACGTGCCCGAGGGCGCGTGGGACGGACGTCGGTTCAACCTGGGATCGACCAGGCGCGCATCGACGGGATATTGGCCTCGAAATTGTCGATGTCGTCGGCGCTTTCCAGGGTCAGCGCGATGTCGTCCACCCCGCGTAGCAGGCGCTGCTTGCGGAACGGGTCGATTTCGAAGCGGTGCTCCGTGTTGGCGGCCCGCACATGCTGGCGGCGCAGATCGATGGTGATTTCGGCGCCGCTGGCCACCGCGTCGCGCACCGCGCTCCAGGCTTCCGGTGCCAGCACCACGGTCAGCAGCCCGTTGCGACTGGCGTTCGAGCCGAAAATATCCCCGAAACCGGGCGCGATCACGCAGCGCACGCCGGCATCCGCCAGGGCGTAGACCGCGCCTTCCCGCGATGATCCGCAGCCGAAATTCTCGCCCGCCACCAGGATTTCGGCGTTATCGGTGGCCGTTAACGGAAAATCCGCGTCCCTGGCCCGCAAATCGTGGAACAGGAAATTGTTGTAACCATCCGACCGGGGCCGGCGCAGAAATCGGGCCGGGATGATCTGGTCGGTGTCGATATTGGCCTGCTCCAGCAACGCCGCCGGACCGGACAGGACGGTGAACGCAGTCATGGGACCAACCGCCTGACATCCTGGAGCGTGCCGGACAAAGCCGCGGCGGCCGCCATCGCCGGCGACATGAGATGGGTGCGCGAACCCGGCCCTTGCCGCCCCACGAAATTGCGGTTGGAGGTCGCCGCGCACCGCTCCCCGGCCGGCACGATATCGCCGTTCATGCCGGTGCAGGAGGAGCACCCAGGCTCTCCCCAGATCAGCCCGGCGGCGGTGAAGACTCGATCCAATCCCTCGCGCTCCGCCTGGCGTTTGACCGGGGTGGAACCGGCCACCACCAGGCCGGGGATGACGGCTTTCCGGTCGCGCAACACGCCGGCGGCGGCGCGCAGATCGTCGATCCGGCCATTGGTGCAGGTGCCGATGAAGATCCGATCCACCTTGATGCCGTCCAGTGGCTGGTTCGGCGCCAGACCCATATTGGAGATCTGAGATGCAATGCGCTCGGAGGTCACGCGGTCCGGTGCATCGTCCGGGTTCGGCACATGGCCGGTGATGGGCAGGCCGGTGTCGGGACTGGTCCCCCAGGTGACGGTGGGGGCAATGGCATCGGCCTCCATCCAGACCTCCTGGTCGAAAAACGCCTCCGGATCCGACCCCAGCGCGGACCAGTCATGCACTGCGTCATCCCATTGTTTGCCGCGCGGCGCCCTCGGTCGGCCACGCAGCCAGGCGAAAGTCGTGTCGTCGGGGGCGACCATGCCGGTGCGGCTGCCGGCCTCGATGGTCATGTTGCAGAGGGTCATGCGCGCCTCCATCGACATGGCCCGCACGGCTGAGCCGGCATATTCGATGGCATAGCCCGCGCCACCCGCGGCGCCGATCCGTGCGATCACCGCCAGGATTGCATCCTTGGCCGAGACATGCGGACCGAACCGGCCGTCGATGATAACCCGCATCTGCCGCGGCTTGCGTTGCCACAGGGTCTGGGTGGCCAGGACATGAGCCGCCTCGGTCGCGCCGATCCCGAAGGCCAGGGTGCCGAATGCGCCGTGCGTCGCGGTGTGGGAATCGCCGCAGACCAGCGTGACGCCGGGCAGGGTCAGGCCCTGCTCCGGACCGACAACATGCACGATCCCCTGCCGCGGGTCGCCCATGCCCATGACGTCGAAGCCATGGCGCTGGCCGTTCTCGGTCAGATGATCCACCAGGCGAGCCCCGTCCGGGTCCTCGATCGGCCGGGAGCGCGCGTGACTGGGGACGTAGTGGTCGGCCACGCCAAAGGTCAGGTCCGGCCGGCGCATCGCGCGCCCATCCCGGTGCAGAATGCCGAAGGCGTGGAAGCTGCCGTCATGCACCAGATGCCGGTCGATCCACAGCAGATGCGTGCCGTCATCGCGCGCGACGACGACATGCGCATTCCAGATTTTGTCGAGCAGGGTCAGCGGTTGGGGCATCGGTGCAAAATCGGCGTCAGCCGATCGGATTGCAAGCCGTCTGGCGAGGGAAGAAAGCCTTGGGGCTCCGCCCCAAACCCCGCGAGGGCTTTGCCCTTCGATCCCACCAAGGCTGGGCCTTGGATGCCATTTATTGGGTGAGGGACGAAAGGGGGCCGACCATGGCATTTCAACGTCCGTGTCGGCCCCCTTTCATCCCTCACCCAATAGATCGCGGTCCAGGGGCCGTGCCCCTGGTGGGATCGAAGGGCGAAGCCCTCGCGGGGTCCGGGGCAGAGCCCCATTGGCGTTAGGATAGCGACAACGGGGAGAAAAAATCTCTCACATTGCGAAAAAACCATTTGGAGCGACGCGGCGGAGTAAGATTCGTAGGGC
>CALQHT020000235.1 GCA_943330455.2 Nitrosovibrio sp. Nv4 | reverse complement strand
GCCGCCGCACCGTCCCCACACCGTCATTGCCGGGCTCGACATGGTAACCCGCACTTCAGCGGCAGGGGGGGGGTTGGGGGATCAAGCCCGGCAATGACGGAGAGGGGATGCTATCGGTCAATGGTTACATGGAGAATGGCGATCCGCTTTGCCGCCGCACCGTCCCCACACCGTCATTGCCGGGCTCGACCCGGCAACACACCCGCCGCCGTTGCCGCGCGGGTTGCCGGATCAAGTCCGCCAATGACGGTGTGGGGACGGTGCGGCGGTCTCTGTTTCCGCCGATTGTTATCAGAATGTAAACATCGGCCGGTCCGGGACGCGGCCCAGCAGGATCTGCCCGACCGTTTCGAAATGCGCGGGATGGCCCTGGATCTGCTGAGTAACCGTGTGGATGTCGCGGAACCGCCGCTCGAATGGTCGGGAATTGAAGATCGCCAGCGCACCGGCCGCCGTATACAGGGACGCAACGACCTCCTTCGCAGACTGGATCGCCCAGGTGGAGGCCATGCGGAGGGTCACAAGCTGCTCCTGCGTCACCTCATCGGTCCGCTGCGCTTCGTCCCAGATCTCGCTGACCGAGCCCAGCAGGTAGTAGCGGGCCGACCGCAACCGCGCCTCTCCCTGGCCGACGGTGGCTTGCATGACGTGGTTTTCCCCGCGGGTGCGGCTGCCGCCACGCGGCGTGGTGTCGCGCATGTCCTTTACGAAGGCGTCCATGAAGCTGCGCGCGATGCCCAGGGCGATGCCGGCGAAACTCGATGAATACAGCATGCTGGCCGTGAACAAGTACAACTTGCCGTCCACCCGCGGCTTCGCGTCCGTGGTGCGCGCCATCGCGTAGGCTTCCGGCACGAACAGGTCCTTCACCGTGTAGCTGTCGCTGCCGGTGCCGCGCAGGCCCATGGTCTGCCAGGTGTCGAGCACCTGAACGCTGCTCTTGGGAAAGAACATCGTGTGGATAATGGACTTGCCGTCCGGGCCGCTGCGCTTGGACCCATCTGGCTCGATCACCGGCACATGGCAGCCCAACCAGGTGGCGAGGCGGGAGCCGGAGGCAAAATCGAAATTGCCGTTGACCCGAAATCCGCCTGGCACCGCATGCGCTTGGCCGGGACCGGGCCCCCACGCGAGAATGCCGGTATCAGGGCCGAAGATATCGCGGGTGACGGACGGCTCCAGATAGGCGGAGGTCAAGGCGCAGATATTGGTCTGACCGGTGCACCAGGCGGCGCTGGCGTCGTGGCGGGCGATTTCCTCGATGATCTGCACCAGGGATGGCGGGTCCATTTCCACCCCGCCGTAATCGACGGGTTGCACCAGGCGGAACAGGCTGCGTTCGCGCATCGCATCGACCAGGGGAGCCGGCAGGTCGCGGGTTTCGTCGATCTTGTCGCCATAGGCGTCGATCATGGGGCCCAGGTCCCGCACGCGTTGCAGGTAGTCGGCACCTTTGGGGCTGAGATAAATCATGGCTTGTCGTCCTCGGCATCGAATGGGAACGACGATGGGACGATGGGGGGGTGTCTGGCAATATGCGTTACGGTCGCGGCAGACCGGAGGTCTTTCCCGATCTGCCGCGCAGCTTCGTTCAGCCGCTGGTCTCAGCCCCCTGGGCACCCTTGCGCTTCCACATACAGGGCGTAGACGGATTGGCTGGCGGTCATGAACAGGCGGTTCCGCTTGCGCCCGCCGAAGCACAGATTGGCGCAACGTTCCGGCAGCAGAATGCGCCCGATCAGAGTGCCATCCGGGGCGAACACCGCGACGCCGTCCTGGTCCGGTCCGCCGGAGAAGCCGCACCAGACATTGCCCTCGGTATCGACCCTGATCCCATCCGCGTAACCCGGCGTGGCGTCGAAGAACACGCGTCCGTTCACCGCGCGGCCGTCGACGATGTCATAGACATGCGTCGTCTTGGTGCCGCTGGGGGTATCGACAACGTAAAGCCTGGATTCTTCAGGGGAGAACGCCAGTCCGTTCGGCCGCTCCATGTCGCCGACCGCGATGGTGAATTCGCCGGTCACCGGGTCCAGCCGGTAAACCCGGAACGGCATTTCCTGTGGCGCCTTGTCGCCCAGATAGTTGCCACGGATCCCGGCGCCATTGTCGCTGAACCAGATCGATCCATCGGATTTCACCACCACGTCGTTCGGGCCGGTCAGGCGGGTGCCCTGGAACTCATCGGCCAAGACCGTGATCGTTCCGTCATGTTCGGTCCGGGTCAGGGTGCGGCTGCCGAGTTCGCAACTGATCAGGCGGCCCTGCCGATCGCGGGTGTTGCCGTCCGGGTAGCCCGCGGGGTTGCGCAGGGTGGCGACGGCGCCGGTGATCTCATCCCAGCGGACCAGCGCGTCGTTGGGGATGTCGGAGAACACCAGGACCTTGGTGTCGCCGTAATAGGCCGGGCCTTCGGTGAAACGGAAGCCGGTGGCGATGCGCTCGATCGCGGCGTGGCCGAGCACCATGTGTTGGAAGCGGGGGTCGAGGACGATGATGTCGGGGTCGGGGTAGCGGATTGGGGACGGCGAGTCCCAGCGCGAGGCGCGCTCTCCGGTCCCCACGGCGACTGTTGGTGCTTGGCTCATGGATCTGTCTCCTTCCTTGGTCGTGCCAGGGGTTTCCCCGCTGGCGGGATTCAACCGGCCCGATTGGACACGGATATGCGGCGGGCGGCAAACCGGGATGGTGACCAAGGCATGGGATCGTGTTGACAGGTCAGGGCTTCCCGCTGACTGTCTCTGGAACAACACGGCAACGACGCGAGCAAGGGAGAGAAACATGGGTCGGCTGGAAGGCAAGGTGGCGCTGATTACGGGCGCCGGGACCGGGATTGGACGCGCGACGGCGCGGGCGATGGCGGCGGAGGGCGCGAAAGTCGTCGTCGCGGAAATCAACGCCGCCTCGGGTGAGCAGACCGCCCAGATCGTGACCCAGGCTGGCGGGACGTGCATCGCGGTCACCACCGACGTGACCCAGGAAGACAGCGTCCGCGCCGCCATCGAAACGGCCGTGCGGCACTATGGCGGGTTGCACATCCTGCACAACAACGCCGGCGGCTCCACTCCGGTCGACAGCAATGTCGTCGATGTGCCGATCGAGGAGTTCTGGCGTGCCATCCGCCTGGACCTGTTCGGAACGTTTCTCGGCTGCCGGTTCGGCATTCCAGCGATCATCGCATCCGGCGGTGGGGCGGTGATCAACATGGCGTCGAACGTGGCGCTGATGGGCATCGCCGGGCGAGACTGTTACACTGCCGCAAAGGGTGGGATTGCCGCGATGACGCGGTCGATGGCGGTGGAATTCGCGCCCCAAAACGTGCGGGTCAATGCCATCGCGCCGGCCGCCACCATGACGGACCGGGTGCGCGGACGGTTGGAATCCGGTGTGCCGCGCATCGTGAAAATGACCGAGTCCCAACTGCTGGGCGTGATCGAGCCCGAGGACATTGCCAACATGGCGGTGTTCCTGGGGTCGGAGGAATCGCGGAAGATCACCGGACATGTCTATCCGGTGGATAGCGGGATCACGATTTCCTGACCGAAGCGGCCTGGTGTCACGCCGAACCGTGACACCAGGCCGGTAGTTGCCTCAACCAGGCCCCATCCGTGAGGATGCCGGATGCCCGGGCACCTTGAACCGTTTGCCGGTGTTGGTGACCTCGGTGCCGTCCACCTTCAGGATCGAGAAATCCTGGTCCGAGAAGTTGCCGACATAGATATACTTCCCGTCCGGCGTGAACACGATCGCTTCCGGAAACGCGCCGACTTCGATCGTCTTGATCGGTGTTACGGTCTTGCCCTCGATCCGCAGCACCGTCACGGTGCCGTTCGGGTGATGAAACCACGCCTGCTTCATGTTGGAGCCGTTGACGTTGGCCACCACCGCCAGCTTGCCGTCCGGGCTGATCGCGAGGCCCTCCGGCGCGTCTTCCACGGTGATATGGGCGATGACGTGTGGGTTCGGCCCTTCCAGGTCCACGACGCTGATCGCGTCCATGTTGCCGTCGGACGATCCGCCATTGCCATTGTCGGCGGTGATCGCCAGCTTCGAATCCGGCGTGACCGCGACGTTGTAGGGGAACGCATAGGTCGGCAGGTCGAGCTTGTTGTAGGTGACTTTCTCGCCATCCACCTCCAGCACCGCCAGCTTGTTGTCGGGGGACTTCAGCGCCAGCGCCCGCTTGCCATCGGGCGTGAACACGACATGAGAAACCCCAGCGGCCACCGTCACCGTGCCGGTCACCGTCACTTGCGTGCCGTCGATCTTCAGCACGCGGATCGTTCCGTCGGCGCGATTGCACACCAACGCCATGTCGCCTTTCGGGCTGAACGACAGGCCGGACGGTTGCCTGCCCAGGGTCACGGTCTGCGCCAGCTTGGGCGGCGAGGCTTTCATGTCGATCACGAACAGCTTGTCGGTCGGCACCATCTTGCGGACGCCGTTTTCCTCGGCAACCGTCATGGAGTCCGCGACCAGGGCGATCGTGCCGAGCGGTGAGATTGCGACATTGGTTGGGGGGCCGGCGATGGAGTTCTCCAGCGGCAGATTGGCGACGATCTTTGGCGCCTCCGGGTCCGCGACATCGACGATGAGCACGGAGTCGTTGCCGGTGGGATTGACGATCGGCTTGCCTTGGGCGTCGGTGCCGGGTTTCTCATCGTTGCCGACGATCATGAACGGCGCGGCGCGCGCCGGACTGATCGCGGCCGCGGCGACGCCAAATAAGATGGCGCAAAGATGGAGTTGTGGCGACTTCATGTCTTCCTCTCCCGATTTTCTTGCCAGCGCGTGTTCACCGTGCCGGTTGGCCGAGACTATGCCCTGGCTTCTTGTTTTGAGAGCACGGTTGACGGTCTGGTGCGGTGCCCCGCGATCCGCTCATGCTCTAGCGCCTGCACTGTGAGAGCCGCATCCGGCGGTGGCAAGCTTTCTGTCAGGCGTGGGCGCGAACCAAAGCGGTGCGGCGAGTACACGCCCCCACCGTCATTGCCGGGCGCGACCCGGCAGCCCGCGCTTCAACGTCCGGGGCGGGTTGCCGGGTCGAGCCCGGCAATGACGGTGAGGGGGAGTCTATCGGTCGATGGTTAGAGTCGTCGATATTGCGCAGCATGATGTCGAATCGTCCCCGTCAGGCCTCCCCCCTTTACATCGCCGCCGGGTCCGGCTTCGCTGCGCCCCCCAAGCCGCGACCGGAGGAATCAGAATGACAAACCGTTTCCAATTCGGACTGGTGGTCCGCGGCCAGGCGGAAGCCGATGAGGATATCTCCCGCCGCTTCCAGGAAACCCTCGCCTTCGTCCGCCTCGCCGACCGGCTCGGCTTTTGGTTCCGTCACCAAGACCGCCCATTACAGCGCGCACCCGTTCCAGATGCTGCAACTGGTGCCGATGCTCGCCCGTTTCGCGGCCGAGGCGCCGAACCTCCGGCTCAATGCCGGTGTGCTGCTGCTGCCGCTGATGTCGCCGCTGCATGTGGCCGAGGAGTTCGCCACGCTCGACGTGATCACCGGCGGCAAGATCATCCTGGGCGTGGGCCTGGGCTACCGCGATGTCGAGTTCAAGGCGTTCGGCGTGCCCCGCAACCAGCGCGCGCGCCGGTTCGAGGCCAATCTGGTGGCCATCAAGCGGCTCTGGACCGAAGAAAAGGTCAGCATGAAGACGCCGTATTTCGAACTCGACGAGGCATCCTGCATGCCGAAACCGTTGCAGCGCCCGCACCCGCCGATCTGGGTCGGCGCCAATGCCGATCCCGCCGTCGAACGCGCCGCGCGCCTGGGGGATTGCTGGTATATCGGCCCAGCCGCGGAAATCAGCACCGTCGAACGCCAGTTGCAGATGTATCGGCGCGCGCTGGATGCCGCCGGCAAGCCGTTCCCCACCGAACTGCCAATGCGCCGGGAAGTCTTCGTCGCCAAGACCCGCGCGGACGCCATCCGCCTCTGCGCCCCGTACCTGGGTGCGAAATACGCGGCCTACCATTCCTGGCAACAGGAATTGCCCGACGACGACAACGGTCTCGGCCAGGAATTCGAGGCCCTGATGGCCGACCGCTTCCTGATCGGCTCCCCCGACGAGGTCGCGGAGCAGATCGTGGCGCTGCACAAGCGCCTCGGCGTCAACCATTTGGTCATGAGCACCGAATGGGCCGGCATGCCGGAAAGCCTCGCGATCGAGACCATCGACATGCTGGCGAAGGAAGTCTTCCCGCGCGTCCAACAAGGTATCTGAGACATGACAAACAAGATCCGCCTGGGCCTGATCGGCGCCAGCGTCAGCGGCACCTGGTCATCCCGCTCCCACCTGCCGGCGTTGCGGCCCAGTCCGGACATGGACCTGACCGCGGTCTGCACCACCAAGGCCGCCAGTGCCGAGGCGGCTCGTGTGGCCTATGGCGCGCGCCTGGCCTTTGACGACTACAACACGATGATCGCCTCGCCGGAGATCGATGCCGTCGCCGTGGTCGTGCGGGTGCCGTCGCATTACGGCCCCACCAAGGCCGCCCTCGACGCCAACAAGCACGTCTATTGCGAATGGCCGCTCGGTCGCACCACCGCGGAGGCGGTTGAACTCACCGAACTGGCCAAGGCCAACAAGCGAGTCACCGCCATCGGGCTGCAGGCGCGGGTCAATCCGACGATCATGTATATGAAGGAGCTGGTCGCTTCCGGTTATGTCGGCGAAGTCATGGCGGTGCGGGTCGGCCTGATGCGCGAAGGCGTGCTGACAAGGCCGTCGCACCGAACCTGGCAGAGGGACGCGGAGCTTGGCGCCAACACGCTGACCATCGCCAATGGCCATACCCTGGATGCGATGCGCTTCGTCGTCGGCGACATTGCGCGTCTCTCCGCCGTGGTGACGACGCAGGCGAAGCAGTGGCTCGATACCGGCACCAATACCTGGGTCGATGTGACCTCGCCTGACAACATCCTGGTCAGCGGGTATCTGGCGAACGGTGCGGTGATTTCGTCGCATGTTTCCAACATTCCCTATGCCGGAAGCGGCTATCGGATGGAGGTCTATGGTCGGGATGGCACCCTGGTCGCCTCGGGCGAGGATTCGCCGCAGTTGAGCGCCGTGGTTCTGCATGGGGCAAAGGCGGGGAACACGCTGGAAGCGCTGCCGGTGCCGGACCGCTTCACCGTTGCGGCCCCCGGCACGCCGTCCGATGAGGCGTTCAATGTCGGCCAGATGTACGCGGTGTTTTCCCGCGCCATCAATGGTGGTGCGGCCGAGCAGCCGACCTTCGAAACCGCGGTCGAACTGCACCGCCTGATCGATGCCATCAAGCTGGCGTCCGATACGGGGAGGGAGGTGACGCTCGGCTGACACCAACCATCTGACGGCAGAAAGAGAAATTTCTCCCCCTCCCCTTGCGGGAGGGGGCGGGGGGAGGGGTGAAACCGCAGGGTTCGTGCCGCTTTACCCCTCCCCCCAACCCCCTCCCTCAAGGGGAGGGGGAGCGTTTTCTCTGCGACCCAGATTTCCCCATCACCCGCTCGTTACCGCCGCCTCACCCCCCGTATAACGCCGGCGCAGCCCCAGGAACGGGACCTCGATGACCCGATAGGCGAAGGCCGCCAGCGCGAGCGATAGGGGCACGACGATCACGATGGTCACGACCAACGCATCGACATACGGGTTGTTCGTGACCCTCGGCATCCACTGGCGCACCCCGACTGCGTCGATCACCATCCCATGCAGCAGATAGAGCGAGAAGCTGATCTGCCCGACCCAGCATAGGACCCGCGAAAGCAGGGCTGGCACCGATGGTCCGAACGCGACATAGGCGAGGACGAACCAGGACCAGGCAAGGCCTTCGGCCGTGGGCCAGAGCGCCCTCCACCAGGTCGTGTTCGGCCAACCGCCCGCGCGGTGGAAGGCATAGGACCCGGCAAGGATCAGCAGAGCGGCGGGCACGACATGCCATCGCAGATGGCTCACTCGATGAATCAGCCATGGCAGCCAATATCCGGCTGCCATGCCCAGCAGAAACTGGTCGATCCGCCCGGCGATCGTCAGATAGGACAGAACCGTGACGTCCTGCCCGCCCAACACCAACAGCAGGCGCAAGACGATGGCGAGCAAGACCATGCGCATCAGCAACCAGCTCCCGTGCCGGCGCAGCAATGCATGCAGCAAGGGAAACACCAGATAGAACTGGAACTCGACCGCGACTGCCCACGCCATGACCGCCGGTACGCCGAACAGGACAGGACCGTAGTTGGCCAGAGGCAGGACATAGCGCACCATCCCCGCCGCCACGTCCTGTTGGGGAGTGAGCGAGGCCCCCAGAAACACAACCAGCAAATACATCGGGTAGATGCGCAGCAGCCGGTTCCGTAGGAATGGCCAATACGTGATGTGGGTATTCTGCGTGCCGTGCACGAAAATGAACCCGCTCAGGACCATAAAGGCCCCGACGGCGGTATGTCCCTCCAGAATGAACGCCAACAGCGGGTTGTCGACAATCGGCCAAGGTTGCACCTGGAAGGGCTGGCCGAACACCATGCGATACCAGAGCATGTGCCAACCGTGATAGACCAGGATCAGCATCGCGAACCCGGCGCGCAGGTGATCCACCGCCGGGATATAGGCGCGGTTCGGGCTGTCATGCGTCCAGGTCGATGCGGCCACGGTGTCAGGCCGCATCGGGGTTTATCCCGCCTGCCGCTATCTTGGGACCGGTCCTGGCGGCCCGAAAGCGGCCCGACAAGGGACGCGTGGACAACGCGGCGACAGGGAGCCTGTCAAACCAACCGCGCGAACCGCTGACCGAACGCCGTCCCTCACCGTCATTGCCCGGCTTGACCCGGCAACCCGCTCCCGGGCGTTGAAGCGCGGGTTGCCGGGTCAAGCCCGGCAATGACGGTGAGGGCAATAACGAGGTGGCCGAGGGAGGGGACTCTGCATCGGTCAATGGTCGGGACCGTTGATGTCAGTGTTGCGGCGACAGGGCCGGCAGCCTGTCAACCACCGCGCGCAAGGCCGCCGCGTAGGCGTCGTCCGCGCTCAGATCGGTCGTGTCCAGAACCACCGCGTCGTCCGCCGCCCGCAGCGGAGCCGCCGACCGGGCGGAATCCCGTTCATCGCGGGCCTGCATGTCGGCCTCGACGCGGGCGAGTTCGACGTCCTCCCCCCGGTCCCGCAATTCCTGCCAGCGCCGTCGCGCGCGTTCGGGCAGGCTGGCGGTGATGAACAGTTTGACCGCCGCATCGGGGAAGATGGCCGTGCCGATATCGCGCCCATCCAGCACCGCGCCTCGCTGTGCGGCGAAATCCCTCTGGAACGCGAGCAGCGCCGCCCGCACACTGGGAACGGCAGCCACGGCGGAGGAGGCCGCGTCGGCCGCCGGCCCGCGCAGATCGGTCCGGTCCAGGTCGGATGGCTCCAGCCGCTGAGCCGCGGCCTCGGCCGTTGCCGGATCGGTAGGATCGCCGCCGGCATCCAGCACCCGCCGTCCGACGGCCCGATACAGCAGCCCCGTGTCCAGGTAGGGCAGCCCGAGCGAGCGGGCCAAGCGGCGCGCAAGCGTGCCTTTGCCCGCCGCGGCCGGGCCATCGATGGCAATGACCGGCATCGTCGGCAAACTGCTGGAGGATGGCATGGCGCTGTCGCCTCGCGTCATGCCGCTTGCAGGCTCGCGCCGGCCGCGTTCATCAGGTCGACGAATCCGGGG
>CALQHT020000234.1 GCA_943330455.2 Nitrosovibrio sp. Nv4 | reverse complement strand
CCGCCTCGATGGTCCAGCGCCCTTCGCCGGAATCGTCGACATGGCCGGAGAACCCGTCCAACCCCTCATCGGTGGCAAGCGCGGAGGCGGTCAGGTCCAGCAGCCAGGAGGTGACGACACTGCCGCGACGCCAGACCTCGGCGATGTCGCCCACATTCAGGTCGAACCGTTCGGCTTCCGGCAGCTTGGGGGAGGCGCGGTGCTTCAGGATGTCGAACCCTTCCGCCATCGCCTGCATCATGCCGTATTCGATGCCGTTATGGATCATCTTGACGAAATGCCCGGCGCCCACCGGACCGGCATGGATGTAGCCATACTCGGCGCGCGGATCGCGGCCTTCGCGGCCCGACGTGCGCTCGATCGAGCCCAGGCCCGGGGCAAGCGCCTTGAAGATCGGGTCCAGATGGGTCACCGCGTCGGTGTCGCCGCCGATCATCAGGCAGTAGCCCCGCTCCAACCCCCAAACGCCGCCGGAGGTGCCGACGTCGAGATAGCGGATGCCCTTGGCGGCCAGGGTCTGACCGCGGCGGACGTCGTCCTTATAGTAGGTGTTGCCGCCGTCGATGATGATGTCGCCCTTGCCCAGCATGCCGGAGAGGGCGTCGATCGTGTCCTCGGTGATCTTGCCGTGCGGCAGCATGATCCAGACGGTCTTCGGTCCGCCGGACAGTTTGGCTACCAGGTCGGCCAGATTGGCGGCACCGGTGGCACCGTCCTTGCCCAGACCGTCGACCGCCGAGGCGTTTGCGTCCCACACCACGGTGGAATGCCCGGCGCGCATCAGCCGCCTTGAAATATTGGCGCCCATGCGGCCAAGCCCAACCACGCCGATCTGCATCTTCTGCCCTCCCGTTGCGTCATCGCTGGGCGCAAACTGCCATATGCGTGGGGGTTGGCAAGAACCCTTTGGGAAGGGCGGGGCTTCCGCCCCGGACCCCACCAAGGGCGATGGCCCTTGGAACCGGAACATTGGTGCGTATGAGGATACGGCCCTACACGGACCTATCGCCGTCCGTGTAGGGCCGTATCTTCATACGCACCAAAAGAATCGCATTCCAAAGGCCGCGCCTTTGGCGGGTCCAGGGCAGAGCCCTGGTCGGGGTCCGGGGCGAAGCCCCGCGCTTCCCAGGGCTTGAACTTACCGACCACCGCGCGCAGGCTTCCCGCCTACCGCATCAGACACAGAAAGGGAAACGACCATGGCACTCACCGTCCAACACGTTCACCTCAAGACCCCCGACCCGCAGAAGACCATCAAGTATTACATCGACAACTTCGGCGCCACGATCAAGGGGGAGATGGCGGGCCGCGGCTATCAGCTCGACCTGCACGGGCTACAACTGAACATCACCACCCTGATCTCCACCCAGAACCACGAACAGCATTACGGCATCGAGCACATGGCCGTGGTCACCGACGACTATCCCGGCACCATGGCTCACCTGCGCGCCAACGGCGTGAAGATCCTGGAAGAACTGCCGCCCACCAACGGCCGCCATGTCGCGTTCGTGGAGGCTCCGGACGGCGCGCAAATGGAAATCATCGAGAAAGTATAGGACCCACCTCATGGCCCTGAAAGACAGGATCCCGTTCGGCGTATCGCTGCCCCACCGCTCGCCCGATACGATCGGCATGGCAGTTGTCCATACTGTTGCCCAACGCGCGGAGGCACTCGGCTTTCGCGATCTGTGGGTGACGGAAAACACCATGGACCACGTCACCTGCTTCGATCCTGTCGTCGTACTGACTTACGCCGCCGCCGTGACCAGCCGCATCGGGCTGGGCGCGTCGGTGGTGGTGCTGCCGATCCACAGCCCGCTGATGGTGGCGCATCAATGGGCGACATTGGACTATGTCAGCAACGGACGGGCCATACTCGGCGTCGGCCTTGGACGGGAACACCATTATCGGGAGTTCGAAATACCCGTCGAAGGCCGCGTCCGCCGCTTCCGGGAGGAAGTGGAGCTGATCAAGGCATTGTGGACCCAGGACAAGACCACCTATCATGGCAAGTTCTACAACCTCGACAATGCCACCATGTCCCCGAAGCCAGTGCAGAAACCGCATCTGCCCTTGTGGATGGGGGTCGGCCACCCCGACGCGGTGCGCCGCACCGCGAAACTTGCCGATGGCTGGATGGGCTCCGGCGGATCGAGCATCGCGGAATTTGGCCGATCGGTGCCGATCCTGAAGCAGGCCCTGCAGGACGCCGGCCGCGATCCGGAGGCTTTCCCGATCTCCAAACGCATCTTCATGGCGGTTGACGAAAACCCGGCGGTCGCGCGTGCGGAGCTGAACCGTTGGTTTACCGACGTCTACCACAACCCACCCGGCACTGACGCCTCCGGCATCCACGGCACGCCGGAGCAGGTTCGCGAACGCTTGGAAGAGCTGATCGCCATGGGCGCCAACCACCTGATGCTGAACCCGGTGTCGCGCCATGTGGAACAACTGGAAGCGGTGGCGGAAATCGTCGGGCTGAAATAGCCGGCACGACAGCCTGACCGATCCACCCTTGCCGGATTTCGGCCGGAGATTTGGAGTTCGCCTGCATGAACATCCTCAAATCCACCGACCGGTTCGAACACTGGTTGCGGCAGGAACTGGGCGACGAGCTGATACTTGGTGAGCTGAAGAAAAAGCACAAGAAGATGGCGCGGAACCCATTCGGGTTCCTGCGTGGCACCTATTGGCGCTGGGCGGAAATCATCAGCGACCATATCGGCGACGCAGCACGCGCGCCGTCCGTGCTTGCGGTCGGCGACATCCATCTGGAGAACTACGGCACTTGGCGTGACCAGGAAGGACGCCTTGTCTGGGGTGTCAACGACTATGACGAAGCCGCCGAAATGCCATACACGCTCGATCTGGTGCGCCTCACGACGAGTGCGTTGCTTGCCCTGAATGACGACGACCTTGACCCGGCGCCGATCGCGGCCGCCATTCTGGATGGATACATCGCGGGGTTGGACACGCCCCGCCCCTTTATCCTCGACGGCGGACACGATGAGAGCAGTGCGATGCATCGGTGGCTTCGGGAACAGACCATCGTGCCGGAAGACGAGCGCAAGTTGTTCTGGGATGAGCTTGAAGTGGAACGCCTGCTCCGCAAGGATCAGGCACGCGACAAGAACCCGCGTTATCCGTCGATCCCGCCGCGCTTTGAACAAATCTTGCGCGCGTCTTTGCCGCCCGACGCGGGCGAGCCGGACATCTGGTATCGCAGTGCCGGTCTCGGCAGCCTGGGCCGCCCGCGATATGTCGCCAGGGCCGCCTGGCGCGGAGGGTGGGTCGTGCGAGAAGCCAAGGCACTTTTACCCTCCGCCTGGACCCGGATCGACAAGCGGAACGGCCGAGCGGTTCGGTGCATGGAGATTGCGAGTGGAAAATATCGGTGCCTCGATCCCTGGTTCCGGGTAACCGACAGCCTCGTTGTTCGGCGCCTGTCACCCAACAATCGCAAGATCGAAAGCACGCTCGGGGCAGGGCCGGAGGGCGGTCGCGGCTCCGGCCAATCGAAAACCTCCGGTGCGCTGCGACCACGCGTGTTGCTCGACGAAATGATGCTGAATGCGATGGGGCAGGAACTCGCGGCCGTTCATCTGGGATCTGATGCCCAGGATTGGCGTCCGCGGGACGGCTTGGTTCAGCCTGACTGCCGAACCAGGACGGCGCAGGACCCGCGATGGCTGGAACGCGCGACCGGCCGAGCGGCTGATGTCGTGCGCAAGGAATGGCAAAAATTCAAGTCTTCGATTGGATGATTGACCAGCTCCCGTGCCAGCCCCGATCCAACGACCGCCGCCGTCGCTCGGCTTTCGC
Source organism: Nitrosovibrio sp. Nv4 (assembly GCA_943330455.2). Lineage (GTDB taxonomy): Bacteria > Pseudomonadota > Alphaproteobacteria > Acetobacterales > Acetobacteraceae > Rhodopila. The sequence continues at coordinate 5,862 of CALQHT020000234.1, read as the reverse complement.
CGCGCGTGACACGACCATTCTCTTGCACATATCGGCTATGGGTCGTACCCGTTCGTTCTGAGAGAAAGGTCGCCTGGGCCGGTGGATCGCCGCCCTGGGCATAGTCCAGGAGAAACCATCATGTCCGATCTGCCCAAGCACGTCGATATCCACGAAGAAGGCCCACGCGAAGGCTTCCAAATTGAGCCCGGCCCGATCAGCACCGCCGACAAGGTCAAGCTGATCGAGGCGCTGGCCGAGACCGGCCTACACCACATCCAGGCCTGCTCCTTCGTGAACCCGCGCCTCGTGCCCGGTTGGGCCGATGCCGAAGCGGTGGTGGAGAGCTTCACCGCCAAGCCGGGCATCCACTACACGGGCCTCTATTTCAATGGGAACGGGCTGGACCGCGCGCAGAAGTATCAGGACAAGCTGACCCTGACCGGTTCCATCTCCCTGACCGCGTCGGAAGGGTTCACCAAGAAGAACCTCAACCGCACCCATGCGGAAAACGTGGAGGCGATGAAGCGCCAGTCCGCGCTGCATGTCGCGCGCGGCATTCCGGTCAATCGCGTCGGCGTCATGGCGGCGTTCGGCTGCAACTACCAGGGCGACATCTCACCGGCCCAGGTCATCAGCACCCTGGAAGACGGCATGCGGATCGCCGAGGAAACCGGTGCCGAGATCACCTATTTCTCATTGGCCGACACCATGGGTTGGGCCGCGCCACATCGCATGGAGCGGATGCTCGGCGAGGTTCGCAGCCGCTGGCCCGAGATGAAGATCAGCCTGCATCTGCATGACACCCGTGGCCTTGCCGTCGCCAATGCCCACGCCGCGTTGAAGATGGGCGTGGCCCAGTTCGACTCGACCGTTGGCGGTCTGGGCGGTTGCCCGTTTGCCGGCCAGCCCAAGGCCGCTGGCAACATCTGCACGGAAGAATTGGTCCTGCTGTGTGAGGAAATGGGCATCGAAACCGGCGTCGACCTGGACGCGCTGATCGAGGTCGGCCGCATGGCGGAAGACATCGTCGGGCATCAATTGCCAAGCGAACTGATCCATGCCGGCAGCCTCGACGCCTTCCGCCGCAAGGCCGCCCACTAATGACCGCTCGGCCTCTTGCCGGTCTCCGGGTTCTTGAGTTCTCCCACACCGTCATGGGGCCGACCGCCGGCCTGTTGTTCGCGGAACTGGGTGCCGATGTCATCAAGGTTGAGCCAGCACCGGATGGCGATCGCACCCGCCGCCTGGGCGGGTTCGGTGCCGGGTTCTTCGCCGGTTTCAACCGCAACAAGCGCAGCCTTGCGATTGATCTGAAGTCTCCGGTAGGGCAGGCGGTGATGCACCGCCTGGTCCCGACCGCCGATGTCGTACTGGAAAATTTCGGACCCGGCACGATGGAGCGTCTGAACTGCGGCTGGGAGCATTTTCAGCCGCTGAACGACCGGCTGATCTACCTGGCATTGAAGGGCTACCTCGCCGGCCCCTACGAGCACCGGCCGGCGTTGGACGAGGTCGTGCAATTCCAATCCGGCCTGGCGTGGATGACCGGTCCTCCCGGCCGTCCGTTGCGCGCCGGAGCATCCGTGATCGACATCATGGGCGCGATGTTCGGGGTTATCGCCGTGCAGGGCGCGTTGCGGGAACGGGACACGACCGGCAAGGGCCAGCGAGTGGCAAGCTCGTTGTTCGAAAGTTCGGTCTTCCTCATGAGCACCCATATGGCCGGCATGGCCGCCACGGGGTTGGAGGCGCGTCCGATGCCGGCCAGACGAGGGGCTTGGGCGGTCTATGACGTGTTCGACACCGCTGGTGACGGACAGTTGTTCATCGGTGTCACGTCGGATCAGCAGTGGACCCGGTTTGTCGAGGAATTCGGCCTGCAAGAACTGGCCGCCGATCCGCGAATGGCCACCAATGTGACTCGGCTGGCGGAACGTGCGTGGCTGATCCCGGCGCTGCAGGAAGTCATAGGCAAGTTCCCCCAGAAAGACGTGGAACAACGCTGCGAGCGCTGCAACATTTCCTGGGCTCCGGTCGGACAGCCGGGCGATCTGTTCGAGGACCCGCATCTGCTGGCGACCGGCGGGCTCGTGGATGTGTTCGTTTCCCGGTTCGGTGGCGGTGAGGGTGGCAAATGGGTCGGGTTGCCGGCGCTGCCTGTCGAATTCGGACCGGAGCGCGAACGTCCGAAAGTGACGCGTCAGCCCCCGCGGATCGGCGAGCACAACGCGGAAATCCTCGGTGAGGCCGGGTTTACCGCGGCGGAGATCGCGTCCCTGACCGAACGAAAAATCATCGTCGCGGCAGCATAGCGTCCGCTGCAAGCATGAAGTCTCAAGACTTCGTTCATCTGTTGGCCTGAAAATGGAAAAGCCGGCGGGAATAGGCCCGCCGGCTAACCACTGGGAGGTCAGAGATGGTAGCTCATCTCCTCATCCTGCTGCTGATCATGGTGATCCTTGACCTGAAAGTCAAGATCAACATCGAAAAGCGGTAGGGGAACCGGTCGGTCCGTTCGCGGGCCGGCCGACTCCCCCGGTGATGCGGGTGCTTATACACATCGGCGCAAGTGGTGCGGGCCAATCGGCATCGAGCCTGCTGCAAACGCGAGGTCTCAAGACTTCGTTCATCTGTTGGCCCGAAAATGGAAAAGCCGGCGGGAATAGGCCCGCCGGCTAACCACTGGGAGGACAGAGATGGTGACTCATCTCCTCATCCTGCTGCTGATCGTGGTGATCCTTGACCTGAAAGTCAAGATCAACATCGAAAAGCGGTAGGGGAACCGGTCGGTCCGTTCGCGGGCCGACCGACTCCCCCGGGGATGCATGCGTGCTTACGCGTCGATCCGGGCGGTCGCGGAACCGCTGACCACTTCCTTGCCGTCCTGGTTCGTCGTGGACAGCTTCAGATCGACCAGCTTCTGACCGTTCTCCTCGCGGATCGCCTCGACCGTCGCGGAGGCGTCCAACGTATCGCCCGGCCACACCTGGTTGGTGAACCGAACACCGAACTTGGTCAGGCGACCATCGCCGACATAGTTCGAGAGCATCTTGCTGGTCAGGCCCATGGTCAGCATGCCATGCGCGAACACGCTCTTGTACCCGGCGATTTCCCGTGTGTAGACATCGTCCGTGTGCAGCGGGTTGTAGTCGCCGGACACGCCGGCGTATTGCACGATCTGAGTGCGGGACAGGTTCTCGACCACGCGCTCGCTATGGGTATCGCCAACCTTCAGGGCGGATGCTTTCAGTGCCATTGTCGTTTCTCCTCAGCCTGCATCCACGGGACGCTCGGTCGTCACGCCGACGCCGCGCGCGATCATCACCAGTTCGCCGGTCTGGTCGCGGTATTCCGTCACCCGCTCCCGGAAGGTCAGCTTGCCGGCGCGCTTGCTCTCACGCTCCCAGGTCTTGCCGGGAAGGGTCTCGCAGGTCAGGACATCGCCGGGACGCAGCGGGCGAACATACTCGTAATGCTGTTCCGCATGCAGACCGCCGGACGAGGCTGGCTTGCCTTCCACCCCGCTGGCCGTCTTGCCGGAGCCGAACCACTTCTGGCCAGGCTTCGGGCGCAGGTGGTAGTCGGGGTCGAACTGTGCGACGGCTTGCGCGAAGCTCGGGGGGGCGATGATGCTGCCGACCTCGGATTTTTTCGCGGCCTCCGCATCGTGATAGACAGGGTTGGTGTCGCCGATCGCGCGGGCGAACATCATGATATGAGTCGCTTCGACGGGGAATGTGATCTTGGCCAAGGGTTTCCTCCGATACGTGTTACGCCGCCAGCCTAGCAGGACCGCTCCAAATCGGAACAGGCCCAATCTGAACAGGTCCACGCGGCACAGGGGTGAGACCCAAAACCGGCATGGAACGCCATGAGACGCCCGGTTCGTCGCGGCGGTGTGCAGATGCGCGCGGCTCTGGATGCGGCTGCGATTCCGACCTGGAATGGGCCTCGGCTAAGCGCGGAACGGGCCGACGCCTTGCGGTTCATCCGCGCCCCGGGCTATCTGCCGCGCGGACGGAGGGTCTATGCCATCGGCGACGTGCATGGCTGTAAGGACCGTCTCGTGGCTCTGCATGCCGCGATTGCCGACGATTTGACCGCTCGTCCGACCATTACCGCGATCCTGGTGCATCTGGGCGACTATATCGACCAGGGGCCCGACAGCGCCGGAGTGGTGGCGCTACTGGCCACCGGATCGCCCATTCCCGGCGTTAAAATGGTCAACCTCCTGGGCGATCACGAACGCATGTTGGTCGATGCTCTTGCCGGAGACCGTGCCGCCGCCACCGACTGGCTTTGGGCGGGTGGGCGCGACTCACTGGGCAGTTGGGGCCTGGATCCCGATTTGCCGCGCGAGCAGTGGGAAGCTGCCTTGCCAGCCTCGCATGTCGATTTCCTGCGCGGATTGGCGTTGACCCACCAGGAGGGTGGCTATCTGTTCGTGCACGCCGGCATCCGACCCGGCGTTGCCCTGAGCAAGCAGACCATCGACGACCTGACGACGATGCGTCAGCCGTTCCTGTGGAGCGAGGGCGACCTCGGCGTCGTTGTTGTCCACGGGCATTCGAACAACCCGGCGCCGGTCACGACGCCCAACCGTATTGGCCTGGACACCGGCGCGGGCATGGGGGGCAAACTGAGCTGCGCCGTGCTGGAAGACGACGTCGTCGCGTTCATCGGTCTCTGAAGCGACTTGGGCCGCCACGATCGAGGCGGCCGTCATGCGCGGCGAGGGCGTGCTTACTCCCTGGTAAGGACGCGACGACTCCATGCATCGCCGCATGCGTCAGGGCATGGGATCGGTGTCCGGATCGATCGGTCTCCAACCGTGCTGGATCTGCCAGGTCGCCCGATCGAACGCGAAGAAGTTCCCGCCATTTCCCACGGGCTGATCCAAGGAGCGGTCGATCGGCCGTCCGGACAGATGCCCCAGCAGCAAGGCACCGACCGCGCCATGCGAGACGATCGCAACATCGCCCGATTGAGAGGTCACCCCGAGCACCGTTCGAACCGCCGCGACGATCCGCTCCTGCGCGTCGACCGCGCGTTCCCACCCTTGCGCGCTGACTTCCGGTTCGGCGAAGAACGCATCCGCCATTGCTTCGAAAGCCGAGCGGGGGAGGTAGCCGGTTGAGGAGCGGTCGTTCTCTCCCAGATCTTGCCGCTGCTGCCACGGCAGCCGCAAAGCCGTGGCAAGCACGCGGGCGCCGTCCTGGGCCTTGTGTTCCGCGCTGCTCCAGATTGCGCACACCGAGAGCATCCTGGGTTGCGCGGCAAATGCACGCATCCGGGCCAGTCCGGTCCTCGACAGCGTCCATTCCGGCACCGGCACGGCGGGATCGATGATCACATCCGGATGGGTGATGAAAAGAACCTGGGACATCGCGATCTGGCTTTCCCTGATGACGGGGGTGATGGTCCTATGCGACGGCTCCGGCACAGTCGCGATATCGTCGTGGCACCGCACTCGTCCGCATCTCCGAGGCCAGCGATCACAGGCAGCAGCGGCCTGTTTCCCGAAACGTTGGGTGCATCAACGCAGGGCCTGCGCCGTTTGCGTGGTTCGGGGTTCTCAAGCAGAGTCCGCACGAGAAATGCGTCGCTACCCGCATCGTGCGAACACGCTTTAGGACGGGCAACTCGGGAGAACATCATGCGCAGGCCTGACAGTTTGGAAACGGAGTTGCGCGGCTTTTCCGCCCGCGTGCAGGCGCTGAGAGATGCGGGTGAACCGGTCAAGATCCAGGTCGGGTTCGGCTGGTCGCCCGCCCCGGGCTTCGTGAACCTGGAGGTCGTGCCGCATCTCGCGGAGAGCGACGACCGATTCGATCATGTCGATGTGTTCTATTTTCCCTATGCCGACATGTCCTGGCCAAT
>CALQHT020000233.1 GCA_943330455.2 Nitrosovibrio sp. Nv4 | reverse complement strand
CGCTTGCGAATCCCCTATCTGGGCGACCGGGACGATTGTCTTCCGACTGTGGCGGATCGGACTCGGTCAACCCGTCGCCGATCATCCGGCGGCAAATGCGACTGCGATTCGTCCGCATTGAGAATTGCTGGAGTAGCCCTGGGCCGATTGACGGCCATTGGCGGACGGTCCGACAGTGACCAGGGGAGGACATGGAATGGACGGGCTGCGCTGCACGATCATGCGCGGGGGCACCAGCAAGGCGGTGTTCCTGCGCGAAGAGGACCTGCCTCCCCCGGGCGAGGACCGCGACAGACTGATCCTGCGCGTGTTCGGCTCCCCCGATAAACGCCAGATCGACGGGTTGGGCGGCGCCGATCCGCTGACCAGCAAGCTGGCGATCATCGGCGCGCCTCGGGTGCCGGACACCGACGTCACCTACACGTTCGGCCAGGTCGAGATCGACCATCCCCACGTCGATTACAAAAGCCTGTGTGGCAACATCTCCGCGGCTGTCGGGCAGTATGCGATCGAGGCCGGCATGGTGCCCGCCGTCGAACCGGTGACACGGGTGCGCGCCTATACGACCAATCTGCGCCGGATCCTGACGATCGAGGTGCCGGTGCGCGACGGCAAGCCGGTGCGCCTGGGCACCTATAAGGTGCCAGGTGTGCCGGGGACGGGCGCACGCATCCTGCTGGATTTCGCCGATACCGCGGGGGGTGCGACCGGCTCGTTGCTGCCCACCGGCAATCCGGTGGATGTGCTGGAAGTGGCCGGTGTGGGGCGCATCGAGGCCTCCCTGGTCGATATCGGCAACGCCCATGTCTTCGTCCGTGCCGCCGATGTCGGCCTGCGCGGGACGGAAACCCCGGCCGAGATCGACGCGAACCGGGCTCTGCTGGATCGGTTGGAACTGATCCGCGGCACCGGTGCCGTGCGTATGGGCATGGCGACGTCAGCCGAGGCGGCGCGGCGGGAAACGCCGGCGACGCCGATCCTGGGGATTGTCTCGCCCCCCGCCGATTATGTCGGGCATTTGGATGGGGTGGCGGTAGCGGCCGATGAGATCGATCTGGTCTCGCGGTTGCTGTTCATGCAGATCACGCACAAGACTTATGCCGGGACCTCGACCGCCTGCACCGGCGTGGCGGCGCGCATCCCGGGCACTCTGGTGCATGAGGCGCTGCGGGCGGCGGCGCTCGATCGGGTGGATATCCGCATCGGCCATCCCGCCGGCGTGATCGACACCGAATCGGATGTCGTGCTGGCCGGGGCGGGCCGCAACCACGGCGTCCGACGCGCGACCCTGGGCCGTACGGCGCGCCGCATCCTGGATGGCACGGTGTATCTGGAGGACGACCAATGACCGGCCGGACCATGCTGGCGGTGCGCTGCAACGACTGGGCGCCGTACCACGAATTGCCCCTGGAAACCGTGCCAGTGCCGGAGATCGGACCGGGGCAGGTGCGGATCGCGGTGCATTACGCCGGCGTGTCGTTCGCCATCAGCCTGGTGACCGAGGGCCGCTACCAGCGCAAACCGCCGCGCCCGTTCTCGCCAGGATCCGAGGTCGCCGGCGTGATCACCGAAATCGGCGAAGGTGTCATCGGATTTGCCGTCGGCGACCGGGTCTGTGCCGGCATCGACTGGGGCGGCCATGCCGAGGAGGTGGTCATTGATTCCGCCACCGTCTATCGGATTCCGGACTCGCTGCCGTTCGATGTGGCCCCGCAACTGCCGCTGTCTTACGGAACCTCTCACGCCGCTTTGGCCTGGAAAGCGAGGCTGCAACCGGGCGAAACCGTGCTGATCCATGGTGCGGCCGGCGCGGTCGGGCTGGCCGCGGTGGAAATCGCCAAGGCGATGGGGGCGAGGGTGATCGCCACGGCATCCTCTCCGGCCAAGCGCGACCTGGCGCTGGCGCATGGGGCGGATCATGCGGTGGCCGTGCCATCTCCGGATGCGCGGGAACGGATCATGGAGCTGGCTCCGACCGGCGCGGGGGTGATTTTCGACCCGATCGGCGGCGATGTGTTCGACCTGTCGCTGCGCTGCGTGGCCAATAGCGGGCGGATCCTGGTGGTCGGTTTCGCCGGCGGGCGGGTGCAGCAGATCCCGGCGAATATCCTGCTGGTGAAGGATGTCACGATCCTGGGTTTTAACTACGGCAACTACACCGGCTGGGGCCGCGTCGATGAGCGTCGACGGCACGAACCTGTCGTGCGGGAGGCGTTCAAGCGGATGTTCGCCTGGTACGAGGAAGGCAAGCTGAAGCCAACCACGTCGCACCGGTTTCCTCTGCGCGACTACAAGCTGGCGATGGAAACGGTGCTGACCCGGCAATCCATGGGCAAGACGGTGCTGCGGATGCCGGTGGCGGAACGGGGCTGATCATCGCCACAACCGCACTGCAATACGGAATGACGATCGTCACCCGGGACAGCGCCGAGTTTGCGCGGGCCCGCGTGACGGTGTTCAACCCCTGGGTGGATGGAGATCCGCCCCAGGGAGTTGGACAGAGCGAGGAACCCCGGGGCTAGCCGACGTCAGATCACCCCTTCCTCCGCCAGACGCTGCACATCGCTCGACGACATTCCCAGCATCGAGGTCAGCAGCCACTCATTGTCCTCTCCATAGCCGGGAGCACCGCGGTCGATCGGCCCGCCGATATAGGCCGGGGTCCGAGAGAACTTCATCGGCAGTTCATAGACCGGCCAGGTGCCGATCTTGGTGCCGGTGACCTCGGTCAGCCATTTCAGGTGCCGTAGTTGCGGGTCCTTGTCGACGCGGTCTTCGGAGTTCTGGCATACGCCCGCCGGGACGCCGGCTTTTTGCAGTGCCGTCATGACGTCCTCGGCCGTCTGGGTCGCGGTCCAGGCACCGATCGTGGCATCCAGAGCGTCCTGGTGTGCCAACCGGTCGGTCAGTGTGGCGAAGCGCTTGTCCTCCAGCCACGATCCCTGACCGGCGACGGCGGCAACCGCGCGCCATTCCTCCTCGGTGAAGCAGGCGATCGCCACCCAGCGGTCTTTGCCCTTGCACTGATAGGCGCCATGCGGAGCCGCGGGTTTGTAGGGGGATCGGTTGCCGTAACGACGCCATTCCCGCCCGTTCGCCGACCAGTCCAGGATTTGCGCTCCGGTCAGGAACAGCCCGGACTCACACTGGGAGGCGTCGATCCACTGCCCTTCCCCGGTCTTCTCGCGGTGGTAGATCGCCCCCAGCAGGGCCAGCGCGTAGCCATAAGCGCCCATCCAGTCGAGAAACGAATAACCGAAGCCGACCGGCATCGAGGGTTCCGGCAGCCCGGACATATCGGCCTGCCCGCCGAACGCCGCGGCCACCGGTCCCACCGTGCGCATGCGGCCATAAGTGCCATGTGCGCCCATGCCGGATTGCTGGATGTAGATGACATCGGGCCGGATCGACTTCAGCACGTCATAACCAAGGCCCAGGCGTTGCAGCACGCCGGGGGAAAAGCCCTCGGCTACCACGTCGCAGATGCGCACCAGGTCCTTCGCGATCGCCATGCCCTTGGGATGGCGGATGTTCAGCGAAATCCCGCGCTTGCCGGCGTTCTTGTTGTTGAACTGCCCGCCCATGTTCAGGTCGGTCACGCCCTTCAACGGCCCGGTGGCTTTGTCCCGCGCCTCTCGCCCGCCGACCGGCGCCATGGCGGCCAGACGTGTGTCGGGATTGTCCTTCCACTCGACTTTGTAGCTTTCGGCCCCCATCGCGGCCAGGAACCGCGTGCCACCGGCCGAGGCCAGGAACCACGCGAAATCCAGGATTTTTACGCCTTGCAACGGGAACGGCTTGCCGTGCAGCGCGGAGTGCGTCACCTCCCCGACATAGCCCTTCGGCTGCGCCGGCACGGACGGTGCGCGGGCGGCGGAGGCCAGCACGGTCTCCGTATCCTCGCCCAACAGCGGGGCGCGCCGGCCGACCTGCCAGCTTGTCGCGGTGGACAGCCATTTCGACGTCGGGTAGCGGAACGACCGGCCGTGCTCCGGATGATGGACATCCGCGAACGACCGCCTTGTCAGCCAATGCACATCCAGCGCGTTCTCGTGCGGCTTGCGGATCGGCGCCCAAAGCAGGCCAGCCTCCTGCGCCTCCAGCCACGGCATGTCCTTGTAGGTCCAGGAGCGGACGAAACGTTGCACCACGTCCAGCATATGCGCCCGCGCCTCGTCGGACGCGGTGGACCCCGGCACCGCGCGTGCCTTCAGGTCGACATCCGGGCCGGGAGGCTGCAAATCCGCCGCCATCTCGTATTTTCCCAGCAACGGCACCAGGTTCTGCAGATCCCGCGCGCCCATGCCGTGCGACATGAACCAGCGCCCGTCTTTCGTATGGACGATCGAGGGCGAGGCGTTCGGCGTTTCCAGCGCATGCCGGCAGGTCAGCCGCCACAGCGGCACCCGGCGCATCACCCAGTTCATGATGTCGAGTTCGGGGTTCTTCGACACCGCCTCATGCACCGCCACCGAAACATCCTGGCCGAGACCGGTGCGGTGGCGGTTGATCGCCGCGGCGATGATGCCGGTGGCAAGCTGCTCGCCGGCGATGTGGTAGGCATGCCAGGCCTGCGGCGCGATCGGCGGCGTATCGTATTCCAGGTTCGGGTCGGGATCGTAGCCGCAATTCATCATGATCCCGCCCAGCGCCAGGTGGATCAGGTCGGAGCCTTTCAGGTCCGCCCACGGACCATCGTCGCCGAACGGCGTGATGCGGGCGGTGATCAGCTTCGGAAAAGCCGCGTTCAGCGCCGCTCGGTCCAGCCCCAGCACGGTGTTCACCGCCCCACACGACGAATCGAGCAAAATATCGGCGCCCGCCAGCAGCCCACGCAGCCGCTCCTGGCCCTGCTTCTCCTGCAAGTCCAGCATCACCGATTGCTTGGCGCGGTTGTAGTTCCAGAAATACAGCGACCGCTCCAGGCCCGGCTTGTCTTCCAGGAACGGGCCGATGCGGCGGGTGGCGCTGCCTTCGGGCGGCTCGATCTTGATCACCTCGGCACCGAGACCTGCCAGCAGCAGGCCGGTGTATTCGGCCCGCTCATCGGCGATTTCGATCACGCGCAGCCCGGCCAGCATGCCGGGACCGGCATTGCCCATGGTCTCGCCCGGGCCGGTGGCGATCTCGCTTGCGTCTGTCATTGGGGCGTTTCCTTTATGTGCGTCGGGCCGGGTTACGGACGGGTGCGGGCGAGCATTTCCAGCAGCCAGGGATTGACGATCTCGGGCGATTCGAACGCCGCCCAATGGCCGGTCTTCGGCACCACGCGGACATCGGCATCCGGCTTGCGGGCTTTCAGCGACGCCACACGCTCGGGTCCCTTGGGGTTCGCCGGCGCATCGAGTTCGCCCCACATGCCGTTCAGCGGCGATTGCAGCGCGTCGATCGCCTTGATGATGGCCCCGCTGCGGGAAATCGCCGGGGTGCGCAGGCGGGACCGGATGGTGTTCCAGTCCTGGATCAGGATCGCCAGATCGTCGATCTTGGCCGGGTCGGCGATCATCAGACGGTTGAGGTTGATCCGATGGGTATCCCGCCGCTCCTGCCCTTCCAGATGACGCACTTTTTCCAGTTTCACCGCCGATCCGAGCGCGCCCTGCGCCCCGACCCCGGCCGATCCGATGATCGTCACGGATCGCACATGCTTGCCGCGCAACGCGCCGACGCAGCTTGCCATGGTGCCACCGAAGGAGAATCCGACCACGTCATAGGTGGTGGATCGTCCAATCACCGAGTCGATCCCATCCGCGACGATACTGGCGATGGCGTCGGCGTTGTCGCCATCGGGTGGAAAATCGGATTCACCCAGGCCGGGCAGATCGGGCACCAGCACGCGATAGGTCTGCACCAGGACCTCAATGCTGCGGATCCAATGGCGCCAGGAGCCGGCACCGCCATGGAACAGCACGACGACCGGTGCGGTGCCGCCCGAGATGTCCCACAGGCGCCATACCATGCGCCCCTCGCCGCATGGCGATTCGTAGCGGGTCGCCTGCGATTCGATGCGATCCAGATAGGCTTGTGGGTCCAGTGTCGCCTGATCGTTCATGGGTACGTCCATCCTCGGCACGGAATACAGTGCATGGCGCCGGCCGTTCCCCCACCGAACCACCGAGCACAGTGGTGCGGCCGGGACGCGACCGGCTGTTCCCGCACAGTCTACAAACAGGGACGCGTCAGCGCCAAATCCGGGTGCCAATCAAAGGACGATGTCGTGTGTGGTTCGTCCGTCGCGGATGTCTCACGGAACCTGACAGAAGAAGGAACGGATGATGCAGGGATCGCCGGAAAGCCGGGAGATCCCGGCCGAACGCCCTTCGCCTTTCCGTGGTCTGACGGTCCCGGGGCTGCTAGGATCAGGTGCCCTCGATCGTGGGAGACATCGCATCATGGACGACACGGACATCGTGCTGGTTCGGCACAAGCTGGACGTGGACGACTACCACCGCATGGCCGAGGCCGGCATCCTCGGCGAGGACGACCGCGTGGAACTGATCGACGGGGAGTTGATCGACATGGCACCCATCGGGCAAGGCCACGCCGCGACCGTGAACAGATTGACCCGTGCCCTGGTCATGACCTTCGGTGAGCGGGCGATCGTGTCGGTCCAGAACCCGGTCCGGCTGAACCGGTTCAGCGAGCCGCAGCCGGATTTCGCGGTGTTCAAGCCGCGGGCCGACTTCTATGCAACCGGCGAGCGACCCGGTCCCGCGGACACCCTGCTCGTGATCGAAGTTGCGGACAGCTCGATCCGCTACGACCGCGTTGTGAAACTGCCGCTTTATGCCCGCGCCGGCATCCCCGAGGTGTGGATCGTCAATCTTCCTCGGCGGGTGGTGGAGGTTCATCGGGCGCCGACCGGAGATGGCTACGGGGTGGCCGAGACGCATGGGCCGGATGACACGGTGACTCTCGCCCAGGCCCCGGAGATCGCGGTGGCATTGCGCCATATATTTGGGTGAGGGCATGGAACTGGGTGTCAGAGCCGCGACCTGACGGGACGGACCATCGCCGCCGGACAACCAGCCCGTATCCCGTTGAACGCGCCGCCGGTCATGCGGTCTCTATCCTGATAGAATCGCGGAGGCCCGGATGGGACAGCCTATCGTCCAGGGGCTGGATGACGCGATCAGGCCGGCTCTCAAGCAGCCGGTCGCCCGAACCGGGCGGCAGGCGGACATCGTGCCATTCTCGGATAGGCACAGTCGCCAGCCCAGACTGCGCCAGCGCCAAATCCGGGTGCCAATCAAAGGGAGGCCGTGCTAACCTGCCGTCATGAGTTCGGCCCTGAGAAAACCGATGACGGTGGAAGAATTCCTCTCCTGGGAGGAACGGCAGGAACTGCGTTGGGAGTTCGATGGCTTCTATCCCGTCGCCATGACAGGCGGGACCGAAGCGCACTCGTTGATCCAAAGCAACCTGATCGCCGCTCTGAGCGTTCGGCTGCGAGGAAGCCCATGTCGTGTGCATGGCAGCCACCTGAAGATCAAAGCTTCCAGTAGTATCCGCTACCCCGACGCGTTCGTGCTCTGTGGCCCCGTGCAACGGGACAGCACCGTTGCCGCAACCCCGGTCGTCGTGTTCGAAATCATCAGCCCCAGCACATCCGGCACCGACCGCATCCTCAAGGCCCGCGAATACGGCGACACCACATCCATCCAACGCTATGTGATCCTGGAACAGACCCGCCAGGCGGCGACGGTCTTCGCCCGCGATACCGGCCTGTGGGCGGGCTTGGTGGTCACCGGCGACGTCGACCTGCCCATGCCTGAAATCGGGATCAGCCTGCCGTTGGCCGAACTCTATCTCGACGTCCCGCTGCCACCCGAAAACGAGGCCGAATAGGCCGTTTCAACGGCGCGCGATCTCCGATAGCCGCAGGATCACCCCGCTGGGGTCGGTCTGGCTGGCAACCCGCTCCACCCGCATCGACCAGCGCGTGCCGGCTTCTTCCAGTTCCGCGTCCACATTGCGCGATTTCGGAAACCAGCATTCGCCTCCCGGCAGTAACAGCGGTTCGGCATAGTCCAGCAGCCGCGATACCGAGGCCAGCGCCCGCGCCGTCACGACCGCGGCCGGCGGGACTGTGGCTTTCTCGATCCGGGTCTGATGCACGGTTGCAGGAGCATTGGTGAGCCGAGCTGCTTCCCGCAGGAAGGCGCATTTGCGGCGGTCTTCCTCGATCAGATCGACATGCACGCCGTAGTGGATCGCCAGCACCAGACCGGGAAATCCGCCGCCGGAGCCCAGATCGATCAGCCGCTCCGGCAGCGGTCCCAGCAGCGACCCCAGTTGCACGCTGTCGGCGATATGCCGTGACCACAGCAGGGGGATGTCACCGCGCGCCACGAGGTTGATCGACGCGTTCCACCGTAACAACGTGTCGACGAACAGCCGCAGCCGAACATCCGGATCGGGCTCCATGTTCATGTCCCTGCATGGTGACGGTCTTGCACCGAGCGCCGGTCCACGTCGGTCCGGGCTCCGAGGAGTGGCATGGTCGACACCTGTGCATGATCCGAGCGCCGCCGTCCGTTGCCTTTGCCGAAGACGCTCTGGCAACGGACGGCGTGCCGGACCGTCAGTCCCGCCAGCTCGGGTCCCGCCGGTCCAGCATGCGCAGCATCGCAGGCCAGTGCAGCTCCACCGACGGCCGCTTTGCCATCGCGATCCGCCGGCGTTCGACGCTGCGTTGCACGATATCGTCCGACGGCAGCACCATCTCGGTGCTCGCATTCATCGCATCGACCTGAGCCTGACAGGCTGCCTCGAACGCATAGATCGACTTGAACGCGCCGGCCGCGGTCGCATCGCATACAAGCAGGCCGTGGTTGCGCAGCACCATGAAGTTCTTGTCGCCCAGGTCCGCGACCAGCCGCTCCCGCTCCGCCGGATCGACCGCCGGGCCTTCGTAATCGTGATACGCCACCGGGAAGCAGGCGATCGCGGTCTGCGTCATCGGCAGGAAGCCGCATTTCATCGACGACACCGCCATCCCCGCCCTTGTATGCGTATGGATCACGCACGCGACATCGTGGCGCGCTCCATGCACGGCGGAGTGGATGACATAGCCCGCGTAGTTGACGCTGATGTCGCGCCCATGCGGGTTCAGCAACTCGTTGCCATCCAGATCGATCGTGACCAGGGACGACGCGGTGATCTCCTCATACATCCAGCCATACGGGTTGATCAGGATGCGGTGCCCCTCGCCCGGGATGCGCAAGGTGATATGGTTGAAGATCAGGTCGATCTGGTTGAAATGCGCTTGCAGCCGATAGAGCGCCGCGCAATCCAGGCGTGCCTGCCATTCCGCCTCGGAGACGCGGGACCGGACAGTGCTGAGCATGTTGGTATCGGGCATCGGGACGTCCCTTCTGTTGTTTATGCGGTCCCGGCGGCGGGTTCCGTCATCGGGGCCGGCACCTTGTTCGGCCGCCATCGGTTCGGCGGTCGCACGGTTGGTCGAAGCAGCCGCGGAGAGTCTAGTGCATG
Organism: Nitrosovibrio sp. Nv4; assembly: GCA_943330455.2. Lineage (GTDB taxonomy): Bacteria > Pseudomonadota > Alphaproteobacteria > Acetobacterales > Acetobacteraceae > Rhodopila. The sequence goes on along the minus strand of CALQHT020000233.1, from coordinate 199 downwards.
ATCACGCTGAGCGGAACGTCACAGCGTGTGAGTGATGCGATCAAACGAAGAGTTATACCAACCCGCTTAAAGAATCACCCATTCCCGGGTACCAATCGAGGTGATCCTCGCCGGGTCCGAGACGAACCAATTCCAAGCCCTGGCGCAGGCGCGGACAATGTCGTTGTAGGTCTTCCAGACTTGGGTACCGAACCTGTTG
>CALQHT020000232.1 GCA_943330455.2 Nitrosovibrio sp. Nv4 | reverse complement strand
CCTACCCGGACGCTGAAACGTCCGGGTAGGCCCCACCGTCAATCCCACCACACGAATCGCATCCCAAAGGCCGCGCCTTTGGTGGGAGGTCCAGGAGGGCAAAGCCCTCTTGGCGGGGTTCCGGGGCAGAGCCCCGCGCCTTTCTCAGCCCGCACCCCACCTCCCCCCACAGCGATTGATTGCGGGCGGACACCGGCCCATGGCAGGTATCGCCTCATGGACATGATTCGCGCCTTGCAGTTGCTCGCCGACCGGGATGTGGCGCTGAACAGCATCCCGGCTCCACCACCGCCTGGCGCTAACGACGTGCAACTGCGGGTGCGCGTCGTTGGATTGAACCACATCGACGTCTGGGGTTTTCGCGGCATGGCCTTTGCCAAGCGCAAATACCCGCTGACCGTCGCCGCCGAAGCCTCCTGCGAGGTGATCGCCGTCGGCTCCGACGTCACCGACCTGGTGCCGGGAGACCGCGTGGTGCCATTCGGCGCGCTGACCTGCGGCACCTGCCGGTTCTGCGCGCGCGGCCAGGACAATCTGTGCGAGAATGTGGCCGGCGTGCGCGGCTTCCATGTCGACGGGTTCGCGCAGGACATCACCAACCACCCGGCCCGTCTGGCCGTCAAAATCCCCGACGGGGTCAGTCTGCGCGACGCCGCCTGCGTATCGGTCGCCTATGCCACGGTCGAGCACATGCTGTTCGACAATGCCCGCCTCGAACCGGGTGAGTGGATCCTCGTCCATGCCGGCGGTTCCGGCATCGGCAGCATCGCCATCCGCATCGCCAAGTCCCTTGGCTGCACCGTCATCACCACCGTGGGCAGCGCCGACAAAGCCGCCCGCGCCACCGCTCTCGGCGCCGACCATGTCATCAACTACCGCGAGGACCGGTTCGAGGGCGTGGTCCGCAAGCTGACCCGCAAGAAGGGCGTCGATGTTGTGTTTGAGCATGTCGGCGCCGACACCTGGAACGGCTCTCTGCTGTCGATGCGCCGAGGGGGGCGACTGGTGACCTGCGGGGCGACCTCCGGTCCCTCGGCCAGCCTGAACCTGATGCAGTTGTTCCAGCAGCAATACCGGATCATCGGCTCGTTCGGCGCCCCGTTGTCGGCGATCCGACGGGCGCTGGACCGCATTGCCTCGGGCGTGTTGCCGGTGATCGACACGGTGTACGGGTTAGAGGATTTTCGCGCCGGCGTCGAACGGCTGGAGCACCGGGACGTGTTCGGCAAGATCCTGCTCGAACTCTGACATGCGCCGCCAGCTTGCCCTGTATGGCGATCGGCTCCTGGGACGGCTGATCAAGGGATTGTTGCATGTCCTGCGCCGCACCGATCCGGACCGCTCTTCCGATTTTTGTGGCCGCATGGCACGCCGCATCGGTCCCTGGTTGCCGGCCCACCGCACAGGGCAGGCCAATCTGCGCGCCGCCTTCCCGGACAAGGACGATGCCTGGATAGAGGCGACCCTGCGCGAGGCCTGGGACAATCTGGGGCGCGTAGCCGGCGAGTATGTCCATCTGGTCCGGATCTGGGACTACGATCCGGCGCATCCGAACACCGGCCGCATCCGCACCGACTCGGTGCCGATGTTCGAGCTGCTGCAGAACGACGGCAAGCCGGCGCTGTGTTTCGCGGCGCATCTGGGCAACTGGGAATTGCCGGCCGTGGCCGCGGCGGCGCATGGGCTGCCCTCGGCGGTGGTTTACCGGATGCCCAACAACAAGGCGGTGGCGCGGGAAATCACCCGCATTCGAGCGCCGCTCATGGGCCGTCTGATCCGCACGCGCGCCCAGGCCGCTCTGGAAATGGCGGGCGCGCTGGATGCCGGCGAGCATCTTGGGATGCTGGTCGACCAGCATTTCTCCCGCGGCATCGACGTCACGTTCTTCGGTCGGAGCTGCAAGGCCAACCCCACGATTGCTCGCCTGGCACGCCGTTTCGACTGCCCGGTGGTGGGTGTACATGTCGTGCGCCACGCGGACCGGACATTCGAGATCATCGCGGAAGGTCCGTTCGAACTGCCCAAGGACGAAACAGGCCAGGTGAACGTCGCGGCAACCACGCAGATGATCACCACGATCATTGAGGGCTGGATTCGCGCCAATCCTGGTCAATGGCTGTGGTTCCACCGTCGCTGGCGCTGACGCATCCGCTCGGGCGTTCGGCGGGCCAGGGCGGAACGTGCCTTAATTTCGGCTCGCGTGCGGTGTACCGCCCTGGATCGGACGGCGCATAACCATATACGCGTTGGACGATACAGAAGGAGATATCCGCATGGGTTCCCTGACACGGCGCCTGACCCTCCTCGCCACCCTGCTCGCCGGAACGGCCCTTCCGGCGGCGGCCCAGCTCTCTCCGCAATCCGGCGTGGACGCCACGACCGGCGCCCGCCCCGGCAACGAGATCGGCACCGGCATGTCGCTGCCGATGGGCACCAAGGCCAGCAATATCGGCCCGGGGGATTCGGCGGGCACCTATGCCCCCAACCTGCCGGCCCCAGCGCTGCCGGACAACGCGCGAGCCAGCGACTTCCTGCGCGCCGCCCAGGGCGCTCTGGCGGCTGGACGCACCGGGGAGGCGCAACAGGCGCTCGAAATGGCGCAGACCCGCCTGCTGGACCGGTCGGTTCCGCTGGGTCAGACCAACGATCCCAGCAACGACACCGCGGTGCGCCAGATCTCGGCGGCGTTGCGGGCTTTGTCGGACAGCGACCGGGCGGGCAGCATGCAGCAGATCCAGTCCGCCATGGCCGCGGCGGCTGCCGGCGGAAACTGAGTGCGGTGGGGCGGCTCGATCAGGCATAATGCGCGCCTGTCCCTCGGGAGTGTCGCCCCCATGAACATTTGGTCCTGCGTCCCTGGGTCTTGCTTTCTTCATCGCTGCCCATGGTCGGTGCGATCACCCTCTCCCCGGACGGCCGACGCAACGCGGACCCCGCACGCGGCGCGCCAAACACGCTGGGGCCAATTGGTCCTGTGTTTGGCAGTGTTGGGGTGGGTCATGGCCGTCACCGCTCCGGCGCAGGCGAGGGTGATCGTCGGGTTCGGTCTGGGTTTGCCGCTGTTCGTGCCGCCCTATTTCGCGCCGCCGCCGATCTACTATCCGCCGCCGGTGTATTATGCGCCGCCGCCGGTCTACTACCCGCCGCCGGTCTATTACAGCGCACCGCCGATGCCGCTGACACCGCCTCGGCCGCCAGGTTCCGCGATCGGCGCAGCTGGCTATCCGCCGCAGGCCGCCGGCCAATCCTGCAATGCCGGTCCCTATCTATGCCCGATGGAGCAACCGGTCATTCCGGGTTCGGCCTGCTATTGCCGCGGCAATCAGGGACAGAAAGTGTGGGGCCGAGCGGGGTGAGGTACAGGGGAGTGGACGAACGGAGATGGATGCGGGGCGAACGATTGAAGACCATGCCCTGATTGGTGATTGCCGGACGGCGGCGCTGATTGCCAATGACGGAACGCTCGACTGGCTCTGTTGGCCCCGCCTCGATTCTCCCGCCTGTTTTGCCGCCCTTCTCGGCGGTCCGGAGAACGGATTCTGGCGGATTGCCCCGGCAGCGCCCGTAACCCGGGTCAGCCGCCGTTACCGGACGGAAACACTGGTGCTGGAGACGCTGTTCGAGACCGACGATGGCAGCGTCGCTCTGATCGACTTCATGGTGCCGGGCGGAGGTTCCGTCATACGCCTGGTTGAGGGCCGCGGCGGGACGGTCCCGATGCGGCTCACCCTGGTGCCGCGTTTCGCTTACGGGTCGGCCATCCCCTCGGTCGTACGGCTGGACGATGGCGGCATCCGCGCCGTCGCCGGACCGGACCAACTGGTGCTGCGCGGGCCGTGGGTAGAGGTTGGGCCGGGTTCGAGCATCGTCGCTGATTTCACTGTCACCGCGGGTGCGGGCGCCGCGTTCGTGCTAAACCACGCGCCGTCGCACCAATCCGCCCCTCAATCGCCCGACGCGATCGCCGCCCTGGCCGAGGCGACCGGTTTCTGGCGGGATTGGGCCGCGCGGTGCACCTATCGCGGGCCATGGCGCGATCAGGTGCTGCGGTCGCTGCTGATCCTGAAGGCGCTGACATACGCACCGACGGGCGGGATGGTCGCCGCGCCCACCACCTCCCTGCCCGAGCGCCTGGGCGGGGAGCGCAACTGGGATTACCGCTATTGCTGGCTCCGCGATTCCAGCCTGGCGCTGACCGCCTTGATGCGGGCCGGGTTCGGGGACGAGGCGCGGGCCTGGGTCGGCTGGCTGCACCGGAGCCTCGGTGGGGACCTGGCACAGATGCAACCGTTGTACGGCGTGGCCGGCGAACGCCATATCGCGGAATGGGAGGTGCCGTGGCTGGCGGGCTATCGCGAGTCGAAGCCGGTCCGCGTCGGCAATGCCGCGAGCACGCAATGCCAGTTGGACATTTTCGGGTCGGTCATGGACGCGGTGCAACGCGCGAGCCAAATGGGTGTGATCGATCCGCGCGATCATTGGGACCTAGTGGTCGGGTTGGTCATGTATCTTGAAAGCATCTGGCACCTCCCGGACGAAGGGATCTGGGAAGTGCGCGGCGGTTCTCGCCAGTTCACCTTCTCGAAGGCGATGGTCTGGGTGGCCTTTGACCGCGCCATTCGGATGGCCGAGGCGCATGACCTGCCGGCGCCATTGGAGCGGTGGCGCGGTCTGCGGTCGGCGGTTCACGCAATGGTCTGCGCCGATGGGTTCGACGCGGTCCGCAACAGCTTCACCCAATCCTTCGGTAGCGCCGTCCTGGACGCCAGCCTGCTGCTGCTACCTGCCATGGGGTTCCTGCCCGCCGAGGACCCCAGGATCGTGGGAACATGCGAGGCGATCGGTCGGGAGCTGATGGGAAACGGCCTGATCCGCCGCTATCGCACCGAGGACGCCAAAGACGGCCTGTCCGGGACCGAGGGCAGCTTCCTGGCGTGCAGCTTCTGGTATGTGGACTCGTTGATCCTGCAGGGCCGGCTGGCCGAGGCCCGCGCCATGTTCGAGCGGTTGCTCGCCCTGAGCAACGATGTCGGCCTGCTGGCGGAGGAATACGACCCGGTGGCGGGTCGCCAATTGGGAAATTTCCCCCAGGGCTTTTCGCATTTGGCGTTGGTGAATACGGCGTTGAACCTGGAAGCGGCGATCGGTCACGCAAACCCGCCCCTTCCATAGGTGATCACCGGTCGGGCCGGACGACGGACCGGACCGACCGATGGTATCACCCGGGCGGCCTCACCCCGGCGTCAGAACGAACCGCGTCACCGCCGCCCGATCCACCGCCGGACGGGAATACAGCATCGGCACATACTGCCCGCTCGCCCAAAGCGGGGCCATGTCGTCGTAATGCGCCGATCCGGGATCGCCCGACTGGCCGGGGGTGTTGATGACCTTGCTTTCGTCCCAGTCACCCACATCCACCACCATCCGAAATGAGGCCCCCGTGGTCAGGCGGAAATCCGTGCCGCGATAGGTCGTGTTCATCGGCGTGGAACCGGACCCGCCGATCGGCAGCTTCCCCACATCGCGCCCGGACGGCGAGACGCGGGACAACGGATGCGCGAAATACCCGTGATGCAGATCGCCCCAGCGCCATCCGGTCGGGTCCTCCCCCAGCAGAGACCGGCAGGTGCCGATGGCTGCCGTCAAGGTCTCGGTCAGCAGCGGTCCGGGGGCTTCCATCGCCTCCAGCATCGCCAACAGATGCTCGTTGTCGCCCGGCACCAGCAGCGCCCGCACGGCCGGATCGTTGGTGACACGAGACAGCAAGGCGGGCTTCACATGCTTGCCCCACCAGATTTCGAACAACGCGGCGGCCGCGCTGTCCGCGCGCAACTGGAAATCCCAGCCGGCCAGCAGCGCCGCCGGACCGGTCAACCCCGCCGGCAACAGAGCACAGACCCGGCGCGCCGGCAGCGACAGGATGTCGCACTGCAGCGCCATGGAATCGGCCAATGTATGCGCGGTTTGGGTATCCAGAACCTCATGGATGCGGTTGGTGCGGGACCGTTCGGACCACTCGAACCCGATCTTGCGGCGGTCATACGGGTAGTCGGACGGCAAATTCATCTCGTTGGCGGTTGCCACGAACCCACGATCCGGATTGACCGCGCTGGGCAGCGCCGCCTGAGGATGGAACCCATCCCATTCATAGCGCCCGTCGCCAGGCACCGGCAGCAGCCCGTCCCAGTTCGGCCGACGCGGCGATTTGCCGACGGCGAACCAGCCGATATCACCCTCCAGGTCGGCGCAAATCTGGTTGACCGTGGGCGCCGACCAGTGCTTCAGGGCCAGGCCGAACTCGAACGCCGATTTCGCGTCCATATAGGCTAGGCGGCCCATATAGGCCGACGTCCCCGGCTCGCTCCAGACCGTGCGCACCGCATAGGCTCGGCCTTTGGCGGTGTCCTGGTAAACGATCGGGCCGTGCCGGGTGAATTTCAGGGTCACTTCCTGCGGCGCCATGCCGCGCACCTCGATGGTTTCGTGCAGGGTGGTCATCCGTTCCCAACCGTCGCCATAGCGATAAAGGTCCGGATCGGCGGGATCGGTCTCGTAGACATACAGATCCTCCTGATCCATCGGGAAGATGGTCAGGCCGAACGCCAGGGTATCGTTGTGGCCGATGAACACGCCCGGGGTCGGCGGCTCGGTCGCCCCGATCACATCCAGACCCGGGCCGGTCAGATGCACCACGTAGCGCACCGAGGGCAGGCGGTATTCGCGATGCGGATCGCTCGCCAGGATCGGGCGGCCTGTTGCCGTGCGCGCGCCGCTGACGACCCAGTTGTTGGACCCTTGAGCGGACGCGGCCTCTTTCGATCCATGCGGCATGGACGCGGTCTCGGCGGAATCGCGCAGGACCTCGTCGAAATCGTTCACCTTGGTCCAGCGCCAGGCGTCCTCCGGCTTCGCCGCCAGCCGTTCGGCTGAGATATCGGGATCGACGGTGGCCAGCCAGTAGGTGTCCAGGACCTCGATCGGGATATCCGCCGGGTCCAGGCCTTCGGGGATGCGCAGATCCCAGGGCGGCTCGATGGATTTCCGGGCGCGATCTGTGTCCAGCGAGGCCTTGGCCGCCGCCTGGGCGCGGATGACCTCCGACTCGACATTGCGCGACAGAGCGTGGCTGCGCACGCGCACGACGTCGGCGGCGGCCCACCGGGCCGGCTTGATGCCCATGGCGGCGAATTCGGGGGGCAGCAGCGACGGGTCGGCCTCGGCCAGGGAGAGATAGGCGTTGATGCCGTCGGCGAAGGCCTGACAGATCGCCTCCGATTCGGGGTTGCCGTAAGCCGCCCACTCGGCCGCCATGTCGCCGCGATAGACGAACAGGCGGGCGGCCCGGTCCTGGGCGAGGAACCCAGGTCCGTAATCGGCCGCCATTTGCCCCAGGCCGCGCTTGCGCCACACATCGATCTGGTAAAGCCTGTCGCGGGCGATATTGAAGCCCTGGACGAAGAAAACGTCATGGGTTGTCTGGGCGCGAATATGCGGTATGCCCCAGCAATCGACGACGATCTCGGCCGGTTGCTGCAAGCCCGGCACGGTCATTGGGTGGATGGTCGGATTGGACATGACGTGTTGCGCCCCCGGCGGTTGTCGGTGCATCGAACCATGGACATATGCGAAGCGCCAGGATGGGATTGGCGGAACGGGGACCGAGTTGCCGAATGGCCCTAACCATTGACCGATGCACCGGTCCCCTCACCTTCCTTGCCGGACTTGATCCGGTAATGACGAGGGGCACGGTGCACCGGTCAAGGGTTAGGGCCGTGGGTATTGCCGCGTGGCCCCTGTCCGACCAGCCGATCCTAGGACAGATGGGACGCCCCGTCGCGTCCGAAACACACTTAGTCCACCGATCCAGGTGGACCAAACGGGAGGCTACCATCGGTTCGTTCGTCGATATCGTCCTGGACTTCGTCAGGAACCATCAGGCCTGGGCGGCACCGATCGTGTTCGTGCTGGCATTCGGCGAGTCGCTCGCCTTCATTTCCCTGCTGCTGCCGGCCACGGCGATCCTGTTCGCCACCGGCGGGTTGATCGGTGCGGCCGGCATCCCGTTCTGGCCGATCTGGAGCGCCGCCGCGGTCGGAGCGTTCCTGGGCGACTGGGTCTCCTACTGGTTCGGCATCCACTACCATCGCCAGATCGCCCATATGTGGCCGCTGTCCCGCAACCCCCAGATGCTGGAACGGGGCGAGGCGTTCTTCCGCCGCTGGGGCACCGCCAGCGTGTTCTTCGGCCGCTTTTTCGGCCCCCTGCGCTGCGTGATGCCGTTGGTCGCCGGCATCTGCGAGATGCCCAAGCTGGCATTTCAGGTCGCGAACGTAACCTCGGCGATCGTCTGGGCAACTGGGATCCTGCTGCCGGGGGCCTTTGGCATGGCCTGGTTGAGGTAGGGCCACATGACCCGGGGTTGTGGACGAAGCAACCGAGGCGCCGTTCGATCCCGGGTAAGGGCTGCAGGTGGGGCTTGCCGCTGTTGGCACCGTTCAGCCCGAGCCGGCGTTCCAATTCGGCGATGCGCGCATGCAGGGTGGCCAACGCGGCTGTTTGGCGCGCCTGTTGCGCCAGAAGCAGCGCAAGGAGGCCGTCCTTCGAGAGCTGGCTGAGGGCGGCGTGATCCATCACCTCCTTCGAGTCTGGAATACATCCCTATATCAACTGTTATCCGCGCCAGCGTCACATGAGAATTGACGGCTGGCCTCATGGCCCCGCGAACCGACCGAGCGAGTGGAACCTGGGCAGTTTCGATGTACGACAAGGTCGGCTGCGTGCTGCGCATCGAGACCAAGACCAACGACGTGTCGTTTTTCAAGCACCACCGGAAGGTGGAAGATCGGCAGGGGCCGGCCACGTATCCCGGTCAAGAAGACCATCTACAGCCTGATCGACCTGCGCGAGATCCTGCTCGGGTGCAACCGCCGTTACCTGGCACATCTATCCGCGTTGGACGACTTCTCCGCAGGGGTTCGCGCGTTGGAGCGGGTCACCAAGCCGCGCACGGTGGGCGAAAAGACCGTCAAGGGGATCAATTTCTTTGAGGCGGGGGACAGCGCGCTGTTGCACGCCTTGCAAAACCCGAAGGTCAATATCGCCGGCATCCGCCGCGCCGATCTGCTCCCCGACCCGGGGATGTTTTCCCCCAACCGGTTATCCAGACAGCTGCGTCGGTTGCTGGACCTGGGTGTCATCAAGCGGGTGACCGGGACATACCGATACTATCTCACCAAGGCCGGCCGTGCCGCGACCGCGGCGGCGGAGCAACTGACCCAGGCCGTGATCGTTCCGAGTATGATCTAATGGGATTTTTTGATGCGGATTGCGGCAAGAGTCACGCGGATAGCACCTATCAAGGGTACGACAGGGAGCACCCCAACATCGACTTCCCTTACGAGAAGCCGAAGAAAGGCGAATTGACCGGCGAGGAGAAGGAAGACTATCGGGGTCTCGGCGGCTTCCGCGTCAGGGTCGAGCATGGGATTGGCCGTACCAAGCGGTTCCGGATCGTGTCCGATCGGTATCGCAAGCCACGCCGGACGCATCGCACGAAGACGGCCATTGTCGCCGGGATGGTCAATATGAATGCCGGGTTTGCAGCGTGCTGCAGGATAAGGGGAGGACGAGAGTCTGTCCGTAATTCTGTGTGCGGGGCATAACCAACGCCAAGGAGGCGTATTATGCCAAGCCGAGCCAAACAACTGGACCGCGCCGTCGCGAAGCTGCCCTCGATCCCCAAGGAGTTGGTCGCTCAGTTCCTGACCGGCCCAATG
>CALQHT020000231.1 GCA_943330455.2 Nitrosovibrio sp. Nv4 | reverse complement strand
TGGCCAAGAGGCCATCCTTGACAGCCGCCATCCCCGGCGTCCTTGGATCGTCAGGCCGGGACGGAGAAACGGCGCCCAACCGAACAGAGAAACACTTGAGGAAGACCGGATTGGGTCGTTACCACCCACTCCAAACAGCGAGGAGGCCGTCAGGTCGGCGCGGTGATTTTCAGTCCTGACGGGGAATTGATAAGCCAGGGTTGCAATGAAGCTCCCAAAGCCTTCGGCGGCAATTACTGGGATTCCGAGGCTCCCGACTTTCGCGATGTCAAGATCGGACACGATCCCAACGCGTCTGAAATTCGGGAGGTTCTGCGGGATCTGTTCGAGCGGCTTCTTGCTTCGAATATGCTATCGGAGACGGCAAAGGCACTCGGATCTCCGTCCGCGATAGTCCGGGCGGTCACGACACGCACCAGATCCAGGTCCAATACCTCGGAGATCGGCGCGCTTGCCAATGCGGCTGTTATGGATCTGACAGAATATGGTCGCGTCGTTCACGCCGAAATGAACGCAATCTGCGACGCGGCTCGGACTGGTCGGGCAGTAAAGGGCGGCATACTGTTTTGTACTACTTTCCCGTGTCACAATTGCACGAAACACATCCTCGCCGCTGGAATCAAACGCGTGATTTACATTGAGCCGTATCCGAAAAGTCGAGCAAAATCGTTGCATATGAACGAAATCGAGGTTGACGGGGAAAATCCGTCCCGGGTTGTCTTTGCACCCTTCATGGGCATCTCGCCGTCCCGTTATCCAGAGATATTCCAAAAAGGACGACGGAAGAACAATGAGGGGCGTGCCCGCCACTGGTATCACGAGGACGGCCCTCGGCCGATGGTCGACGTTACCTATCCGGCCTATCTCGAACTGGAGAAACTCGAATTGTCTCGCCTGCTCGGATCGGTTGTATCCGAAAACAACGAGCCATAGGAGGGTCACGATGCCTGTCCGTCGTTTACTTGCGCTGATGACAGCGTTCCTCACGACCACCCTCACCGTCATGGCGCTTGCCAGCCCGACCCACGCCGCCGACACGCTCCGCCTGGGTCTGTTGCGCACCCTGTCCCCCGCGCCGTTCTACATCGCCCAGGAACGCGGTTATTTCCGCGATCAGGGCATCGACCTGAGTTTCACCTTCTTCCAGGCGGCGCAACCGATCGCCGCGGCGGCGGTTGCGGGCGATATCGACGTGGGGGTCACCGCCCTGACCGGCGGATTCTTCAACCTGGCGGAAAAAGGCACGCTCAAGGTCATCGGCGGGGCGTTGCATGAGGAGAAGGGCTATCAGGGATCGGCCATCCTGGTCTCGAAGGCGGCCTATGCGGCGGGGCTGACCTCACTGGACAAGCTGCCCGGGCATTCGGTGGCGATCACCCAGTATGGCTCGTCTTTTCATTACATGATCGGGCGGATTGCCGAGGCGAAAGGCTTCGACATCAAGACCGTCACCCTGCGGCCGGTGCAGCAGATCGCCAACATGGTGGCGGCGGTCGGCAGCGGGCAGGTCGATGCGACGATTGCCATCGCCTCGCAGGCGAAGCCGATGGAAGCGGCCGGCCAGGCGCATATCCTGGGTTGGGCCGGGGATATCGTGCCCTATCAGATCACCGCCCTGTTCACGACGACCGCGATGACGACGCAGAAACCGGACCTGCTGCACCGCTTCGCCAAGGCCTATCAACGTGGTGTGGCGGATTACCGGCATGCCTTCCTGAGGCTCGATGCGCAGGGCAACCCGATCGTGGACTCGGCCGCGGATGCCGCGATTCCCGCCATCACCGCCTATGTCTTCACCGGCGATCCCGACGCACGCGCGAAAATCCTGCAAGGCGTCGGCTATTACGATGAAGGTGGTGCGTTGGATGTCGCCGACGTGACCGAGCAGATCAAATGGTTCCGCGCGCAAGGTCTGGTGAAGGGCGACATGGACCCGGCTTCCATGATCGACACGCGGTTCCTGCCGACACGATGACCGCCACCATATGACCGCGGGCTTGCGCCTGGTGCTGGACAAGGTCGGGCACGCCTATGACGACATGACGGTGCTCGATGACATTTCCCTTACCGCCGAACCCGGGCGGGTGACGGTGCTGGTTGGTCCCTCCGGCTGCGGCAAATCGACTTTGTTGGGGATCATGGGTGGGATGCTGGCCCCCACCACTGGGACCGTCTGCTGTCAGGGCGAGGTGGCTCCGGATTGCCTGAACCCGCTGACCTATGTGTTCCAGGATTTCGCCCTGCTGCCCTGGCGCTCGGTTGCCGGCAATGTCGCGCTGGTGCTGGAGGGAAGGCTGTCCCGCGCCGAACGAGCCGACCGCGTGCGGGAGGTGCTGGCACTGACCGGTTTGACGGCCTTCGCCGATGCCTGGCCGCGGCAACTGTCCGGCGGCATGCGCCAGCGGGTTGGCATCGCCCGCGCGTTGGCCGTGCGTCCGGCCTGCCTGCTGATGGATGAACCACTGTCCGCGCTCGACGCGCAGACCCGCGCGCTGCTGCTGGACGATTTTGCCGCCCTGATCGAACGGAGCGGCACGACCACGGTCTACGTCACCCATAATCTGGCCGAGGCGGTCCGGTTGGGTCACCGGATCGTTGTCTTGTCGCGCCGCCCGGGACGCATCCGGGAGATCGTCTCGATCGACCGGCCGTTGTCCGACCGTCGTGCCGGAGATGCGGATCTGGCCGCGATGGAAGCCGCGCTTTGGGACATGATCCGCGACGATGCCGCCGCCGCGGAACGCGACGGGCCGGTGTCCGGCCATGTGTCCGCATGACCGGATTTGTCCGGTTCGCACGCCCGCTCATCGGCAGGCTTTTGCGCCTGCCGGTGCACCCAGTTGTGAGCGCCCTCGTCCACCCTCTGGCACACACGAAAACCGCCCGTGCCACAGGCGGTTCGCATGCCTCGGCTTGACGGCCCTGTCCCCTTCCGAGGCGGCGGGTTCGCCCCCCAATCCCGCGCCTGGGCCGCTGCGGCGACTCTGCTGGGTCTGATCGCCCTCTGGCAGGCCGCGGCGTCCGCCGGCGCCATCCCCACCCTGTTCCTGCCCCCGCCCGCCGCGATTGCCCGCGCTCTGTGGCACCTGACGGTCAGCGGCGAGCTGTGGAAACATCTCTCGGCGTCCCTGTCGCGTCTGGCCGTCGGATGGGTGCTGGGCACGGTGTTCGGCATTCTGACCGGGATCGCCGTGGGATTGTCCTCGGCCTTGCGGTCGCCCGCGATGGCGGTGGTATCGGCGCTGTTCCCTATCCCCAAAATCGCCCTGGTGCCACTGTTCATCATCTGGTTCGGCATCGGGGAGGGCTCGAAGCTCGCCACGTTGGGCTTCGGCGTGTTCTTTCCCACCGTGATCGCGACCGCCGGCGGGGTCGACAACGTATCGCGCGGGCTGATCCGCATGGGGCAAAGTTTTGGGCTTTCCACCTGGGAGATCACCCGCAAGATCGTGCTGCCCGGCGCCCTGCCCGCGATTCTGAGCGGGTTCCGGGTCACATCATCCATCGCCATCGTGCTGCTGGTGGCGGCCGAGATGATCGGGGCCGACCGCGGGATCGGCGCCTTCGTGCTGTCGGCCGGCAATCTGTATGACACTGACAATCTGCTGGCCGGGATCGTGCTGCTGTCCGCCCTGGGACTGACTGTCGCCTGGCTGATCGGACTGGCGGAGCGGGCGCTGCTGCGCTGGCGATAGCGCCGCCCGCATATCGGCCACCAGGGGGCGGCGACATTGTCTTTGCCCGCACCCTCCGACCGGTCTAGGATTCCGCCCCGAAGCAGCCGGGACAATCGGCGGGCACGCAGGAGGATGGCCATGAACGCACCGATCGATCTGGATCGCGCCGACGGCGCGTGGGACGCAGATCGCGCCGACGGCGCGTGGGACGCAGATCGCGCCGACGGCGCGTGGGACGCAGATCGCGCCGACGGCGCGTTGGACCCAGATCGCGCCGAAGACGCGTGGTCGATGCCGCTGGACCAGATCGATGTCAGCCAGCCTCGGCTCTATCAGGAAGACAGTTGGGATCCCTACTTCGCCCGCCTGCGCCGCGACGATCCGGTGCACCATACGCGCGACGGCATGTATGGCTCGTTCTGGTCGGTGACCAAATATGCCGACATCATGAAGGTGGACACCAACCACAAGGTGTTTTCCTCGGACGCCATGATGGGCGGCATCGTCATCCGCGACGTGCCGATGGACTTCCGCCGCCCCAGCTTCATCTCCATGGACCCGCCGAAGCACGACGAGCAACGCAAGGTCGTCTCCCCCATCGTGGCGCCGATGAACCTGGCGAAATTGTCCGGCACGATCCGCGAACGCGCCTGCCGCATCCTCGACGGGCTGCCGCGGGGCGAGGCGTTCGACTGGGTCGATCGCGTCTCTGTCGAGCTGACCACCCAGATGCTGGCCACCCTGTTCGACTTCCCGTTCGAGGAACGGCGCAAGCTGACCTACTGGTCGAACGTCGCCTCGGTGAACACCCGCGCCGGCACGGAAATCGACACCGAGGAAAAGCGCGATGCCGTGCTGCAAGGCGCGGTCGAATACTTCACCGAATTGTGGAACGAGCGCGCCGCCCAGCCGCCTCGCGCCGACCTGATTTCCATGCTGGCGCACGGCGAAGCAACGCGTGACCTGCCATCGCGGCCCAACGAGTTCATGGGGACCCTGCTGCTGCTGATCGTGGGCGGCAACGACACGACCCGGAACTCGATTTCCGGCGGGTTGTGGGCGCTGAACCAGAATCCCGGGGAATACGACAAATTGCGCGCCAATCCGGCCCTGATCCCCAGCCTGGTGCCGGAGATCATCCGCTGGCAGTCGCCGGTCATCCATATGCGGCGCACCGCGCTGGAAGACACCGAGCTCAGCGGCAAGCAGATCCGCAAGGGCGAGAAAGTCGTGATGTGGTATATCTCGGGCAACCGGGACGAGGACGGCATCGATCGCGCCAACGAGTTCATCATCGACCGCGCCCGACCGCGCCAGCATCTGTCGTTCGGCTTCGGCATCCATCGCTGCGTTGGCAACCGCCTGGCCGAGATGCAACTGGCGATCCTGTGGGAGGAAATCCTGAAGCGGTTCCCGGTCATCGAGGTGGTGGAGCCGCCGACACGCGGCTACTCCAACCTGATCCGGGGGATCACATCGATGAAAGTGCGCATCCCGGCATAGCGGGTGAGCCCGCGCATCAGCGGACCAATCCGTACAGGACGAACGCGACCACGCCGATCAGGTACAACACCAGGATCGCCACGCGGATACGGCGTGTGTCGCCGCGCAGATAGCCGGCGGCGAGCCAGGCGGCGATCGTCACCATGGTCAGCGCCTGCGCGACCTGCATCTCGGTTTGGGTGATCGTTCCGAACCCCATGGCCTGTCCTCCGTGATCCACCCTCCTCGGTTGCCAGCCTTCGCGGGCGGATGCAATTTCCGACCCGATCATGGGTGCGATTCAAAACTGTGCGGAGCAATATCGATGAATCTAACCATAGACCGATAGACTCGCCTCACCGTCATTGCCGAGCTTGACCCGGCAACCCGCCCCCTGCCGCTGAAGCGCGGGTTGCCGGGTCAAGCCCGGCAATGACGGAGGGCGTGTCCTCGACCTCACAAATTTGGTCCGCATCCCCCGATCATTCCTTCGATCCCCTGTTCGATCCCCTTGGGAGACGCAGCATGAGCGACCCTATCCCGTTCCGCCCCTACGCACCTGGTTCGCAACCGTCGCTTGATACGCCGGACTATGTCACGACCCGCAAGCGCCATCCGCTGCGCGCGCCGATCAAGATCCCGCATACCGTCACGGAAACCACCGGCCCGGTGTTCTCCCAGACGCATTTCCCGCCATCCGTCGATCTGACCATCAACACCACCGGCCAGAAAGCCCTGGGCGAGCGCATCGTCGTCGCAGGCACCATCCTGGACGAGGACGGACGCCCCGTGCCGCATACGATGGTCGAGGTCTGGCAAGCCAATGCCACCGGCCGCTACGACCATCCCGGCGATCAACACGACGCGCCGCTGGACCCGAATTTCCACGGAGCGGGGCGGGTCTACACCGACGCCAACGGCCGCTATCGGATCGTCACCATCCGGCCCGGCGCCTATCCCTGGCCCAATCACCACAATGCGTGGCGGCCGACGCATATCCATTTCTCCTATTTCGGGCCGGCCTTTGCTTCCCGGCTGGTCACGCAGATGTATTTCCCCGGCGATCCGCTGCTCGCCTTCGACCCGATCTTCAACGCGATCCCCGACACGCGCGCCCGCGATCGCCTGATCGCCGCGTTCGACATGGACATCACCGAGGCCGACTACGCGCTCGGCTACCGGTTCGATGTCGTGCTGCGTGGCCGCGGCGCCACGCCGATGGAGGCCTGACCCATGGGAATCGCCACCGCCAGCCAGACCATCGGCCCCTATTGGCACCTGATCGAGGACAAGGACTGGGCCGACCTGACCCGCTTCGGCGCCACCGGAGACAAGATCGTGCTGACCGGCACCATCTTCGACGGCGACGGCAAGCCCTGCCCCGATACCTGCGTCGAGATCTGGCAGTCCGACCCGCCGACCAGCGACACATTCCCCGGCTTCGGGCGCGCGAACAGCGATGCCACCGGCACGTTCCGCCTGACCACGATCAAGCCGGGCCCGGTCGCGGGATTGGGCAATGCCCAGCAGGCGCCGCATATCGCGATCTGTCTCCTCGGCCGCGGATTGATGGCGGGGCTGGTGACGCGGGCGTATTTCGCCGGTGACCCGCTGAACGCGACGGACCCGCTGTTGTCGTCCATCGAGGACCCGGCCTTGCGCGGCACGCTGATCGCGGTGGCGGATGGGCCGGGGGTCTGGCGACTGGATATCCGGCTGCAAGGCGACGGGGAGACGGTGTTTCTGGACGTGTGACCCGGGTCCGGTCATCGTCGGGACCAACCGGAGGAAAAATCATGCTGCCAACACCGCGCTTCCATCATTTGCATTTGCGATCCGTCGATCCGGATGCCGCCATCGCCTTCTATGTCCGGCAGTTTCCCAGCGGGACGAAGGGGGAATGGGGCGGGTTCCCGGCGCTGCTGTCGCCGAACGACTGCATGATTTTGTTCGAGAAAGTGTCCACCCCACCCTCCAGCGAGCCGCAAAGCGCGATCTGGCATTTCGGCTGGCATGTCACCGATGTCCGGGCGGCGGCATCCACCTTCGCGAGCCGGCCGGAGGTGACGATCGCGCCGTTATATACCGGGGTGGGCGATGGCTCGGTTGTGGTCAGCAGCGACACCTGGTTCAAGATCGGCGACCTGCTGGGTGTAACTCGGGCCCAGATCGCGGCATTCCAGGCCGCTGGGACACCACCGCCGGGAGGCCCGGGATTTGCGTATTTCCGCGGTGGACCGGAGGCGGCACTATTTGAAATCGCCGGGAATTATCCGGCCGAACGGTTCAACCATATTCATATGTGGCAGGAAGATCCGCTGTGCGCGCAGCTTTGGTATCAGCGCGTGCTGCACGCGCCGTCCCGCGCCAGTTTCGGCGCGGTGACGGCGACGGAGGCGGATTGTCGGGTGGCTCGGACCCCGGATCGGACGTTTCCGGCCTTGGATCGGGCCGGGATGTTCCGGGCGCCGCGTGGCGGGGTGACGTTCGGGGACGTCGATATGATCTGGTATGCCAATCAGGGGGAGGCGCCTTTGGGCAGTTCTCTCGGCCAGATGCAGGATCACATCGGGTTGGCGGTTGCCGATCTTGATGCATGGGTCGCGAAGTTACGCGACGATGGGGTGACATTCCTGTCCGACATCTACCGGCTGGGCGATACCCGCGCGGTGATGATCGAGGGGCCGAGCAGGGAGGGGTTGGAACTGGTTGAGGGGTAGGGGGTGGGTGGATGCGGCCGTCGTCCACCGGGTTCCCGCCTTCGGGAGACATAGAGGCAGGAAGCCCCGGTGTCGGACCGATCGGGCCGCGTTCTGTTGCCCCGTTCCATCGCCGCGGAACGGGCCTTCAGACCGGGACCGGGACCGGGCGGCTTTCAGCACCGCCCGCCGGTTCGACATCCAAGATCAGCCACAATAGTCCCAGTAACCCTGGTTTTGCGCCGGGTTGGTCCAGAACCAGCACAACTGCGGGGCTGGCGGCGGCGGCGGCACCGTCGCGGCGATCATGACGCCGATGGTCACACCCGCGACGACAGCCCCATAGTAGGGGGCGCGCACCCACGGCCTGACACCGCCCACATAGGCGACGCCGCCATAGGGCGCGCGCACGACCGCCGCTCCGACAGGCGCGCGCACCGCGGCGGCGCCATATGGTCCGACCGCGGCGGCGCCACCCGCGGGACCGCGAACCGCGACGCCGCCGGCGGGACCACGGACCGCCGCCGCGCCGGCGGGACCTCGATACGCGGCCCCACCGGCGGGGCCGTGCACCGCGCCCCAGCCAAACGCGTTCGTTGCCGGGATCAGACCCAGGGAGGCGGCGAGACCGAAAGCGACCAGGCGGCTCATTTCTTGACTCCCGTCGATTGTTTCAAAGCGGCACCAAGTTGCAGTTGCTCCGCCCCTGCCGGCGGTTCGAACCGGAACTCCGCATCGGGCGGCGGCGCCGCGAAACGCCAGTCGGAGAATTCCGCGACGAAATTCGGTGCTCCGGGCAGCGCGCGATAGGACACGATCAACCGGCGTGGCAACGACGCGTCATTGGCTTCGAGCCAAAGCTCCAGCCCGATCCCCGGCGGCTGCGAGAAGACCAGATGGCGGCATGGCACGCCGTCGATCATTGCCATGCCGACCTGCCGACCGGCGGTGACGCCCGTCAGAAACGCCTTGTCGGGTGCGTCGGTCAGCAAATCCGCGAGCGGAAAGTCGACGCCGAAACGGCCAACAACGACGTGAAGCATGCCTTCGATGGTGGGCGGCACCGGAAGGCTCGCATATTTCTTGCCGTTGTCGAGGACCACGGTCGCCGTCGTGCCATCGTAGAACAGCTTTCTGGGTCCGTCGTCGCCCGTACCGTCGATCAGCAGACGGTCCGGACGGCCGACGGTGACCTTGAAATTGTGCCCGATATGCAGCAGTTCGCCGTTGTTGTTCGCTGACACCCGGAGGGTGCGCGCCTGGAAGGAAAACGCCTTCGACTGCAAGGTCGCGCCCATGCGAGCCAGCGCGGAACTTGCGTCCTCGCTGATCGCCGGCTTCGACGCAGGGGCGGCGTGGGCGCTCGTATGGCCGATCCCAGCCAGGCCGATCGCCGCGCTGGCAAGTAAGCTCGCCATAAATGCCGCGTTGCTAGGTTTCACGATATATCCCCCAATTTCCGGGTCGTCGGTCAGGTTCGCAGCCAACGCGCTGGTTGAGCCCTGCTATCGAGAGTACAGCGAAGGCCCATAGCGCGTAAAGGGCCGGGGATTGACCATGAAAAGGGCGGTTGTGTCATCCGCGCGCGCCGGACGCAGCCACACCGAGCGAGACATTGACCATGTCTCACCCTACGGCAGTGTCTACAGGCTAACCGAGACTCTTGATCGCGCAATTACCTATAGCGTTTCGTTAGTCATTTTTTTTCTGCACCAAAAAATAAGCCTGTCGCCAACCCAACGACGCTTCCCAAGATTGCCAGCGCTTGAGTACCAAGTGTTGATGAATCGTAACTGCCCAGCTACCCCGCCGCATCTCCCACCAATCGTAATCGGCCGATCAGGCTGAACGGATCGGTCATCAGGGTCTCGAGCAAGCTCCACCCCTGCTTCCTGGCGGTGGAGAGGACGGATCGGATCGTGGCGAAATCCTTC
>CALQHT020000230.1 GCA_943330455.2 Nitrosovibrio sp. Nv4 | reverse complement strand
CCTGAGGCGGCAACCATGTCTCGGCGCGTCACCATCGGTTCCAGGTTTACCGCTTGCGGCGAACCAATTGAGGGACCAAATTAGATGTGTGCCCTGTTTTCGTGTCTCACCGATGGGGTTCGCTCCAGTCTCCGCAAGGGTTAACCACGGAGAACACGAAGGACCACGGTGATCCACGGAGGCGTGGTGGCCTCGTCGGGGGGATATGTTTCAGCACCGGCGTGGGTGATGGATGGTTCAAATCGCCTTGCGGCGAGACAGTCGATCGGGCGCCTGCCCCAGGCTTCCCGCCTCGGAACCGGCGGCGCCACAACGCCTCCGTGGATCACCGTGGTCCTTCGTGTTCTCCGTGGTTAAGCCTTGCGGACAGCGCCACAGGCACGGTTGCGGATCGGGGGCTTCAACCAAACAGCCACCAGGCGGCGCCGACATCAATCCGCCAGGGGCACCGTCCAGGCATCATATCCATACACCCAGTCCGCGTTCGTCGACCCGCGCAACCAAGTATTCTGCGCCGACGTCACCTGGATTTCCGACGTGCGCGGCCGCCTTGTCGCCTCATACCGCCGCAGAGCGACGGCGACTCCGTCCGCGTCCACCCCGTCCAGGCAGCGGGACAGGACGGCGGCGTCCTCGATGGAGGTTGCGGCGCCCTGGGCCATATACGGCGTCATCGGATGGCAGGAATCGCCGAGCAGGACGACCCGTCCCTCCCCCCAGCGGGGCAAGGGGTCGCGGACGACAAGCGCCCATTTATGCACATCCGGGCAGGCGGCGAGGATGGCGCGGACTTGCGGGTGAAAGTCCTTGTAGGCGTCTCGCAAGGTGGTCAGGTCGCCCTTGGCGGACCAGGATTCGACGGCGAAGTCGGGCTCGGGGGTGGAGGTGACGAAATACAGCTCGTCCTTTCGCGGGTTGACGAAGTAGCTGACGATATGGCGGTCGGGGCCCCACCATTTGACGCAGGAATCGACCTCCAACCCGCCAAGGAGAGCGGTCGGGAACACGGTGCGGTAGGCGACTCGGCCCGTGTATGCGGGTTTTTCCGGGCCCAACAGGAGTTCGCGGACGACGGAATGGACTCCATCGGCGCCGATGACGGCATCGGCTTCGTCGGTGGACCCGTCGGTGAAGATCATGCGGACGGCGGCGCCGCGGTGTTCCAGCCCTTCCAGGCGGTGGTTCAGGTGGATGATCTCGGGCGGCACCAGGTCGGCCAGCATTTCGTGCAGATCGCCGCGATGCATCAGGAAATACGGCACGCCATGGCGTTCTTCCACGGATCGGCCGAGGGGCAGGGAGAAGGTCAGTTCGCCGGTGTCGTAATTGCGGCTGTTGTTGGCTTCGGGCTGGAAGGCGGTTTCGCGCAGGCGGGATTCCAGGCCGAGGGCTTTGAGGACTCGGATGGAATTGGGGGCCTGTTGGATACCGGCGCCCAGGCGGGAGAAGCCGCGGGCCTGCTCGTGGATGCGGACGTCGATTCCCACTCGGCGCAGGCAGGCGGCGGCGGTCAGGCCGCCGATCCCCGCGCCGATAATGGCTACCCGAAGGGGGCGTCTCGTCATAGGTGTCTCCCGTTCGCATCAGCTTGCGGCGACCATCGGCGGGCGGCAAGGTTCGTCGGTCGTCGAGGCCTCAATCCATTCCGGAAGGAGCGTGTCATGCCGAACCTGTTGTCCAGGCCGCCTCAGCGTTTGCACCATCATGCCTATGTCGTGAAGGACCAGGAAGCCAACCGGGTGTTTTTCGAGGATTTGCTGGGGATTCCGCTGGTTGCGACCTGGTGTGAGAGCCATCGGAGCCCGTGGGTCGGGCGGGATGTGGCGATGTGCCACACGTTTTACGGGCTGGGGGATGGGGGCGCGCTGGCGTTCTTCTCGTTCGCGGATGAGGAAGTCTACGCGAAGACTCAGGCCGAGAAGCCGGCGGTGATCCGCAATTTCGACCATATCGCTTTCAAGGTGGACGATGGCGCGTATGACGAATTGGTTGGGCGGTTGAAGAAGGCGGGGGAGCCGGTGCGGGAGACCGATCACGGCTATTGCCGGTCTATGTATTGTACGTCGCCGGACGGGCTGATCGTGGAGTTCACGGTGGATCCTCCGGGAGTCGAGGAAATCGACGCGATCCGCCGAGCGGATGCGCATGCCGAGTTGAAGCGGTGGATGGCGGGGGATCACCGGCCGAACAACGATCTGCGGTTGTCGGGTGGGTGATGGTCCGAACGGTCGGTTCGCTGTGAGGTTCGGGAGAGGATGCCAGGGAGTGGCGGCTCCTGGTGCTTGGCGGGGGTGGCCGGACAAAACTCTCCCCCGCCCCTTGCGGGAGGGGGTTGGGGGAGGGGTTTCGCGCAATAATCGTGCGATATCACCCCTCCCCCCACCCCCTCCCGCAAGGGGAGGGGGGAGAGTTTTCTCCGGTGCCTCGATGGGTGAACGCCGCCGGCCTCCTGGTGGAGGCTTCGCGCGACGATGACTGGCTGGGACCGGTTCGCCGACACGTTCCTCAATCCAACGGTTATGGCGAAGTATCTGCCGGCGATCGTGGACGGGTTCTTTCTGACTGTGTGGCTGGCGGTGCTGGTGGTGATCGCGGGTGTCGCCGCCGGTCTGGGGTTGGCGGTGGTGCGCAGCCTGGGCTTCAGGCCTTTGAATTGGCTGATTGTTTTCCTGGTCGATGTGTTTCGGGCACTGCCTCCGCTGGTGATCATCGTGCTGGTCTATTTTGGGCTGCCGTCGATGGACGTATCGCTGTCCCCGTTCGCGGCCACCTGGCTCAGCCTGGCCCTGGTGCTCATGGCGTTTACCGAGGAGATTTTCTGGGCCGGGATCACCGCGGTGCCGAAAGGCCAGTGGGAGGCAGCGCGGTCCACCGGGCTGTCATTCGGCAAGACGTTGGGCTGGGTGGTGCTGCCGCAGGCGATCCGGCTGACGATCCCGCCTCTGACCAACCGGACCATTGCGATTACCAAGGGGACGGCGCTCGGAAGCGTGATCGGGTTGTCGGAGATCCTGTCGCAGGCATCC
Source organism: Nitrosovibrio sp. Nv4 (assembly GCA_943330455.2). Taxonomy (GTDB): domain Bacteria; phylum Pseudomonadota; class Alphaproteobacteria; order Acetobacterales; family Acetobacteraceae; genus Rhodopila. The sequence continues at coordinate 6,832 of CALQHT020000230.1, read as the reverse complement.
TCCGGCGTGTCGCATAGCTTCAACCCGTCGCCTCTGACCCTGGGAGCGGCGGCGTATCTGGTGCTGTTCCTGCCTGTGGTGATCGCGGGGCGCTGGGTGGAAACCAGGTTCGCGTGGAAGCGATGATCGAAACGTTCTTCAATGTGGAGATCATGCGGGCTGCGTCCCCGATCCTGTTGCAGGGGCTGGGCAGCACGATTGTGCTGTCTTTGCTGGTGGTGCCTTTAGGGTTTCTGGGTGGCGCGGTGCTGGCGGTCCTGTCCACGGTGCGCAATCCGTGGCTGCGGTGGCCGCTGATGGCGTGGGTGGATTTCTTCCGGGCGTTTCCTCCGTTGGTGCTGCTGATCTTCCTGTATGCGGCCCTGCCCTTCGCGGGGATCGAGTTCGGGGCGTTTGGCTGTGTCGCCATCGGGTTTTTCCTGAACACCGGGGCGTATTACGGGGAGATTCTGCGGGCCGGGATCGAGAGTATTCCCGCCGGCCAGTCGGAAGCGGCGCGCAGCACGGGGCTAAGCCGGGTGCAGACCATGGCCTATGTCGTCCTGCCGCAGGCGGTAAGGAACGTGCTGCCGGACCTGGTGTCGAATACGTTGGAGGTGATGAAGCTGACCTCGATCGCCAGCGTGGTGGCCCTGCCCGAGTTGCTGTTCCAGGCGAGGCAGGCGCAAAGCGTGACCTATAATCCGACGCCGATCGTGGTGGCCGCCATCGCCTACTTCCTGCTGCTGTGGCCGTTGGTGCGGGTGGTCAGCCGCCTGGAAAACCGAGCCATCGCGGGGCGGCGCTGATGCGGGCGGTGGTTGGTCTGTGTCTGCTGCTGGCGGCCTGCGTGCGGCCGGACGACCATGTGCCTCCCTTTGCGCGTCTGCCTTATGAAGCGTTTTCGCGAGGTTCGATCGTTGCCATTGCCCAGCGGGAATGGCGGCTGTTCGGCCAGCGCATCAGCGAGGGAGAACCTTTGCCCGGCCAGATCGAGCGCGATCCCGGGCTATGGCAGCGGGTCGGCGAATACTGGTGGATCGGCCTGAACGCGGGATCGGCCGAAAGCGGCTGGACCGGCAAGCATGACGGGATGGGCCAGGTTTTCCCGCCCGATAGCGATGAGACCTACGCCTGGTCGGCGGCTTTCGTGTCCTACGTCATGCGGTTGGCGGGGGCTGGTGCGCGGTTTCCCTATGCGCCGGATCATGCCGATTACATCAACTCGGCCAAGCGGATGGCGTTGGGCCAGGAGGCGCGGGATTGGGTGGTGACGGCGGAAGCGCCCGAGGCCTATGCGCCAATCCCCGGCGACCTGATCTGCCTGGGACGGAGGGGCGCCGTTCGGCTGCGCTACGCGGACCTGCCGGCGCCCCGATTTCCGGCTCATTGCGACATCGTGGTCCGTACGGAACCTGGGCGGATCGCTGTCATTGGCGGCAATGTGGCCGACGGCGTGACCATGCGGCATGTGCCGGTGACGGCGGATGGCAAGCTCGCCGAACCGGACGGCACCGTTCTGGACCCACGCAACCAGTGGATGACGGTGTTGCGTGTCTCCGGTTGAGCAAAGAGGTTCGGCGGGCGGCGGCTTATTTTTGCCGCCAGGGGAGCCCGTCCGCCTTCCAGCCCGCGGTGCTGCCGCGATGCCCGCCGGGGTTGACTGGGCCTTCGAAACCGTCCGAGACGTTGAAGACATTGGGGAATCCGGCGGCGCGCGCGGCCTCAGCCGCGGCCAGGCTGCGGACTCCGCTGCGGCAGATGAAGTAGATATGGTGGTCCGGGCTGAAGCCGGCCTGCTTCAGATGGTCCTCGAATGCCCCGTTGCGCCGCATGGCCGGGTAGACCTGCCAGGGGATCAACACAACCTGCTTCCCCGCCTGTGCCAGATCGGGCACGCCCACGAAATTCCATTCCGCATCCGTGCGGACATCGACCAATTGCGCGTCCGGCCGGGTTTTCAGGGCTTCCCAGGTTTGCGTGGGAGGGACATTCTCTACCGGGGTGGTTTCGGCCATAATTTTCTCTCCGGCTCCATGAGGACACGATGACGGGTTTGTATCACGGTTCAGCCTTCCAGGATGACATGGCGGCTGCCATCGGCAAGACCCCGCTGATCAAACTGCGGCGCGCGTCGGAGGAAACCGGCTGCACCATCCTGGGCAAGGCCGAGTTCATGAACCCCGGCGGATCGGTGAAGGACCGCGCCGGGCTGTATATCATCCAGGATGCCGAGGAGCGGGGGGTGCTGAAGCCCGGCGGGTCCATCGTGGAGGGCACCGCGGGGAATACCGGCATTGGCCTAACCCTGGTGGGCAATGCGCGGGGGTATCGTTGCATCATCGTGATGCCGGACACGCAGAGTCAGGAGAAGATCGACTTCCTGCGCATGATCGGCGCCGATTTGCGGTTGGTGCCGGCCAAGCCGTATCGCGATCCAGGCAATTACGTGCATGTGTCCCGCCGCCTGGCCGAGGAAACTGGGGCGGTCTGGGCCAACCAGTTCGATAACCTGGCGAACCGGCAGGGGCATTATGTCTCGACCGGGCCGGAAATCTGGGAGCAGACCGGCGGCAAGATCGATGCGTTTACCTGCGCTTGCGGGACGGGAGGCACTCTGGCGGGGATCGCGCTGGCGTTGAAGGAACGAAATCCCGCGGTAAGGATCGTTCTGGCCGATCCGGAGGGGAGCGGGCTGTATGGTTGGGTGAAGAACGGGGATCTGACGGTGTCTGGGTCCTCTATCACCGAGGGGATTGGGCAAGGTCGGGTGCCCGGGAATTTGGAAGGCGCACCGATCGATGATGCCGAACGGATCGGGGATGCGGAAGCGTTAGGCTATATCTACGATGTGCTGATCCATGAGGGACTGTCGGTGGGGACGTCCGCGGGCATCAATATCGCGGCGGCGGTGCGTGTGGCGAAGGCGATGGGGCCGGGGCATACGGTGGTGACGATCTTGTGCGATGGGGGTTCGAGGTATCAGTCGAAGTTGTTTAATCCGGGGTTTTTGAAGGAGAAGGGGTTGGTGGGGCCTTCTTGGATGTAGGGGGGCGCATTGACGAGGTACAGCCTGTCGCCTTCTCCTCTGGTCTTTGGGAAGCGCTATGAGGATCGAATTCACTCAGTCAGTCCAATTAGGGATGAAAGTCGAACGTCTTATTGAATTGGTCACGGAGTGCCATCATCAGGTGCTCGTTAATGGTGTCTGATCTTTCCGGTGAGTCGAACAGGGCCTTTGTCGCCCCCACAAGGCAATGTCGCGGCGAGCACAGATCGTGGTCGTAAGTCAGCGTGTCCCCCGTGAGATGAGCAGTCGCATGCGCGGCGAACGCCGCTGCGATCGCGTCATTTTCTTTTGCCCAGGGTTTTAACTGGATGATTTTCTTGTCGCCGAGGATTGGAAGGTCGGCCGTAGCGATATAGGTACCAATGGCCCGTGCATCGGCAATCAACTGCTCTGCCGGGTATTGGAGCAATACTTGCTGTTCCTCGACGTCAAAAACATCAATCGTGGAGACTGTCCCTGCTATGTCCTCACGCACTATGTTCATCAGATCACGCCATTTCTGTCTGGTAGCGTCATCGCCTTCCGGTAACGCTTCAATCGCCGCCATCATTGCATGCAATCGTAGGATATCTGGAGGATGGTCGCCCGCCGGACGACCATTCCGGGAAAGGATCTGGTTGCCCATCGTGCCAGCCTCGTGATGGGGCGTATAGGGATTTGTCGCTCGCGCGGCGCTCAGCCAACCGGCCATGCCGATCAGAAAGTACGGACCCATGCTGACAATTCCATAGACATCGGCAGCGACTTCTTCCAACCAGATATCGCGCCAGATGGTCTCCCAGGCTTCCGACAGCGAGTTACCGGGCACCACGGTGGATGCCGAACTCATCAGACCTTTCTTGAGGTCCCCGATCAGGCCCTCCCAATACTCCGACCCAGTCGGCTGCGTTCCTATGGTTGTAGTTTCGCGGATATGGCGGTCGCCATGCAGAAATCCATGAGGAACGTCGTGGCCGTAAACCTCATGTGCCAACGGTGTCCAGAGGAGCGGACAATCCCCGTATCGCTCGGGAACACTCACCACGGCGAGCTTGATGCCAGTGATTTGCGCCAATTTGTCCGAATTGATCGTGTATGGCCCCCATGCGCCGTCAGGGGCGAGAACAACCAGGGGAGGCTGGGATACAGTTTCGCTGGCTCCGCGAACCTTGCGCACTTCCCCCTCAAACAGGTTATGCAAATTCGATGTCGTTGCAGCAAGACGCTTCAGAGCCGGTTGACTCTTGGTGCATCCCCAACCTTCAACAGCCATCGCCAGGGTATCAACCCAGCTGGCGACCAGTCGCGATACGAACAACTCATCTTCGCCGTCTGCAACCATCCTTTCATATTCGCACTTCATCGCTTCAGGGCCCCCAGCAGCCCATGTCACGAGCTTATCAGCAAAGCCATTTCTGTACTTTGGTGGAAATTCATTCAACCCCTTGGCGATGCGGTCTTTGAATAACGCCGGATCGAATTTCCAACCATCCACCACGGCTTCATGCCCAAACGAGTCTGCCTCGGTTGGTCGCATTGCACTCAGGCTAGCGTATACGTTGCATAGATCGCGGAACTTACCCATGAAGACCTGCCTTTCGGAATGACGAATGAGATCAGCGTTCGGCCTTGGTGCGCGGCCTTTACGCCGAGCCGCGCTCGCGAACTATGTCAGTTGCTGGCCGGCCGGCAGTTCGGCACTTGCTCGCGCCGCAATCCTCTTGAAGAGCGTGCCTTGGGCCAATCTGGCCATGATCGGTTCCACCATTATCTCGCTCGCCAACCGGTCGGTCGGAAAATGGACTCCAGCCACTTCACGGTTCTCCCCGATTCGCTCGGCGAGAGACAGCAATGCACCGGTTGGATACGCGGGTTTTGCTACAGGGTTGATGGCCTGCGTAACACAAGCCGCAACCAATAGTGATTGCAGGGCGTGACCGTTCGGGTAGGCTGGATGAGGCGGGGTCGAGATGGGCGGCAGAAGTCCTGGGTAGATATGGAATGGCCGCATCCGCTTGTATTTGTACTTGAAATGCATCGCTACCATCTGCCCTACGGCCAAGCCGACCTCGATCAGAGTGCAGACGGACGGCGATGACAGCAGCGAAGCACCCAACATACTGTTCCAGTATGGACGAACGTCGGTCGCCTGGGCGACAATTTCCGGCAGACGCCTCGGGCGTTCTGTTGCCCCCAGATAGATCAACAACTTCAGCTCGTCTTGCACTGTTGGAAGTGGTTTGCTGTCGTTGAGGCTTGGGAACAATGCTGCCAGCTTCGATTGCGTGGGGTCAATGTCCGAGTCTTCGATCCAACCCGATGCTCCAAATTCCGCCAACACGGCCTGCGCCAAGAACACGGGATGCCAGGACTTTTCAGACGCCTCGAAAGGAAAAAACGCGTCCTTTCCCGTCAACTTCGCGGTCGATAGCGGTGGCAGCGGGCCCATGAACGGTAGCTTGCCCGGCTCCGACGGCCAGTGCGATTTCCCCTTGCCCTTCGGTTCCTTCAGCATTCCTGCGAACGCCAGGAAGTCTCCGCCACCACCACCACCGCCACCGCCGGCGAGGATGGTCGCCAAGGAGCCCTGGCTCCCCTGGCTGCCTTGACTTCCCTGGCTTCCCTGACTGAAGTCGATCGCCATGTAACCCTCCGCTGTGAGATTATTTGTTCTGAATGGAGGCCCCAGAGTGGGTCCATATCCAACTTGACTACTCTGGCAGTCCAGCCAATACTAGTTCGTTAGCGATTCTATCCCGCCTGTCGGTATCCCGGTAGGGATGGCGCTCTCGCACCGACCGCACGCGAAAATCCGGTTGGATCTGCATTAGGGCGCGCGCCATCTCACGTGCCTGTTCCATCTGCCCGCTTGCCGACAGTGATGCGATCGTGAACCGCAAGCTGGCTGTGTAGCCGGGACTTGCGTTTATGGCCTGATGGCCCCAGTAGACCGCTTCCTCATACGATCCGTTAGTGTAATGGGACAGGCTCAGCGCCGTGTAGTACCTGAACGCAAAGCGATCCCGGGGTGACAGGCGTATTGCCCGTTCGGCGCGTTCCACTGCTTCCGCGCCTTGGTCAATGTAAGCGTAGGTCCCAGCGCTCCACATCCAACTAGATGCATCATTGGGAGAGCAATCCAATGCCTTCTCGAAAAGACGAACCGCACCTGTATAGTCGCGATGGAGGAACGCCCGCGTGTGAGCATGCAGAGATAGCGCCTGCGCGTTAACGGGATCGCGGCCAATCGCATGCTGTGCAGCAGCGTCCGACTTCACACCGTCGCCGTCCGGATCAGATGACCACCCCTGTCCGACCCGCAAGGCAAACCAATCTGACAGTAACGCGTGAATGGGGGCGTAATCCCGATCCAATGCCTCTGCCTTGCGCAAAAGCACCCCAGCCTCTTCGTAAGACGCCTTATCAAGTCGGAACATCAGTTCACGCGCCTGCAAAAGCAGATCGTATGCCGTCATGCTTTCGGGGGGCGTATGGCGGATGCGGCGCAACTCAGAGCCGTGAATGTGTGGGATTATTGTATTGACGACACGCCGCGCAATGTGGTCCTGCGCATCGAACAGCATCGCGTCCTTCGTATCGTAAGACTGGGCCCAAAGAACCGTTCCGTTATCGGCTTCGCCAAGCTCGACGGAGATTCGGGCTCCTCGCTGTTTGGAGTGGGTGGTAACGATTTCATACTGGCAGCCTGAGGTCGAGCTTTCCGGCGATGAGATAGACCATGGCTTTGAGGTTACGGGTTGATCGATATCCGCGCGCCTTTGCCTTCGCGGCCTGGACCAGGCT
>CALQHT020000229.1 GCA_943330455.2 Nitrosovibrio sp. Nv4 | reverse complement strand
CCCATTTGCCCGTCTCGGCCGAAAACGGTCGCACGTTGCCTCGGAGGATGGAAATCAGGCGCAATTACGCAAATTCTATCCAGGGTTGTCACGTCCGATAGAATTTCGCGCATGATTGGCGTCGAGTTTTGCAAGTGGCTCCGAAACGTGTTTACCCTCGGCCGCTCGCTGTTCCCGACGGATATGGTCGCAAACGCGTCCTACAACGAAGTCCGCATCTACGACACGGCCCTTTCCGCCGCCACCGTCCAGAGTGACTTCCTGGAAGGCCCAAATGCGGTGCCCGAACCGGGCGTTCTCGCCATGCTCGGCACGGGCCTTCTCGGGCTCGGCCTGATTCGCCGGTTTTCGACGTCGGCAGCGACGGCAACCTGATCACAGACCCGGATCGGTTTACGAATAGCCGATCGGAGTCTTGTTAATATAAAGGAACGTTGGGGGGGATCGGCCGAGGGCGCCGATCCCCCCAATCATTATTGGCCCCGGGCCGCGCCAGCAGCCGCGTGCTTGCGCCGCGACCGGTCGGGCGTACATTGCCTGACAATTGGGACAGATGACCACGACCACCGTCTCGACACGCGGGCGGTCACCGACATGCGTTCCATCAAGTTGGATTCATGATACTTCAAATCGGATATGGCCACGTGAACCCTGCATCACGGCCGCAATTCCCAGGCCCGCTCGGCATCCATCCGCAAGCCCAAAATCATGTTCGTCCATACGGTAGCGTGGTGAATGCCACATCGGCCGACGGCACCAACGGCTAATATCCGACCGTCTTGAGGTTCTCGTAACTGAGGACGTAACAAGATGATCAGGCAACCCCGATCGGGGACAGGCAAAATAAGGCGAGGGACCCACCATGTTTGAATGTCTTGAAACGATCGATCTCGGCTTCGACGCCGCGCTTCCGACCATGCAGCGGGTTCGCGCGCTCGAGAGGCAATTGCATGCCTCAATGCGGAAAATCAGTCGTCTGCGCGCCAATCTGTCCCGATATCGGACTGAATCTGAGCGCGATGAACTGACCGGCCTGGCGAATCGACGGCGGTTTGTTGCTTCCCTGCGCGACGCCGTGTGTGGGGCCGCGCGTGAGGCGGAGCCATTTTGCCTGATGATCCTCGACATCGACCATTTCAAGCACTTCAATGATACCTATGGCCACCTGATGGGTGATGCGGTGCTTCGGATCGTCGCCCGCACGCTGTCCGACGGCGTCCGGCAAGGCGATCTGGTCGCACGCCACGGCGGAGAGGAATTCGCCGTCGTGCTTCCCGGGGTACCGCTGACCGACGCGGTCGCGACCGCCGAGCGTCTGCGGGAGGCATTGGGGAATCGGACGGTGCTGGATCCCGTGACGGGTGAGCGGGTTGCCAACGTCACCTGCTCGATCGGGGTCGCCGCACACCACACGGGCGAATCCGGGGAGGCGCTTCTGCATCGTTGCGATGCCGCACTTTACCAGGCCAAGCGCAATGGTAGGGACAGGGTAGAGGCCGCCGCGCCACCGGTCACCGGCCATGATCGGGACTTCGGCGTCGAAACGACGTCGGAGTGGCTGCGCGGGAGCGTCATTCACGGCATCAACGCGTCCAACCGCCACGGCCGGTGGGAAGCGACCAGTGGAGCCATGCTGGAGCATCTGGTTGGACAGGCCGTCACGCTAGCATCGGTGGAATATTTGTAGGCGGCAGGATGAATGATCGGTGCCCAGTTTCTGCACGCCGGGGACGCTACCGCCCAACCATTCTCCCCCGTAGGCGATTGGCCGAAAGAGCCGAGGTTCCGCGCGGTATTGCGCCGGAACCGGGAGACCGCGCGGGCGGAACGATCGACTGATTTTGTCTCCCGAGGGCCGATTTAGTCTACAGAATATTTGCGACTTGTGATCAATCGTTTGCTTGAATAGCCGGCAGGCGGAATTGGTGTTTCGATCTCCTCCCCTCGCGCCGCCACTCCCGACATGACGGCGATGACCACGTTCGCGCCATACCAACCGGGTCCCGTCGCCGGTTGGAGCGAACTGGCAGTGCGTTTTCCGGGCGACCGTTAGCGCCCCGATCACGTACCCTCTCGCCCGGGCAGCCCAGTCTCGCGTATGCGGGGCATCGCCAGCGCGAATGGATCAGGACCCCACATGCCCAAACCCGGATTGAGGTTGACACCCCAGGGACGCCTTGTCACCGAGGATCAGGATGACGCTCCGGACGTCGATGCGTCGCTGGCCGATCGCCTGACCCGGGCATTTGCCCAAGGATCCGGGCACGGACTGCTGCACCTCGGCGCGGCCGAGGTGGGTCAGGCCATGCCGCCGGTGTTCGTCTGGTGGCGCAGCTTCGCGGCCCGCTATGTCGGAGCGCTCTGCCTGCTCGCCTCGGGCACGGACCACGACGACAGCCGGCCTGTCACGACCGTCCCTGCTCCCACCGAGGCAGAACTGGCATCCCTGGTCCTGACCGCCCCGATGATGGCGGGCGCCGAATATCTGACCCAGGATGTCCTGCGCAAATTGTGGGACCAGACGGCAGGCGCATTCGCGGCAGCCCTCGCCGCGGCGGGTGGCGGATTGCAGCCGTTCCTCACCAGCCTCAACCCAGCCTGGAACCTGGTGGGCCGGGTGCATTTCAATCTCGCGGAAAACCGGCGCGATCCCGATCAGCCCTTCGCCTTCATGGCGACCTACACCACCCGCCTGTCCGCCCAGGCGAAGGCGCAGCACGTGCCCCTCGGCCAGGCCCTGCGCGAATATGCCGGTGCGGCGAACCGGGACCGCCTGCTGTCGCTGCTTCTGCCCGTGCAACGCGCCGCGGAGCACTGCGGCTGGCTGAAACCGATAATCGATGCCGGGGATATCTTCCATCCGTTGCGCTGGGGGCCGGCCGAGGCCTCGCGCTTTCTCCACAGTGTCCCCGAGCTGGAACAGGCCGGCGTCATCGTGCGCATGCCCGCCGCCTGGCGCGCCAACCGCCCTGCCCGCCCCCGCGTCAGCGGCACCGTCGGCACCCGCTCACCCTCCGCGCTCGGCCTGGACGCGGTGCTCGACTTTCGGATGGACGTCACGCTGGACGGTGAGCCTCTGACCGCAACCGAGGTCGCGGACCTGCTCGCCGGCACTGAAAACCTCGTGCTGCTGCGCGGCCAATGGGTGGAGGTGGATCGCGCGCGCCTGGCACGCACGATGGAACGGTTCCGCGCCGCCGAGGAACTCGCTTCCCGCGACGGCCTCACTTTCGCCGAGGCGATGCGGATGCTTGCCGGCACCGCCGTCACGGAAGACGATCCGGCCACCACCGGCACCGGCACCGACGCCGACTGGGCCACGGTCACCGCCGGCCCCTGGTTGGAACAGACCCTGACGGCCTTGCGCGCGCCCGATGGAAACGGGATCGATCCGGGAGCGGCGCTGCGTGGCACCCTGCGCCCCTACCAGAAAGCCGGCGCGCAATGGCTGCATTTGCTCTCTGGCCTCGGTCTTGGCGCCTGTCTGGCCGACGACATGGGTCTGGGCAAGACCATCCAGGTTCTGTCGCTGCTGCTGGTGGACCAGGCGCGGGGGGCCCGACCAAGGCCCAGCCTGCTGGTCGCTCCGGCGTCGCTGTTGGGGAACTGGGCGGCAGAGATCCAGACATTCGCCCCCGGCCTGAAGGCCGTGATCGTGCATCCGTCTGCGATGCAAGCGGATCAGGTCAAGGGTTTCACGCCGGAACAGGCGAGCGATTACGATCTGGCGATCACCAGCTATGGCTCGCTGCTGCGCCAACCTGCTTTTGCGGCAACGGACTGGCGACTGGTGATCCTGGACGAGGCGCAGGCGATCAAGAATCCGAACGCGCGCCAAACCAAAGCGGTGAAGGCGTTGCCGGCGCGGGCGCGGATCGCCCTGACCGGCACGCCGGTCGAGAACCACATCGGCGACCTCTGGTCCATCTTCGACTTCATCAACCCCGGCCTTCTCGGCAGTGCCAAACAATTTTCCCGCTATGCCAAAGGTCTGGCCGAACGGACGAACAACCCATACGGTCCGCTGCGCGAACTGGTGCGGCCCTACATCCTGCGCCGCATGAAGACCGATCGCTCCATCATCGCCGATCTGCCCGACAAGACCGAGATGAAGGCGCTGTGCGGATTGTCCCGTCGCCAGGCAGCGCTTTACGAGCAGGCGGTCGAGGATCTGGCGCGCGCGCTGGAAGAAGCCGACGGCATCCAGCGCAAGGGGGTCGTGCTGGCGATGCTTATGCGGCTTAAGCAAATCTGCAACCATCCGTCGCAATGGCTGAACGACAATGTCTGGGCCGAGGAGGACAGCGGCAAATGGGCACGCCTGCGGGAAATCGCCGAAGTTGTTGCCGCCCGTCAGGAAAAGATGCTGGTATTCACCCAGTTTCGCGAAATGACCGGCCCGCTGGCCGCCTTCCTGGGACAGATTTTCGGCCGCCCCGGCCTGGTGCTGCATGGCGAGACGGCGGTGCGGAACCGCAAGACCCTGGTACAGCGTTTCCAGGACGATGAAAGCGTCCCCTTCTTCGTGCTGTCGCTGAAGGCAGGTGGCTCCGGCCTGACCCTGACCGCGGCCAACCATGTGGTGCATGTCGATCGATGGTGGAACCCCGCGGTGGAAAACCAGGCAACCGACCGGGCATTCCGCATCGGCCAGAAACGGAACGTCCTGGTGCACAAGTTCATCTGTCGCGGCACGGTGGAGGAGAAAATCGACGCCTTGATCGACTCGAAGAACACCTTGTCCAATGAGCTGCTGGCCAAAGGGGACGAGGCCGGCGGCGAGATCAACCTGACCGAGATGACGAATGACGACATCATGCGGATGGTCCGCCTCGATATGCGTGCCGCGATGAAGGAGTGAGGGGAATGTCGCGCTATTCCGGGGGCTGGGCTCCCTACGTACCGGTCGCAGAACGCCGCCGCAAGGCGGAACGCGAGATGGAGAAGCTGCGCAAGAAGGGCGCCACGGTCTCACCGGTCCGGATCGAGGGCCGGCAGATCGCGCGGAGCTTCTGGGGCAAGGCGTGGTGCGACAACCTGGAAAGCTACCGCGACTACGAGAACCGCCTGCCACGCGGGCGCACCTATGTGCGCAACGGCTCGGTTGTCGATCTTCAAATTGCGCCGCGCGAAGTGACGGCGACGGTCAGCGGGTCGGAGCTATACAAGGTCAAGGTCAGCATCGGAGAGGCGGCCAAGGCCCGATGGAAGACGCTCTGCGCCGATTGTTCCGGCGGGATCGATTCGCTGGTCGAATTGCTGCAAGGGCGGTTTTCCAAGGGGGTTATGGAACGCATCTGCCGTCAGGATACCGGTCTGTTTCCCAAGCCTTCGGAGATCCGGTTCACCTGTAGCTGCCCCGATTACGCGTCCATGTGCAAGCACATCGCGGCGGTCCTTTATGGCGTTGGGACGCGGCTCGATGAGACGCCGGAATTGCTGTTCCGGCTGCGGGCGGTCGATGAGACGGAGTTGCTGTCCGACCTTGAGACCGCGCTGCCGGATACGCTGACCGAGCGCGATGGTGCGAAGACGCTGGTGGGTGACGATCTGGCGGCGCTGTTCGGCCTGGATATGGCGGACGACGATACCCCGGCGGCAGTGCTCCCGCGTGCGGCCGCGTCAGCCGGACGGCCGAAGAAGCCCGGCAAGAGTGTCGCCGCGAAGCCCCCCTTGGTCACGCCCCCCTCCGCCCGCGCGCCGGTTCGTGTGGAAAAACAGCGCCCTTCGACACCACTGGCCACCCAAGAAAAAAAGATTGTGCCGGTCGTGTCCGCCAAGACCACCGCGCCGAAGTCGGATCCGAAACGCGCGACGACGAGCAGCCGGGTAGGGTCGGCAAAACCCACCGCGGCCCCGGAAAAGCGCAAGTCCGGGACCGCATCGGCGGGAGCGGTGACCGTCACCCGGAAAGCCGCCGCCAAGGCCCCGACACTACCGCGCCGCCGATCCGGTTCCGCCCCGGTCATGGAGATCGCCAAACCGGCAAACGAGACCCAACACCGCCTCCGCGCGTCCGGGAGCGCGCCTGCCAAACGATCGACCGGCGTGAAGCCCGGTCGATCTGGGAAAGATGCCTGACCGGACGCCGCTGGAACCTGTGTCCATGTCGTTGATTGTATCGGGTTATACCAATGGCCCTGCATTGACCGATAGCGTCCCCTCACCGTCATTGCCGGACTTGATCCGGCAACCCGCGCTTCAACGGTGGGGGCGGTTGCCGGGTCAAGCCCGGCAATGACGGTGAGGGCGGTGCGTCGGTCGATGGTACAACCCGCCATTATCAACGACACGGACCACTCGGTCCCGATCGCTACAACGGACAGTCGGCCGGTTGGTCTAAGGCGTTGCAAACAGCGTATGTTCGTTTTATGTTCCTAAACGCTGATTCGAGGACACATCGCCCCATGGACCATAGCCCCGCATGAGATTCCCGCCGTGAAACGTCTGGTCATCACCGAGAAATCCAGCCAGGCGAAAGACCTGCGGGCGGCCCTCGGCGATCGGTTCGGTCAGATCCTGCCCGCGGAAGGCCATCTTCTGCGTTTGGCGGAACCAGACGAAGTCAATCCGGCGTGGAAGCAATGGTCGTGTATTCTGCTGAAGCCGGACGGGCTTTATCCGACGCGACCGGCCGGAGAGGGCAACAAGCCCGCGAAACTCAAGGCCATCGCGGCGGCCCTGAAAGGCTGCGATCAGGTCATCCTGGCGACCGATTGCGACCGGGAAGGACAGTTGATCGGCCAGGAAATCCTGACCCATCTCGGCTATCGCGGGCAGGTCCAGCGCGCGATCTTTACCGCCCAGGACCCGACGACCCTGCGCCAGGCATTCGCTCGGCTGAAACCAAACCTCGAACTGCGCCCGTTGTATGAGGCCGCGGTGGCCCGCCAGCAGGCCGACCAGATTTTCAACCTGTCGCTGACCCGCACGGCGACGAAGACATTGCTGGCGCCCGGGATACGCGGGGTGATCGGCATCGGGCGGGTCAAGACCCCGACCCTGGGCATTGTCTGCCTGCGAGAACTGGAAATCCGCGATTTCCGGCCGGAGGACTACTTCGAAATCGTCGCCACCGCGACCGTCGCCGCCGGCTCGTTCATCATGCGGCATGCGCCGGTCGCCGCGCGCCGGATCATCGACCAAGCCCGGGCCGAGGCGATCGCACGCGCCGCGGCCGGCGTCCAAGGGCCACTCGGCGTGACGGTCGAGCACAAACGTCAGGCGCCGCCCCGGCTGTTCGACCTGCCCGCGCTGCAAAAGACCTGCGGCCAACGCTGGGGCTGGAACGCCGACAAGACATTGGCCGTGGCGCAGGAACTCTATGACGGCGACGGCAAGAAACTGATCACCTACCCGCGCGCCGAAGCCCGCTACCTCAGCGAGAACCAGGCCGCCGACGTCCCTAACATCGTCAATGCGCTGCTCGCCGTGCGGGGCTTTGCCCATCTGGAGATCGCCCGTCCGGTGATCCGTCGCGGCAAGTCGGGCCATTTTTACGACAAGGGGCTGGAAGGCGTCGCGCATCACGCGGTGATCCCGAACGTGAATGTGCTGGATGACCTGCAACCGCGGCTGGATCGGCTCAGCGACGACGAAAAGCGGCTGTTCGCGCTGATCTGCCGGTCCTATCTGGCCGCGGTGATGCCCGACTACGAATATCGCCAGACGGTCGCCACCATGAACGTGCCGGTCCCCGGCGGTCCGGCGGTCGAATTCCGTGCCACCGGGCGCATTCCGCTGCGTCTGGGCTGGAAAGCGGTCTACGGCGCGACCCTGCCGGATGACGACACGGAGACCGACGCGGCGCAAACCCTGCCGGAGCTGACCGACGGGGAAACCGCGACCCTGACCGATCCCAAGGTCGAGGCCAAACGGACGCAACCGCCGCCTCGCTACAGCGAGGGCACCTTGGTGGAGGCCATGCAAAACGCCTGGCGCTTCGTGAAAGACCCCGACCTGCGCGAGCGCCTGAAGGAAGCGAAAGGCATCGGTACGCCGGCCACCCGGGCCGAGATCATCAAGGGGTTGAAGCGCCAAAACCTCCTGGCTGCGGATGGCAAGTTCGTCATCCCAACCCCGGCCGGACTACAGATTTTCGAACTGCTGAGATCCGCCGCCCCCAGCCTGGTCGACCCCGGGACGACCGCCCGGTGGGAGATGCAACTGGACGATATCGTGTCGGGACGCGCGGAGTTTCGCTCCGTGATCGATGGGA
This sequence comes from Nitrosovibrio sp. Nv4, assembly GCA_943330455.2. Lineage (GTDB taxonomy): Bacteria > Pseudomonadota > Alphaproteobacteria > Acetobacterales > Acetobacteraceae > Rhodopila. The sequence goes on along the minus strand of CALQHT020000229.1, from coordinate 1,704 downwards.
TCGCGGCGATGGCGGACGGGCTGATCACGGTGCTGAGGGAGCATAGCGGCAAGACCGTCGATCTGGAGGCGGCTCCGGCCACGCGGACCCGCGGACACGCCGCGCCCGGGGGACGCCCACGTACTCGGCCCCGATCCGCCGAGGCAACGACGGTAAAGCGCGCAACCGGTCGGCGCCGGACGCCCAGATCCAAACAAGCCGAAACAAGCGCCCCGATGTCCTCGACCGGAGTGCCGACCCGAGGCGCCACCCAGGCTGGTGCGACCCCGTCGGAGAAGATGGTCGCCTATGCAAAAAGCCTTGCCAACAGCAAGAATGTCCCGCTGCCGACCGGGTTCGATACGGATTTCGGAACCTGTCGGCGCTTTCTCGACCAGCACGCGCGGTGACCTGGGGAATCGGCCGTCACCGGCAGACTCGCTCTGTTTCGGCGTCTTGGAGCTTGTGAATTGACGGGCCGTGAGGGGGGGAGCATCGGTCAATGGACCAGAGCGGTCAGATTGACTTCAATCCGCGACGAACACCTGCCGCGTCGCGAACGACACCCAGACGACCTTGTTCTCCAACCAATCCGCGCCCAGCAGCATATCCACGATCGGGACCAACCGGATCGGGGACACCATCAGAGCCGGCGCGCGGAAGACTTCCTGACCGATCCTCATCTCCCGGAACCCATGGCGGACCATGGTGATGGGGCGGGGCCCCAAGCCGCTCGCCCGTCCGGTCTGGTCGCCAGCCAGCTTTTCCGCGGTCAGTCCCAGCCGTGCCATGCCTGGCGCGGCCAGCACGGTCGTGCTCGCCCCCGTGTCCAGCAGCGCCCGCAGCCGCACGCCATCGAGTTCCAGCCAGACCACCAGGGCGGTATCCGTCGGGTTTTCGACCGGCAAGCCGCGATAGGCGCCCAACCAGGGGAGGAAGCGGCCGGAACACTCGCCGACCTCGTAAAGGGTCAGGCGTTGGCGGCGCAGGTCCAGCACCAGATCGAACGGGGACAGGAAGTCGCGACCCAGCAGACCGTCGATTTGGTGGGGGCCTAGGCGGGTTAGGGGGAGGGTGCCGACGGTCAGGCTGGTATCGCGGGTGCGGGTCCGACGCTCCAACTTGACACCGCCGAGGGTGAAGGCGCGGGGATTGGCGTTGCGATGGCGCTCGATGCCGCCAACCCCGCGAGTGGTCGTGGCGACCCATTCGTCGAGCGCCAGGTCCAGGCGGGCCACGGTGTCGCGGGTGATGACGGTCCGCTGGGCGCCGGTGTCCAGGATGAAGGTGGCGGGCTGCTCGTTCAGCAGAGCCGGCACCATGACGACGCCGTCGACAACGGTCAGGGGGATGGTGGCACGTTCGTTCACCACGCATGCGGCCTGGGCGGTGGGATGGCACAGCAAGATCAGCATCAAGGCCAGAGCAACGCGCATCCTGCCTCCGGGTTTAACGGATTTCATAAGGGTCGGCAGTCGGAGAAAATTCTCCCCCTCCCCTTGCGGGAGGGGGTTGGGGGGAGGGGTGTCTTCGCATGAACATTGCCAGAAACCCCTCCCCCCGCCCCCTCCCCTTGCGGGCTACGGTTGTCGCACAAGTGCGGAACGACTTGCGAATCAGTCTTTTCTCCGAATCGATGCGCTGATCGGTTCAGGGATAGGGCGCACATCACATGATCGACGCTAAACTTGGGGGTTTTGGGGACAAGCGGCTGGCGCGGGTTGG
>CALQHT020000228.1 GCA_943330455.2 Nitrosovibrio sp. Nv4 | reverse complement strand
CCTTGGTGGGGTCCAGGGGCAAAGCCCCGGTCGGGGTCCGGGGCGGAAGCCCCGCCCTTCTACCCCTCCAGCGCCAACCGCAGGACCGCCTGCAACCGCACCAGGGTTCCATCATCCACCTGCCCGGTCACCGCCTCCGGCCGCCAATGCCGCTGAAACGCCCGCAGCACCGATGCCAGGGCCGGGTCCAGCGCCCCCTCCGGGGCGAGTTGGTAGCCGATATCGATCAAGGCGGCTCGCACCGGTCGCAGGGAGGTGGCATCGCGGATGATCCCGCCGGTGCCCAGATCGGGCGCGTCCTCGGGCCAAAGCCCCACGCCGTTCTGTGCCAGTGCCCGCCAGTCGAACCGCTCCCCCGGATCCTGCTTGCGGTCGGGGGCCACGTCGCTATGCGCCACGACGTTGCGGGCTGGGATCGGATGCCGCTCCAGGATTGACAGGCACAGATCGCAGACCGCGGCCAGTTGCAGCACGGGAAAGTCGCGATAACCCCATTCATGGCCGGGATTGACGATCTCGATCCCGATCGAGCGCCCATTCAGCGCCGTATGCCCGCGCCAGTACGACACGCCGGCATGCCAGGCGCGCTTGTCCTCCGGCACCAGGCGGATCACCGCACCATCCTCATCAACGACATAGTGGGACGACACCTGTGCGGCCGGATCGCGCAACAGGTCGATCGCCGCCCGCGCCGAACGCATCCCCGTGTAATGCAGCACGAGCGTGTCGATCGGCATGCCGTCCGGCCGGTCGTCCACGTTCGGACTCGGCTCCTCCCGCACCGTCATGCGCGGGGCGCCAGGCACCTCCACCCAGGGTTCGGGATTCGCGACGACCCGAAGATGGGGAGGTATCGGGCGGCGGGTCAAAGCCCACGCTCCCGCTTGATGCGGTCCCAGGCGGCATTGATGCGGGCCACCTTGTCGCTCGCTTTGGCCACGAATTCCGCCGGCACCCCGCGCGCGGCCAGGCTGTCCGGGTGATGCTCCCGCATCAGGCGCTTCCAGGCCTCTCGCAATTCCCGCTCTCCCGTTGAACGAGGCACCCCCAGGACCGCGTAGGGGTCCGGCTCATCCGTCTGGTTCTGGCGCGGGATGGAGCCGTTGGCGCGGTCCCAGGCGGTCTGATCCAAGCGGAAACAGCGATGCACCCCGCGCAGGAACTCCTGCTCCCCCACCGTGATGGGACCATCGGCGCGGGCGATGACGAACAGCGCCGTCAGGACGTCTTCGAGGGTGCCGCGATTGTCGGAGAATGCATCCGCCAATTGGTCCGCATAGGATTCGTAACCGTCGGAACTGTCACGCGCCTGGTCGAACAGGCGCCCGATATCGCGAACCGCTTCCGGCGGGATGCGGAACTGGCGCTTGAACGCGTCGATTTCCTCGCGGTTCACCGGGCCGTCGGATTTCGCCAGCTTGGCCGACAGGACCACGACGACGATGGCGAAGAGTTGGTCGCGCCGGCCGAGCAGGGAGGCGACCCGGGCGGGGCTGAAATTGGCTCGGTCGCCGAAGGGCAGGCGCATCCGTGGCATGGTGCCGGAATCGGCCGCATGCCCCAGTGCTGCGCCCACCAGCGCGCCAAACGGCCCCCCCATCAGGAAGCCGGCCGAACCGCCGATGATCTTGCCCCAGTAGCCCATGGTCAGGGAGTATCATGCGAAGGTTTACGAGAGCAAAACACGAACTCACCGAACATCGTCTGCGCCTGGTGCGGCAGCCGGTTCGGGCGCCGGAAACCGGGGGCTGCACGGGCGCGCGCGGCGCCTGCGACAGGCCAAAACCGGGCGGGTTCGGCCGGGGCCAGGTCAGAAATCCGTAACGCGTCCCTTGTGCTGCCAGTCGCCATAGCGGGTCGGCTCGGGCCCCTTCGCGCCGCCGATCTCCGGTGCCAATGGGGCAGGTTTGACGGGTGCGGGTTTGGCGATCGGCGCGACTTCGGTGGCGGGCGACTCCGCTGCTTTCGACGCCGGTTGGGATGCGGCATCGGGAACGGGCGCGCCGATATGGGAGGCATTTGATTTGGCTGTCATCGTCAACCTCCGCCGGGGGGTTTGCTGGGAATTGTGTTCCAAAGCGCCGCCGAGGGGGGCGGGCCGGCATCCGGATTCCAATGGCCGGATTTTTTCAGGGCCTCGGCCACTTCCTTCGGCATATAGGTCTCATCGTGCTTGGCCAACACCTCGGACGCCTGAAAACCGCCGTCCGGGCGGAGAACGCCGAGAGTGACGACGCCTTGGCCTTCGCGGAACAGGTCGGGCAGGATGCCGACATAGGTGACGGCGACACTGTTCGCCCCATCGGTGACGCGGAAATTGGCCGACGGGCGGCCCTGGGTGGCCCGTTGCACACTGCCTTTCTCCACCAGGCCGCCGAGGCGGACGGTGCGCCCACCGGCACCGACCTTGGCGACATCCGACGGGGAGACGAAATGCTGGAGATTGTCGCTCAACGCCCATAGCGACAGACCGGCCGAGACGCTGACACCCAGGCCGCAGATCAGCAAAAGCCAGAGGCGCCGGCCCTTGCGCGTCATCGCCTGGCTCTCCCTTGCAAGCGCGGGTCGATCGCGGCGAGGCGCCGGCGGGCGGTGCGGACCCGGCGAAACGCGTCGAGCGCGAAGCCCAGCGGGATCAGGACCCCCAGGCCATACGCCGTGACGATGAACGGCAGATGGGTCACGCGTCATCTCCGACAGCAGCATAGGGGTTGGCATCGGCGGCGTTGGCGCGCGCCATCAGCAATCCGCGCAGGCGCCGTTCCATCACCGCGGCGCGAGTCCGGGTCAGGACGATGGCGCCAAACAGCAGGCTGTAGCCCAGCGCGGCGATCAGCAGCGGCCAAAGCATGTCGACATGCAGCGTCGGCGCCGCCGTCAGGGAAAACGAGGATGGCTGGTGCAAGGTGTTCCACCAATCGACGCTGAACTTGATGATCGGCAGGTTGACCACGCCCACCAGGGCCAGGATCGCGCCGGCGCGATAGCCGCGGGTCGGGTCGTCGAAAGCCCGGACGAGCGCGATATGTCCCAGATAGAGAAAGAACAGCACCAGCACGGAGGTCAGGCGCGCGTCCCACACCCACCAGGTCCCCCACATCGGCTTGCCCCACAGGCTGCCGGTTGCCAGGCACAACGCGGTAAAGGCGGCTCCGACGGGGCCGATTTCCGCCGCCGCGAGGTCCGCCAGCGGGTGGCGCCACACCAGAGACAGCACGGAGCAGACGGCCAGTGCCAAATAGCCCCCCGAGGCCAGCCAGGCCGACGGAACATGCACATAGATGATGCGCACCGCGTCGCCCTGCTGCCAGTCGGCCGGGGACAAGAACAGACCCCAGGCCAGGCCGATAACGGTCAGCAGCGCGCCCGGCACGGCAATCCACGGCAACACCGCCCCTGACAACCGGAGGAAGCGACCCGGATTGGCGAAGCGATGCAGGGACTGCCCCGACTTGGGTGCGAGCTTGGGCGCAAGCTTGGGTGCGATTGTGGAGGGCGGGGTCACCAGGGCAATCTAGCGGATACCGCCTTGCGTTTGAAGCGTCGCCATGTTGGCGTAGCATCCAGGTTGGGCGAGCGCGCGGTTGCGGCTTCGAACGGGGCCGATCGGGCCGCCATCGCTTGCCGCGTTCGCGCAACAGGACAGGAACCGGCCCGGGCGATGTCCGCATCCGGGTCCACAGCCAGGGGGAACCCGCATGACGTCAACCGATTCGCCCTCCCACTGCGGGGATTGCCCAGCCAGCCGCCGAGCGCTCGGCTGATGGCCTATTGGCTGGTGAAGTCCGAACCGGATGCGTTTTCCTGGGACCAGCAGCGCGCCAACGACATTGAGCCGTGGACGGGCGTGCGCAACCACTCGGCGAAACTGAACCTGAAGGCGATGAAGATCGGCGATCTGGCGTTTTTCTACCATTCCAATGTCGGCAAGGAGATTGTCGGCGTGGTGGAGGTGGTGCGGGAAGCCTATCCCGATCCCTCGGCCGAAAAAGGCGACTGGGTAGCGGTCGACATGAAAGCCCGCGCCTCGGTGCCGGTGCCGGTCACCCTGGCCACGATCAAGGACACGCCGGCACTGGCGGAGATCGCCCTGGTGCGCCAATCGCGCCTGTCGGTGATGCCGATCTCCCAGGACCATTGGGCGTTGCTGTGCCAGATGGGGCAACTGACTCTGACATAATGGAATCCGCGACCATGGATCAGTTGATCGAAGACGAACCGCGCGTCCTGTGCCGGATCGAGGATATTCCCGACGGCGGCGCCCGTGGCTTCGCCGCCACGCCGGGCGGCTTCACCGGGTTGATGGCGGTGCGCCAGGGCGAGAAAATTTTCGTTTATGTGAACTCCTGCCCGCATATCGGCACGCCGCTGGATTGGACGCCGGATCGGTTCCTGTCCAACGACGGATCGGTCATCATTTGCGCCACGCACGGGGCGGAGTTCCGGATTTCCGACGGGATCTGCACCAAGGGTCCGTGCCGCGGCGATTATCTGGAAGCGGTGGTGACGGAAATCCGCGATGGCACTATCTACGTGCCAAAGGATGCCGGCCTGTAGGCCGCAACAGGGAAACAAGGACCCAAGCCATGTCAGAGACCACCCCGACGCTCGCCCAGGTTTTCCCCGTATTGCCGGACTTCGCGGCGAAGGCTCATGTGAACGCGGCCCGGTATCAGGCGCTGACGGAGCAGGCCGGCACCGATCCCGACGGCTATTGGCGCCAGGAATCGGCCCGCATCGCCTGGATGAAGGCGCCGACCAAGATCAAGAACACCAGCTTCGAGGGCGATGTCTCGATCAAATGGTTCGAGGACGGAACCCTGAACGCCTCCGTCTCCTGCCTGGACCGCCATCTGGCGACGCGGGGCGATCAGACGGCGATCATCTGGGAAGGCGACGACCCGAATGTCAGCCTCCATGTGACCTATCGTCAGTTGCACGAGCAGGTGTGCCGCCTTGCCAACGCTATGAAGGGCCTGGGCGTGAAGCAGGGCGACCGGGTCACCATCTACATGCCGATGGTGCCGGAAGCCGCCGCCGCCATGCTGGCCTGCGCGCGGATCGGCGCCATCCATTCCGTGGTGTTCGGCGGGTTCTCCCCCGACAGCCTGGCCAACCGCATCCAGGACTGCGACTCCAACATGCTGATCACCGCCGACGAGGGCCGCCGCGGTGGGCGGACAGTTCCGCTGAAGGCCAATTCCGACGCGGCGCTCGAACAATGCCCGTCCGTCAAGAACGTGATCGTCGTCAAGGTGACCGGCGGCAACGTGGCGATGAAGCCTGGTCGGGATCATGATTTCGCGACGCTCTGCGCCGCCGCGTCGCCCGATTGCCCGCCCACGGAGCTCAGCGCCGAGGACCCGCTGTTCATCCTTTACACCTCGGGCAGCACCGGCAAGCCGAAGGGCGTGCTGCACACCACCGGCGGTTATATGGTGTGGGCGAGCTACACGCATGAGATGGTGTTCAACTACCAGCCAGGCGACATCTACTGGTGCACCGCCGATGTCGGCTGGGTGACCGGGCACACCTATATCGTCTATGGCCCGCTGGCCAACGGCGCCACCACGTTGATGTTCGAGGGGATTCCCAACTACCCCGACAGCAGCCGCTTTTGGCAGGTGGTGGACAAGCACCAGGTCAATATCTTCTACACCGCGCCCACCGCCATCCGCGCCCTGATGCGCGACGGGGAGGCTCCGGTAAAGGCCACGTCCCGCAAGTCGCTGCGCCTGCTCGGCAGCGTGGGCGAGCCGATCAATCCGGAAGCCTGGCTCTGGTATCATCGCGTGGTGGGCGACGGCCGTTGCCCGATTGTCGATACCTGGTGGCAGACGGAAACCGGTGGCATCCTGATCAGCCCCCTGCCCGGCGCCACGGCGCTGAAGCCTGGATCGGCCACCCTGCCGCTGCCCGGCGTGAAGCCGTTGATCGTCGATGGGGACGGCCAAGAACTGCACGGCGTTTGCGAGGGCAATCTCTGCCTGTCGGATTCCTGGCCCGGCCAGATGCGCACCGTGTTCGGCGACCATGACCGGTTCGTGCAGACCTATTTCTCGACCTTCAAGGGGCTGTATTTCACCGGCGACGGCGCACGCCGGGATGCCGACGGGTATTACTGGATCACCGGGCGGGTGGATGACGTGATCAACGTCTCCGGCCATCGGATGGGCACCGCCGAGGTCGAAAGCGCCCTGGTCTCGCATCCCAAGGTGGCCGAGGCCGCCGTGGTCGGGTTCCCGCACGACATCAAGGGCCAGGGCATCTACGCCTATGTCACCCTGATGGTTGGCGAAGAGCCGACCGAGGCGTTGCGCAAGGAACTGATTGCCTGGGTGCGGAAGGAGATCGGCCCCATCGCGTCGCCCGACGCGATCCAGTGGGCGCCCGGCCTGCCGAAGACCCGCAGCGGCAAGATCATGCGCCGCATCCTGCGCAAGATCGCCGCGAACGAGACGGACAGTCTGGGCGATACGTCCACTCTGGCCGATCCGGGCGTGGTGACCGATCTGATTACCCATCGGGTCGGGTAGCGCCCCCGCGAACCAGCCTACCAGAACAACAAACGAGGAAACGAATATGGCTCAGATCGGGGATTCGAAAGGCGAATTTCGCGGCATCGTCTACCGGAACGATGCGGACCTGGCGGTATGGCTGGCCAAGCGGCCCACCGAGGCGGCGTTGGAACCGGATCTGCCGATCATCGATCCGCACCATCATTTCTGGGATACGCCCCATCGCGGGCAGTATTTCCTGCCGCATCTCCTGGCCGATATCGGCGGCGGGCATAACATCGTCTCGACCGTGTTCCTGGAATGCCAGGCGATGTACCGCAAGAGCGGAGCGCCGGAGATGGCCCCGGTCGGCGAAGTCGAATTCGTCAACGGCATCTCGGCCATGAGCGCATCCGGCAATTACGGCCCCTGCCGCGTCGCCGAAGGGATCGTCGGTCACGCCGACCTGACCCTGGGCGCCCGCGTGCGGGACGTTCTGGAAGCACAGATGGCCGTCGGAGGCGGGCGGTTCCGCGGTATTCGTTACGGCGTGTCGTGGGATGCGCATCCCTCGATCCAAAATTTCGTTTCGCGTGTCATTCCGCCGCATATCGTGCTGGACAAGACGTTCCGCGAAGGGTTTGCGCAGTTGGCGAAATTGGGCCTCAGCTTCGAGTCCTGGCAGTATCATCCGCAACTGCCCGACGCGATCGACCTGGCGCGTGCGTTCCCGGACACCACCATCATCCTGAACCATGTCGGCGGCGTTTTGGGCGTCGGTCCCTATTCCGGCCGGCGGCAGGAAATCCTGGAGGGCTGGCGCCGCGACATCGCCGAACTGGCGAAATGCCCGAACGTCAACGTCAAGCTGGGCGGCATCGGCATGACGTCCTTCGGCTTCAACTTCCACGAACAGGACACGCCGCCGTCGTCCGAGGACCTGGCCTCCGCATGGCGGCAATATGTCGAACCCTGCATCGAATCCTTCGGGGTCGAGCGCTGCATGTTCGAAAGCAACTTCCCGCCGGACAAGCAATCCGGTGGCTATACGGAGCTATGGAACGCGTTCAAGCGCATCACCGCCAATGCGTCGGCCGCGGAGAAGAAGGCGCTCTACAGCGGCACGGCGGCGCGGGTGTATCGGCTGATCGCGCCCTGATCGCCCGTTTTGCCTGATCGCCTGTCAGAACAGGCGCCGCGACGGGTTGTCCGTCACGGCGCCTGGCCGGTTGCTGACCGCGATGTGCCCTTCCCTCCACGGCCATTCCCCCTCACCCCAGCCATATCAGCCATCCCGCTCGGCTCCATGGCGCGCGGCGGTTGACGTGCCCGAAAACCTCCCCACAATCGGGTGACAATTCAGAGAACCGAGGGACACCGATGGACAGCATCGTCCACACAGCGCTGACGGCCAGTGCACCCGAACGGGCGCGGACCCTGCAGGCTCTGCTGGACGCCCACGGCGCGGAGATCGACCGAAGGCGGGAACTGACGCCGGAGGTCGTGGACGCCCTGGTCGAACAGGACATGCTGCGCCTGCTGCTGCCGAAAAGCCTGGGAGGCCAGGAAATCCACCTGCTGGATTTCTGCCGCGCTACGGAAGCCGTCGCCTGGGCAGATGCCAGTGCGGGCTGGTTCGTCAACCAATCCAATGTCTCGGCAGCGACCTCGGCCGCCGCCATGTCGCATGAGGCCGCGGCGGCGATTTTCGACGGACCGCGCACCGGTCTCGCCTGGGGATCGAAGCACAACCACAGCACCTGCATCCGCGTCGAGGGCGGCTACCGTCTGACCGGCACCTGGGGGTTTGCCAGTGGCAGCCGCCACACCAAGTGGATCGGGGCGCATAGTTCGGTGCGCAATCCGGATGGCTCGGTGCATATGCGATACGGCCGCCCGGATGAGCGCAGTTTCCTGTTCCTGCGTGAGAAAGCCACCATCATCGACAACTGGCAGGTGCTTGGGCTGCGTGGCACCGGCAGCGACACCTATACGGTGACAGACCTGTTCGTGCCTGACGAACATGCCCCCGCCCGCGATGCGCCAGAGGAGTGGCGGGAAACCGGGCCGCTGTATCCGATCCTGTCCACTTTGTTATACGCTGTCGGCTTCTGTGGTGTAACGCTTGGGCTGGGGCGCCGGATGCTGGAGACCTACACCGCCCTTGCTCGCGGGCGGCACAGCAAGGCATCCCCCACTGCGATGATCAACAACCAGGCAGTGCAGCGGGAGATCGGCCTGTTGGAGGCTCGACTGTCCGCCGCCCGCGCCTTCGTGCATGAAGCGGTGTGCCAGGTCTATGATGCATCCGCCGCCGGCCGGCTGGACGTGGATCTGCGCATGCGCCTGCGGCTGGCCACGACGCATGGGATGAACGAGGCGACCGAGGTGTCCATCGCCTGTTACCGCGGTGCCGGCACCGGGGCCATTCTGGACGCCGCGCCGTTCGAGCGACGCTTCCGCGATGCCATGAGTGCCAGCCAGCACCTGCAAGCGATGCCGGCCCTGATCGAGATGGTGGGGCGGCACATCATCGGGTCCGACAACGTCGTGCAGTATATCTGATCCGATCGACGCTGCCCTGGGCGGGCACCCGATCAACCACGCTCGACAATCACGTAGATGAGCGCCTCTGCCGACGGGTCGGGGTTCTCGACCCCGTGCGGGGCGTCGGCGCGACAACTGCAACTGTCCCCCGTGGAGAGTTCGACCGTCTCGTCGCCCACAGTGACGCGGAGGGAGCCTTCGGCCACATACACATGCTCGAACGTGCCAGCAGCGTGCGCGGCGGCTGGTCCCAGGACCGCGGACGGAGGGATCTGATAGCGCACGAACTCGATGCGGCTGCCGGGACCGACTGGCCCCAGATTTTTCCAGGGGGCGGGGTGTTCTCCGCCAGCACCCTCATCGCGGCGTAGGACGCGTATGCGCGGCGCCGGCCCGGTGCCCTCGCCCATCAACGCACCGGCACTGACCCCAAGCGCCGCGGCGAGCCGCACGATGGTGATGACGGTCGGCGACTTCGCCCCGCGCTCGATGTCGGAAATCATCGAGGATGAGATACCGCTCCGTTCGGCCAGCGCTCGCAAGCTCAATCCAGCCCCCTCCCGCCGCTCCTTTACGGTTCGGCCGGTGCGAAGGTTGATCTCGTCCTCTAAAGTTGACAGCATGTCCTCCATAGTGCACAAACGGGCCATCCAAGCAAGGAGCAGGGGCAACAAACGAAGCCGAATTCGCAGCAAGCCCGCATCGCGACAGCTATCAGGTCGTCGACAGGCGTGTGAAGCCGCACTTGGATACCATTCGGTCGAAAGAATCGCTAAGGCAACACGCAAAAACTACCGCTTCAAGTTGGTGGCCTTGGCGAGATGGTATAGTTCCACTCCGGATGGAATGTGTCCCCCGTGATATTGAGAGCGGCCATCTCGGCATCTGTGACCTTGATGCCTTTCTGGTAGCTGCGCGT
>CALQHT020000227.1 GCA_943330455.2 Nitrosovibrio sp. Nv4 | reverse complement strand
GAGAGAAAATCTTGGGGCTCCGCCCCAAACCCCGCGAGGGCTTTGCCCTTCGAACCCACCAGGGGCCCGGCCCCTGGACCGCGATTCATTGGGTCAGGGGGGAAAGGGGGCCAACACGGACGTTGAAACGCCCTGGTTGGCCCCCTTTCCCCCCTGACCCCATTAACGGCATCCAAGGCCCAGCCTTGGTGGGGGTCCCAAAGGTCCATTGGGGGGCAAAGCCCCTCGCGGGGTCTGGGGCAGAAGCCCCAGCGCTTTCTCTCCCCCCGATCGCGCCGCCTTAGTGCAGCGGCACGCCCATCGCCTGGCCGAAGCGGCGCGCGGCTTCCAAGGTATCGCCATACTTCCGGTGCATGGCGGTGTGATAGGCTGCCGATAGCAGGAAGCGATCGCGGTTCGGCTGCTGGTTGGTGCCGAAATCCATCAGCATGCACTGGGCGATTTCCTGGTTGTGCGGATCATTGCCCAGCTTGGACGCCGCCAGCGCGATCCGGCGCACCAGTGGTGCTCGGTCGGCGATGTTGTCGCAATAGGCCTGCGTCCAGCTCAGGCTGGCATCGCCGTCCAGGGCGCAGATCGCGTCATCGACCCGATCCAGCAGCGCCCCCGCGGTCATCGCCGCGGCGCCCGACGGCACCTTGATCGAGACCTGGTTGACGTCGCCGAGACCACGCATGTTCTCGGATACCCGGTTGGCGAAGGAGACCGCGACATACAGCAGCCGCAGCCGGCGTGGATGGTCGAACGTGTCGTAGAACCACGCCAGGGTGTTGTGGTACTCGTAGCAATGATGCGGCATGTTGAAGTTGTTGGGGTCGCGCGTTTCCAGCACGATCTGAGCCAGGGCCAACTGCATGACGTCCAGCACCCGGCGCGGGTCCTTGCCAGCTTTCAGCAAGGTGGTCAGGTGCCCCAGCGCGGTCTCTTCGGTGTCGCGGATGATGGAGCGGATGAAGTCCGACGCCTCGGCCGGGTTCAACGTGCCCTTGTTGTTGCGAAGCATCGCGACCTCAGCCTCGCTGACGCCACTATAAGGCACCGCGTGCAGGGCCTCGCCCTCGATATTCGCCTTCACGTAGTTGCAGGCGACCTCATAGGTCGAATACCAACGCGGCCCGACGGCGACGTCCAGCGCCCCGGCGTAGATGACATTGCGCGCCTTCTGCCAGCCGATCGCGTTGCCCAGCTCCACGACCGAGCGGGTCCGATAGGCCTTGTGACCCGTGGTGTAGGACCGCGCATGCAGGATGCGGTCCTGCACGTCGATCAATCCGGCGAAGCACATCTCCGCCAGCACTTCCTTGTGTTCGGCGGTGTTATCCATCAGGCCGAGGAACACCTTGTAGGCGTCCAGCACCTGACCGCGATGCACCAGGGTCATCCAGGTGTTCAGCCGCTCGCCCAACGGGCCGGTCATGCGGATGGCTTCCTGGTCGGGCCAGTAGACGACCGGAGTCGGCGGCGCCTCGATCTTCGTGCTGTCGCCGCGATGGCGGGTATAATGGCCGGGCGCCTTGTTGATCTTCTGGTTCCAGATATCGAGGCCGGTGGGGATGTACCAGAAGGTCTGCGCCGTCGGCAGCATCGCCAGGTGGTCCGGCATCATCTTGGTCAGGTTGATCGCCGCCCGCGCGCTGAGCAGGCAGTGGTCGTTGTTCACGAAATTCGGATACCCGTCGTCGATCCGCTCATGATACGGGACATGCGTGTAAGGGGCGTGGATGCGCACGCCTTCGGCCACGATCTCGGTCAGCGGACGGCCGGCGCGGATCAGGTCGTAATAGACCTCGCTGGCGCCGATCTGGTCGCGCATGATGCAGCGATCTTCCAGTTTCTCATACAGGGACCGCACGTCGCGATCGTTGGAGATATCGGTCTGGGCATCCATAGCCTGGCATCCTCCGGGATGTTTGCTGATTGCCGCGATCCTACGCTTGACACGTCGGCTACGACAACCATGGATGCGATCCAACGCGATCATGGGGGAGGCACACGGGCGATGGCACGCGCGACGGACTGGATCATCTCGACCTATGTCGGTACCGGCACCCAGGGCTATGCCGGGGACGGTGGGCCGGCCGGTCAGGCGTTGTTGAACAATCCGTTCGACCTTGCGTTTGATGTTGGTGGCAACTTGGTCTTTTCCGACACGTTCAATCACGTCATACGCCGTGTGGATGCGGTTAGCGGTACCATCAGCACCATTGCCGGGACTGGCGAAAGAGGCTTTTCCGGCGACGGCGGGCTCGCCGTTCACGCGTCCCTGAACGAACCCTACGGGGTCGTCGCCGACCGCGCCGGAAATATTTTTTTCGCCGACCGGCTCAACCGCCGAGTCCGAAAAATCGATGTTAGCGGCACCATCAGCACCCTGGCCGGCGACGGCTCCGGCAAATACAGCGGCGACGGCGGCGCGGCCTTGATCGCCGGCTTGGCCGAACCCAACGGATTGGCGCTGAACGCGACCCAAACACATCTGTATATCGCCGATGTCGCGGACCATCGTGTGCGAGTCGTCGAACTCGCCTCCGGAACCATCGCCACCTTCGCCGGCACCGGAGAGGGCAAGCATGACGGCGACGGCGGCCAGGCCTATGCCGCCGGCATCTTCGGCGCCCGCGCGGTGGCCTTTGCCCCTGATGGCGCGCTTTACGTGATGGAGCGTCAGGGCAGCTCCATCCGCCGCATCCACGATGGGGTGATCGAAACCATCGCCGGCAACGGCACGAGGGCCTATGCTGGCGACGGCGGTCCGGCGCAGGACGCGGTGTTCGCCGCGCCCAAGGAAATGGCCGTGGACCCGGCCGGCAACATCTATGTCGTCGATACCGAGAACCACGCCATCCGCCTGATCGATCTCGCCACCGGAATCGTCGATACGATCGCCGGCAACGGCACCGCCGGCCCGGGCGGTGACGGCGGCCGCGCCACCCAGGCCGGTCTCGGCCGGCCGCACGGGATTGTGATCGGCCCGGACGGTGCGGCCTATATCGGCGACAGCGAGAACCATCGGGTGCGCAAGCTGGTCCGCGCGGGATAATCGGTCCGGACCGATCATGGGTTTGCTCGCGACACGGCCCCCATGCTCTAAGCGTTGCCAAGAAATCACGGAGGGAACGCCAATGCGCCCATGGTCACTCACCGCGCAGACGCTCGGCATTGCGATGACGCTTGGCCTGTCGCTGTTCGCGGCAACGCAAGCGACCGCCGCGTCCTGCCCCAACCCACGCCAGATGAACGGGTTCAAAACCTGCGCCGACGTCGCCAAAGCCGAACAGGAAGGCATGCTGGTCGTCTATTCCACCGATCCGGAACCAGGGTCGGAAGCGCAACTGGCCCGCTTCAAGAAAATGTTCCCGAAAATCTCCACCAGCTACATGCGCCTGCAAGCCGGTGCCCTCTACGCCCGCCTGTCCGCCGAACGCCAGGCCAAGACCTATGTCGTGGACATCGTCCAACTCTCCGACATGAGCTTCGTGCTGGACTTCCAAAAGCGCGGCGGCTGGATGAACTACATCTCCCCCGAAATGGAAGCCTTCAAGCCAGAGAACAAAAGCAACCCCGAAGGCTTCTTCACCTGGGGCGCGCTGAGCATGGCCGGGATCGCCTACAACCCGAACCTGGTCTCCGCCGCCGAGGCGCCGAAGACCTGGCTGGACATGCTCGACCCGAAATGGACCGACCAGATGACGGTCAAGACGTCCACATCCGGCATGCAGCACGTCACCTGGTATATCCTGCGCCAGTTGTACGGCGAGGATTACTGGACCAAATTCGCCGCCGTGAAGCCAAAGGCGTTCGACAGCTACGTCCAGCAGTTCGACCGCACCATCAACGGCCAGGACAAGATCATCAACACCGCGCAATATTCCGGCTACCTGCTGGCCAAGGCCAAAGGCGCCCCGATCGAATATGTCTATCCCCCCGATGGCATCATCGGCGTGCATGAATCCTGGGGCGCCGTCGCCGAAGCCCCCCACCCCGAAGCCGCCAAACTGTTCCTCGACTGGTTCCTGGGCGTGCCCGGCCAGACCGGCTACGGCGAGGAACTGGCCTACAACTCGCTGCGGTCCGACGTTCCGGCGCCCCGCGGCGGCGTCAAGGCCACGGACCTCAAAGTGCTTTTCCCCACCGACTGGGACGCGTTCCTGAAGACCCACGCGCAATTCGTGCGTGAGTGGAACAAAATCACCGGCCTGCGCTGAACGGAGTCTCCTGATACCATGCGCATTCCTGGCGTTCAGACCTGGATCATGATGCTGCTGCTACTGGTCTGCGGTGCCCTGGTCCTCTACCCGCTCGCTTTCCTGATCGTCGAATCGGTCAATGTCGGCGACCCGCAGATCTTCCCGCCCGAGGAATACGGCCTCGGCAACTACGCGAATCTCTACGAAGATTCCCGCGTCATCACCAACACCCTGCTGGTCGCCTGCATTTCCACCGTCTTCGCGGTCATCTTCGGCTTCATCCAGGCCTGGATCCTGACCCGCACCGCCATTCCGGGCCGCGAACGGTTGGAGCGGCTGATGGAGCTGCCCTATTACATGACCCCGCTGATCGGCGCCCTCGCCTGGGGCGTGCTGCTGGGTCCGAAAACCGGCCTGCTCAACCAGCTCTGGCGCGCCACCGGCATCGATAGCGACGCGTTCAACATCTACACGCCCTGGGGCATCGCCTGGGTGATGGCGCTGTTCGAGGGCACCGTCGCCTTCGTGATGATCTCCGCCTCCATGAAATCCATGGACCCGTCGCTGGAGGAAAGCTCTCGCGTTCTCGGCGCCAGCAAGCTGCGCACCATGCTGAAAATCACCATCCCGCTGGTGACGCCAGGCATCCTCAGCGCCACGATCTTCGTGTTCGCGGAAATGCTGGGATCCTTTGCCGCGGCCTTCGTGCTGGGTATCCCAGGGCGGTTCTACGTCGTGACGACGTCGATCTGGCAGGCGACCCTGTCCTATCCGCCGGATTACGGACGCGCCGCCGCGCTGGGCCTGTCGCTGTTCGGCGCCATGGTGCTGACCTTGGGCGCCGCGCGGCTGATCATGCGCCATGGCACCTACACCACCATCACCGGCAAGGCGTTCCGCCCCCGCCCGATGGATATCGGCGCCATGAAATATCCGCTGATGGCGCTGGCCTGGGGCTATATCTTCGTCGCCGTGGTGCTGCCGCTGGCGGCGCTGACCCTGACATCGTTCCAGCAATTCGCCACCGTGATCATTCCGCAGATGAAGTTCACCTTGGCGAACTATGAAACCGCCGTGCAAATGGGCTCCCTGGGTCCCGCCTTCATCAACAGCATGACCCTGGGCATCTCGGTCGCCACCATCGGCGTGCCCATCATCGGCATCATGGCGTGGATCATCTACCGTTCCACCATGCCTGGCCGAATCGTCATGGAATACGTGGCCATGGTGCCCGCCGCGGTGCCCCGCCTGGTCTTCGGCCTCGGCCTGCTCTGGGCCTGGATCAACATTCCGATCCCCCTCTACGGTACCCTCTGGCTGCTCGGCATTGCCTATTTCACCGTGTTCCTGCCTCTGGGTTTGCGCACCATCGCCGGAGTCGTTTTGCAGGTGGACAAAAGCCTGGAAGAATGCGCCCGCGTCTGCGGCGCGTCCTGGACGCATCAGATGCGCACGGTCACCCTGCCCCTGCTGCGCCCCGGCCTGATCGCCGCCTGGCTGCTGCTGTTCATCGCCAGCGTGCGAGAACTCGGGGCGTCGGTCTTCCTGATGGGGCCGCATTCGAAAGTGATCGGGCCGTCCATCGTCAATTCCTGGCTGACCGCCAGTTCCGAATTGTCGGCGGCAATGGCATTGATCCAAACAGTCTTGGTATTTATCGCGGTCGCGATCATGTTTCGGGTCGCGCGTCGCATCGGCGGAGCAACTGAATGAACCGGGATCCCAACAACGCACCCCGCATCGAGGTGCGCGACCTGGTGGTGAAATACGGCGACGCAACCGCCGTCGACGGCGTCGAGTTCGCAATCGCCCCCGGCGAGTTGGTCACTCTGTTGGGCCCGTCGGGCTGCGGCAAGACCACGACCCTGCGCGCCATCGCCGGTCTGGAAACCCCCAGCGGCGGCACCATCCGGCTGAACAGCCAGACCGTCTATTCCGGCCCCGAACGCAAGAACATCCCCGCCGAAAAGCGCGGCGTGTCGATGGTGTTCCAGTCCTATGCCATCTGGCCGCACATGACGGTGTTCGAAAACGTCGCCTACGGGCTGAATGTCCGCAAAATGCCAAAGGCCGAGGTCGCGTCCAACGTCGCCCGCGTCCTGGATATGGTGCAGATGCAGGCCTACGCCGATCGCCCGTCCTCCAAACTCTCCGGCGGGCAGCAGCAGCGCGTCGCGGTCGCCCGCGCCATCGCGTTTTCCCCCAATGTCGTGCTGTTCGATGAGCCGCTGTCCAACCTGGACGCCAAATTGCGCGCCGAAATGCGGGTGGAACTGCGCGAATTGCAGCGGCGGCTGGACATCACGTCGCTGTATGTGACGCATGACCAGGAGGAGGCGCTCGCCATCTCCGACCGCGTCATCGTTATGAACGGCGGCAAGATCGAACAGATCGGCTCCCCCGAAGACATCTACGACCGCCCGGCCAGTCATTTCGTTGCCGATTTCGTAGGCTCCGCCAACATGATCCCCGGCAAGGTCACCGGCGAGGGCCCCAACGGGACCCTGGCGTTCGAAACCCAGGGCGGTGCCCAACTGCGCATCGCCCGCCCCGCCGATGCGCGCGTCCAAGGCACCGTCATCGCGCTGCGGTCGGCCTATATCCATTTCGGTCAAACATCGGGAGCGCAGAACGGCGTCGCCGGAACCATCCACCGGCGGATGTTCCATGGGGACTTCATCCAATACGTGGTGGACTGGCCGGCCGGACAGTTGATCGTGCGCCGCCCACCCACGGAACTGTTCGACGAGGGCAGCACGGTGATGCTGTCGTTCGACCCGACGCACTGCGTGCTGCTGTAGGTTGGGGCGGAGGGGAAAGGCGGGGCTTCCGCCCCGCCCTTCCCCCTCCCCCCCAACCTCTGGCACCCTGCCGTCCGCGGACAGATCAGGAGACGACCCATGGCAACCCGGGCAGGCGCCCTAGCGCGCGCGTTGGACTACTTCGACAGTAATGGTTTCCGGTCCCACCTGGCCGATCTGGTCGCCATTCCCAGCACATCCCAGGATCCCGGCCATGAAGCCGACGTCCAGCGCTATCTGGCCGACGCCATCCAGCCCTGGCTGGAGCGGCTGGGGTTCACCGTCGCCATCCACCCCAACCCGCGCGCCGGCTTCGGCCCGATCCTGACCGCCGCTCGCATCGAGGACCCGGGGTTTCAGACCATCCTGACCTACGGCCATGGCGACACCGTGCGCGGCCTGGAAGACCAATGGCGCGCCGGCCTCGATCCCTGGACCCTGACCGAGGAGGGCGACCACTGGTATGGCCGCGGCAGTGCCGACAACAAGGGTCAGCACGCGCTGAACCTGTCCGCCCTGGAGGCCGTTCTCGCGGAACGTGGCGGCAGACTGGGCTTCAACCTGAAACTGGTGCTGGAAACCAGCGAGGAACGCGGCTCCACCGGCCTGCGCGAATTCGTGGCGGAGCACACAGCGGACCTGGCCGCGGACGTGCTGATCGCGAGCGACGGCCCGCGCGTGATGCCGGAGGTTCCGACCATCGCCACCGGCACGCGGGGGACCTATCATTTCGACCTGGTGCTGGATCTGCGGCCGGGCGGGGTGCATTCGGGCCATTGGGGCGGGCTGACATCCGACCCCGCCGTGCTGCTGACGCACGCGATCGGTACCATCATCGACCGGCGCGGCAAGATCCTGGTGCGCGACTGGCTGCCGCGGAACGGCGTGCCGGCGTCGGTGCGCTCGGTGCTGGCCGGCTGCCCGGTGGGCGGCGGCGGCGAGGCCGCCAGCATCGATCCGGATTGGGGCGAGCCAGGCTTGACCTCCGCCGAAAAGATCTATGGCTGGAATAGTTTCATCGTGCTGGCGATGATTTCCGGGCGGCCGGAGAATCCGGTGAACGCGGTGGCGCCGAACGCGCGCGCGCATTGCCAGATCCGTTACACGGTCGATACCGACCCAGTGGATTTCGCGCCCGCCCTGCGGCGCCATCTGGACGAGGAAGGTTTTGCGAACGTCCGCATCGAGAATGCCGGCATCCGCATGCCCGCCAGCCGCACCGACCCCAACCATCCGTGGGTGCATTGGACAGTGGCCAGCATGGAGAAGTCCATCGGCACCCGTGTGCAAGTAATCCCGAATTCGTCTGGCGGGCTGCCCGGTGACGTGTTCGTGGACCATCTGGGCGTGAAGCTGATCTGGATCCCGCACAGCTACAACGGCTGCAAGCAGCACGGCCCGGATGAACATTTCCTGAAAGGCCCCGCCCGCGAGGGGATCGCGGCCTTCGCCGGCATCTGGTGGGACCTGGGGGAGCCTGGCACGCCGGGGTAGGACAGGACCCAAGCGGCGGGTTTGGTAGTCGAGGCAAGCACCCTTAACATGTCGGATACCAAACATCGCCGTCGTTTCGCGGTTAGTTTCTGGTCATGTAAACCACTGACAACGCAACCGCAGCAGGCATCGACTGGACGATGATGAAAGTGAACTTGACGGAATATGCAGCGTATAGACCCGCGAGGATGATACACGACAAAAAGAACGATTTCAATTGAAACGCGAAAATCGGATCGGCGCACAACATGCCCCATACTAGGCCAGCGAATAGGAACAGGTTGTACACCCCCTGGTTGCTAGCCCATACGACTGGATCCTCGGCCTTTGGTCCAAGTCGCCCTGTGATACATTTCGGAAGGCGCCCCCAGAAAATCTCCGCCACTCCGAATATCGCTGTAACGAGAGCGACAACCGTCATGACGATGCATTCAAACCGTAGCATGGTGTTTTTCCTTGCCTATGATGGTTCCGGCAGAAGTGTCGCCAAGCCTATCGTGGAACTGATAGTCACAGCGACCCCATAAGGCGTTCCAGCGCCCGCAGGTTGGTGGTTTCGGTTTTACCCAGTATCTCCCGTATCTGCGTTCGAACCGTCGCGACGCCGACCCGTCGTCGCGCGGCAATGCTCTCGGCCGTGGCGCCTCCTGACAAAGCAACCGCCACCTCACTTTCGGCACGTGACAGACCGAACAACCGCCCCAGAAGCGCCGGAGACAAATTCACCGGCGCACCCGGATCACGCAGGGACACCAACGCATGGCCGGCCTGGATGCCCGGGGCACCCTGCCCCGCCGCCGGCGACAACATCGTCGGCAACGGCGACACCAGCACGATCTGGCTCGGCCCGCCATCCGAGCGGCGAAGCCGGACACCCCCTCCGGCACCGCCACCCGCGGTTCCGGCGATCAATGCGGCCAGCCGAACTGAATCACCCCGATGGACTGCAACAAGGACGGAGGCAAAATCTCCGCTCTCGGGCCGACGCAATCGCAACGGACTTTCCGGATCGACCACGAGGGCCGACGCGGCCGAGTTGGCGAAAATCAGGCGAGCGTGCCCATCCGTCACGAAGGCCGGCGCGCGCAGGGCCTCCAGCGCGGCCAGGCCAGCATTTTGTCGCAGTTCGGCGCCGAACAGCCGAGCGCGGAGCCGCAGCGCCATGCGCATATGCTGCAGCAGGTGGTCGAGACGAGACTGCTCCGCAATATCGAAGGCATGGTGGTCGCGAGGGCGGTGGATGCCCAGCAGGCCAAACGTCCCGCGTTCGATCTGAAACGCCGCACCGATCAAATGGAAGCCGCCGCCATGGTGGCGCAGGAAATCGTTCCACATCGTGGTATTCGCGAATTCAGTGGGAGAATGGAATTCCTGCCCCAGCACTGCTTTTATACCAACCCGCATAAAGACCGACTCATGGGGGATTCGCAAAGGCGTCGATCCGTGCATCAGTTCCTGCATTGGGAATCGGATTTGGGGAGTTGGGAATGGCGGCGGCGATCAAGGTAATTCGCGCGGAACATGTGCCACAGGAACT
>CALQHT020000226.1 GCA_943330455.2 Nitrosovibrio sp. Nv4 | reverse complement strand
TGACTGCTGTAAACCGTTCGCGAATCGCTGATCTGTCTATCATCTAGAGAGTCTAGAAAATTCGCGGCCGCGCCGGAATCGGCCCCGGCTAAACTTCGTCCTCGTGGCTCACCACCCGACTCGGTAGTTTTTGCGTGTCGCCTAAGCGGACGTCCGGACGGGGCCGAACGACATGTGGTGAATTCGGTCGAAGGGGTGGTGCGGAAGCTGCGAAGCTACCTCTGAGGGGTTACCCCTTCGTCGATCCGGCTCATCCCCCAGGCGGCACTTGTATTGGCCAGCCACGGAGGCCGCCTATTTTGAGCATGATCACGCTGAGCGGAACGTCACAGCGTGTGAATCATGCGATCAAACAAAGTGCTAGAGCGGTTTTCTGTTTGCAGTCAGGGTGAAACCGCTCTAGCAGCCTCCGCAATATGCCGGTTGGTCAGGTTCGGCTCAGTGGATTTCCCCCGCGCGCTTCAGGGCATCGCGCAGTTTCGCCGGTGTGAAATCGGCGGACCGGCAAACATCCAGGATCACCTTCTCTCGGCGGGAGATCAGGTCGATCGCCGCCGGCAGCTTGCGGACGGCATCGGCGGGTACCACGACCGCGCCATGGAAATCGGCGTGGATGACGTCGTCGTGGCCGACCTGCATCCCGAAAATATTCACCGGCTTCCCGAAATCCACCATATGCACATGCGCGTGGCTCGGCCCGATCCGGCCCCCGATCATCTGATATCCCGGCGCCCACGCATCGAGGTCGCGGAACGACCCATTCGTCACGCAGCCGATCGAACCGAGTGCCTTGTGCACGGTGGATTGGACCTCACCCCAATAGGCGCCGTAGCCGATCCGCCCGTCAATATCCTGGATCACGGCGATGGTCGGGAAATCGGTCGCGGCGACATAATCATACCAATCCGCCCGGTCGGTGACCTTGCCGCGCGGCGGCTCCGTCGAGCGGATCATGCCCACCCGCGCCAGACCGACGATCGGCTTGGCCTTGGGGTCGATGCACACCATGGGTTCCACGGTGAAGCCGATGGCCCGCCGCTCCGGCACCACAACCTCCAGCCCGTTGCAGATCGTGGGCGTGTCCCATTGTGCCAACACATCGAGGTCGGCTTGGGTGAACGGCCGGTCAGCCATGATTTCAACTCCCTAATTCATTGAGGCAGGCGCGCGTTTGCCGCCGGCAGTGCTGGGGCATGCGGGCCGGATGGTAGCATCGGCGTCGTGCCCCGGCTATCCGCGCCCGCCCGGTGTCACCTGCCGAGACACCGCCCCCCACCCCCGTATCGCTGTTGCGGCTTTATTGCTTGTCAGGGCGGTCGGGTTTTGTCAGGTTCCGCAGGCTTCCACAGAACCGGAACTCCTATGGCATTGACGCGCAAACGTATTCTCGTGACCGGAGGGGCCGGCTTCCTTGGGTCGCATTTATGCGAACGGCTGCTGCGGGAAGGCGCCGACGTCCTGTGCGTCGACAATTATTTCACCGGCCGCAAGGACAACATCGCCCATCTGCTGGGCAACCCGCAGTTCGAGGCGTTGCGCCACGACGTCACGTTCCCATTGTATGTGGAGGTTGACGAGATCTACAACCTCGCCTGCCCGGCCTCCCCGGTGCATTACCAGTTCGATCCGGTGCAGACGACCAAGACCAGCGTCATCGGCGCGATCAACATGTTGGGCCTGGCGAAGCGGATCGGCGCGCGGATCCTGCAAGCCTCCACCAGTGAGGTCTATGGCGATCCGACCGTGCATCCGCAGACCGAGGAATATCGCGGCAACGTCAATCCGTTGGGACCTCGGGCCTGCTACGATGAGGGGAAGCGGTGCGCGGAGACGCTGTTTTTCGACTATCACCGCCAGCACAACGTGCAGATCAAGGTCGCGCGAATCTTCAACACCTATGGCCCGCGCATGCATCCGAATGACGGGCGGGTCGTGTCGAATTTCATCGTTCAGGCGCTGCGAGGCCAGGACATCACGCTCTATGGCGACGGCAGCCAGACCCGCGCCTTCTGCTACGTGGACGACCTGATCGACGGGCTGATCCGACTGATGGGCACCGACCGGGAGGTGACGGGGCCGATCAATATCGGCAATCCGCATGAAATTCCGGTCCGGGAACTGGCCGAACGCGTGATCCGGAATATCGGGTCGGCATCGCGCATCCAGACCTTCCCGCTGCCTCAGGACGATCCGCTGCAACGCTGCCCGGATATCACCCTGGCGCGGCGGGTTCTCGGTTGGGAGCCGAAGGTGGCGCTGGAGGACGGGCTGGCGAAGACCGCCGCCTATTTCCGGGCGATGCTGACGGAGGGTGGCGAGATCCCTCGCCCCTGATCAACCGGGGGCGGACAGAGGCGCGTGGCCCAGGCGCAGGCGTGCATCCTTCAGGATATCCTCCGGGCTGCCGGCGATACCGCCAAACTCGCCGGTGAAGAAGTCGAGATAGGTCGCGATCCAATCCAACAGCCGCCGCAGATCCTGGGCATTTTCCACATAGGGGCTCTTGCCTGGGACCAGGGATGTGCTGTGGAAACTGACCTGGAACACGCGCAGGCCCTTCGCGAACAGGGCGCGGGTCAACTGGATGGCATCCGCCACCGGGATGCCTTCCGGCGTCAGGCGCACGCGATTGAGCAAGCCGGTGCGGGACAACAATCCTGGCAGCCGAGCAAAGCGGAGCGACGGGCGGTCGACCTGGTTGTAGAGCCAGGCCCCGACCCCGCTGGCCAATCCGGTGAAACCCGCGGTCAGAGGGATTTCCAGCAGCCGCCCCTCCGGTCGCAGCCAGAACGGATCGACCGGCACGAAGGCGAAACTGGGTCCGCCCTGCTCATCGTAGCGCCAATGCGGCATGAAACTGACATCGATCTCAAACCCGAGCGCTTCCAGCGCCGCGGCGGTTGCCGATCCAAACCCATAGCGGCCGGCCTTGAAGATCAACGGCCGCATGGCGAAACGGTCTTCGATGCGATCGGCCAGTTGGGCCATCTTGGCGTGCTCGATACCAGCGTCGAGATTGCCTTGGAACGAATGACTGATGCTGGGCTGTTCCTGGTAAGGCGGCGTGACCCAGGAATGCAGATGCGCGCCGACCTGACACAGCCCATCGGCATGCAGTCGGGCCAGCGGCTTCCAGGCCGTGGCATCGTCGACGATCGGATAGCCGACAACATAGGTCGGCCGGAAATCGCGCGGTTCCAGCACGGCCTGCAAGGGCCCGAGACGTAACATCGATTCCAGGGTGTAGGCGGCGCCGCGAACCGGATTGTCCCAGTCGAACTCCTCCTCGCAGTCCACCACGACGAGGAGGACCGGCTTTGTGTCGGACGCATAGGACACCACGTCGAACCTGGGCGCACCGGCACCCGTCAGGGGCATCACACCCCGAGATGCCCCCCCATATAACGCCTGATCGGCAGGGTCAGGATGTCCGCGGGGCACCCACGACCCTCCTTTTCAGGTATCGCAGCAGTGGAAACAGGCCAATCGCCTGCGACCAGGCGCGAATTTTGGGCTCGATGAAGTACCGAGCCGCCAGTTGCGCCCGATAGCGAAGGAACGCGAGCGGCGATGCCCGGAAGTAGTGCGCCTCGAACCGACGCAGGTCGGCGGCGGTGAAGACCTTGGCGTTGCCCCCCAGCTTGGCCACGCGCGGCGTGAAGATCGGATACAGCTTCATGTTGAAAAGCTGGGTCTTCATGAAATTGCCGATCAGAAGATCGTCGAAATAGCCGTATTCGACCGTCTCCAGCAGCGGTGCGCGCGGCACATGGAACACCACGCCGACTTGCCTGGAAGCTGGCTTGCTTTCAGCCCCTGGGCGCAGGAAGAAGCGCCGCGCCTCGCCACCGACACTGAACCCGATGAAGTCCTGCCAATCGCGCAAGGTTTCGAACTGGCGGGCGAATCGCTCTACCTTCGCCCATTCTTCCTCGCTCAACCGTTCCGACCAGTCATCTACGATATCTGCTCGTATGCGGGAGTCAGGCGGGGTCACATCGTCGCAGTCGGTCCGAACCAGCCTTCCGTCGGTAAGGTCGACCTGGCTGAACGGGGGGATCAGCCGGATGTCGGCTTCCGTCCAATAACGCTGCATATCCGGCCAGGTGATCCGGAAACTGTTGGCCCAAGCGGAATCCGGACGCGCATAGATGTGCTGGGACGAGGAACAGCAGAAATTCCGAACGCCCAGATATTGCGCCGTTCTGGCCGCCGCCCAGATCGTGCCCGGCTTCAATTCCGCCGCCGGGTCCAGCAGGGATCGCATCGCCCCATCATAGGTATTGATCATATCCGCATCGAACGCACAGAGAGCGAACAGATAAGAGTTCTGGAATTGGCTTACCAGATGCCGGAAAAAACGATCCTCCCCGCAAAAAGGTGAGTCATTCTTGTTCAGCAGCAATGTGCCGCCGGCGTCGATCGCCAGGATCGCGTCCATATTCTCGTTCGACACGCTCATGACCCGAAGCCCGGGCGCCAGGGTGACCCAGGTCTTCGAGGGCAGGATGCGTGGCGTGAACCCGGCATCGGTCAGGGTACGGTTCAGTTCGTCGTCGTAGTGGTCGGGCAGCAGCATCTGCACGTCACGGGGGATCGTCTCGATCGAGCCCATGTGGAAATGGTCGGGATGCCCGTGGGAGAACCAGACGAAGCGCGAGCCCCGCGCATTGGCCAACTGTGTCTCGGTAAGCGGACGTTCCAGCTCCCAGCTACCGAAATAGGCCGATCCGAGCAGCCACGGATCGGTGACGAGCATGGGTTCGCCATTCTCGAAGACCTGCACGATCGCATTGCCGAGGGTTTCAAACGACCAGCTCAACGCGCCCTCCTGGATGGCAGGCTCGGGCGCGACGCGGCGCTATCGGTGACGCCGACCAAATGCCCGGACGACCACACGATCCCGCCGAAACGCGGCAATATGCCCCCGTCCGGCCCCTACGAGCGCAGCGCACGAACGAGCCAACGCGGAAGGATTCGCGCCATTTGCTTCTTTGTCATGTTCGACAAGGTTCGATCGGGCGGCACATAATCCCTCCATTCGCTCGTTTTCAGGTAGCCGAGATAGTCTGCTCGCCGCGGATGCTGGCTCATGTAACTCCAGGGTTTGGAGGCACCGTTGAAATGCACGATCCTGGCATCGCGCCGAATTGTCTCGACTTCTTCCTGGCTCAGGCCGAGCGGATGATAGGCAAAATAGAACGGGCTGATCACATTCCAGATATAGGGCAACTTCGCGCGCCGCTGATAGAAACATGCATTCAGCGCATCCTGATCGACGTCCGCCAGTTTGTCCGGATTGGCGGCCACGAAGGCGACCACTTCGTCGACAGCCCTGGTTTCCCGCCATTGGCGCAGATCGGTCACCAAGACGCCGGAATTGAAGTAGCCGTAGCATTCCGGGATGGACAGGAAATCGCACTTCGTCGATCCCGGAATCGTCGCCGCCGCCAGCAGGCGGCCGCCAAGGTCGATGTCCCACAACGCCTGGATGTCGCCCACCACGATCAGGTCGCTGTCGAGATAGAGCACGCGTTCGACCGAGGTTGGAAAGAAATCCGCCAGCCACAGCCTGGAATAGCTATCCAGGGAGTAATGCGCCCGTAACGGCAGTTTCAGATCTTTGGGGGGACTGAACACCTCAAACCGCAGAACGAAGTTGTCAAATCTCGCAACAGATCGCGCGATGCGGCGTCCCGTTTCGCCAAAGTCCTCCCGGGTGACAACGACGATGTCGAATTGGCTGGCCGGGTTGTTTTCAAGCATCGAGATGATGGCCACGCAGAGATGTTGTGCGTAGCCCAGGTCGCAGCAGAATAAGACGTGCACGGTCTTCAGGGACATCTGCCCGACCATGCGAGTTCATCCCTCGGGCAGAGTTCGCCCATCGGCGGACGGTGCACCGAGCTGACGCCATTCGTCGGACGCGACGGCGCACGCGGTCGGACCGGACGACCCCACCCATGACGCTCGGACCGATCGTCAAGAGGCGACCGCGCGGTCGGACCGGTCATGACGGCCGCGCCAAACCACAACCGGCACGGCGGGCTGCGTCCACTGCATCGACGGTTCGGTGGGAGGTTGGCATACCGGCTTCTCTAACAAGGTCAAGGACGCCGCGCAAGCACGAGATGACATCGGTCGGGTGGCCGCATCCAGTTGGTATTACGTGCATATTCTCATATCGGATTGCTTTATCGGCCCTTCTCGACGATGCTGCGCTCCGGTGACGCGATCCCCGTCCACCCGCGTGGGCGCATACCGCCCATCACCGCCCCTGACCGTTGAGGACCTCGGAATGCCATCCCCCAGCAAGACCGTGCTTGTCACCGGCGGTGCCGGATATATCGGAAGCCATGCGGCGAAAATGCTGGCCAAGTCGGGATACGAACCGGTGGTCTATGACAATCTGACCCGCGGCCATGAATGGGCGGTCCGCTGGGGGCCCCTGGTTGTCGGCGATATCGGCGACGCCGACCTGCTCGCCCATACGATCAAGCACCACAATATCGGCGCGATCCTGCATTTCGCGGCCCTGGCCTATGTCGGGGAGTCGGTGACCAACCCAGAGCTTTATTTCGAGAACAATGTCGTCAAATCCCTGACCTTGCTGAAAACCGCATGGCAGGCCGGGGTGAAGCATATCGTGTTCTCCTCCACCTGCGCGACATACGGGTCGCCGGAAATCCTGCCCATCACGGAGCGGGAGCGGCAACGGCCGATCAATCCCTATGGCGAGACCAAGCTGTGCGTGGAGCGAGCGCTGCATTGGTATGACATGGCACATGGCACGACCTCGGTTGCCCTGCGCTATTTCAACGCCGCCGGCGGCGACCTGGACGGAGAGATCGGTGAAGCGCACTCGCCCGAAACCCACCTTATCCCCCTGGTGTTCGACGCCGCGCAGGGCGGCAAGCCCATCGCCATCTTCGGCACCGACTACGACACACCGGACGGAACCTGCATCCGCGACTACATCCACGTCACCGATCTGGCCGATGCGCATGTCAAGGCGTTGCACTACCTGCGGGAAGACGGCCCCTCCACGGCGCTGAATCTGGGGACCGGTCAGGGCTATTCCGTGAAGGAGATTCTCGCGTCTGTTGAAGCGGTCACCGGCCGGCCGGTCCCGCACCGGATCGCGGAGCGTCGTCCGGGCGACCCGCCGAGCCTGGTGGCCGATCCGAGTTTGGCAAACGAGACGCTGCGGTGGAAGCCGGAATGCTCGGACATCGAGACGATCGTGCGGTCCGGCTGGCATTGGCACCGGACCCGGAACGCCGCCGGGCATGTCGATCCGACTGGCGCGTAGCGCGGGTAACGACCCTTTCAGCAAGGCATGTCCTACGAATCCAACACCTCGATCGCCACCGACTTGACCAGCGCCAGGACACCCACACCGGGTTCCAACGCCAGGCGCGCCACCGCGTCCGGGGTCACCCTCGCCAGGAACGCCTCCCCTGCCAGAGCGACTTCCACCAACGCGGCATGGCGTTCGGTATCGTTCGTCACTGCCCGCACCGTCCCCGCGATCACATTGTGCACGCTGATCGCGGTTGGCACTTCCCGCGCCAGAATGACCTCCCGCGCCGGAATCCGCACGCGCACCTGTCGCCCGACCGGCGCGTTTAGCAGCGGCACCAGCCATGCCGTCCCGCCCGCATGCAGCCGACTGAGTTGGCGAACCGGATCATGACTCTCCACGACCGCGGCCAGCACCGCCCCCGCGTCGTCCCGCCGCGCCAGTTTCAGGTCGGACCGCGCGGTCACCTCGCTCAATGATCCATATGCGACAACCTGCCCTGCATCGATCAGGACCAGCGAGTCGGCCAGGCGGGTCACCTCCTCCATGGCATGGGTGACGTAGAGGATCGGCAATCGCAATGCCGCCTTCAGGCCGGCAAGATAGGGCAGGATCTCGGCCTTGCGTTCGGCATCCAGGCTCGCCAGCGGTTCATCCATCAGCAGCAGCCGCGGTTGGGCCAGGAGCGCCCGTCCGATCGCCACGCGCTGACGCTCCCCGCCGGACAAAGTATGGGGACGCCGGCCGAGCAACGCGCCCAGACCCAGCAGGGACACGATTTCGTCGAATCGGATCGGGCCGGGCGGTGCACGCCGGAGCCCGTAACGCAGATTGGTTGCGACCGACATATGCGGGAACAGGCGCGCGTCCTGGAACACCAGGCCAATCCGCCGCGTCTCCGGCCTGCGCCAGATGCCGGCAGCGGTATCGACCAAAGCCTCCCCGTCCAGCTCGATTTTGCACATATCCGGCCGCAGCAACCCCGCCATCGCCGCGAGCGCCGTCGACTTCCCGGCACCGGACGGACCGAACAGTGCCACCACACAGGGGGTCGGCACCTGGAATGCCAGGTCCAGGGTCAGATCGGGAAAACGGTGGCGCAGATGGAACGAAAGGGTCAAACGCCAGCACCGACGCGAAGGAACAAAGAGCCACAGCGGCTGAGGCGATGAATGACAAGCATCACCGCCAGTGTGCCGCACCTCAGGGCGCGGGAGAAGCGCGCTTTCAACGGGCCCAGACGCCATCCAGAACAGCTTCACGATGATCGCAACCGGGCCGGCACTTGCCCAAGGCGCATGATCCGCGGGCTGCCACGTTCCGTTCGGCGCGATCACATTCTAACCTGAGACAAGAACCGCGCGGACACCGCGTTCGCGCCCATGCAAGGAGACCAGAACGCATGACTTTCGATTTCACCGGTAAGCGCGCCGTGATCTGTGGCGGCAGCCGCGGCATCGGCCGCTCGATCGCGTTGGGCCTTGCGGCCGCAGGAGCCGATGTCTCGATCTGCGCCCGGGGCGCCGACACCTTGGAAGCCACCCGCGCCGAAATCGCTGCCCTCGGGCACAAGGCGCATGCCGGTTCGGCCGATCTGGCCAACGCCGATGCGATCAAGGCCTATGTCGGGTCGGCGGCGGACGCGCTGGGCGGCATCGACATTCTGGTCAACAACGCCTCGGCCTTCGGGTCCACCGACGATGAGGCCGGGTGGATGTCCAGCATGGCCATCGACATGATGGCGATCGTGCATGCGACCCATGCCGCGCTGCCGTTCCTGAAATCCACCAAAGGCAGCGTCATCAACACGTCTTCGGTCGCTGCCCTCCGCGCTTCCGCGCGCCAGCCGCCCTATGGCGCCATCAAGGCCGCGGTCATCCATTACACCAACACCCAGGCCGCGATGTATGCGCGCGACGGCATTCGCGTGAATGGCGTGGCCCCTGGCTCAATCGAGTTTCCGGGTGGCGTCTGGGATCGTCGCAAGACCGAGGCGCCCAAACTCTACAATGCCGTGCTCAACGCCATCCCGTTCGGACGGTTGGGCTATCCGGAGGAAGTGGCGAATGTCGTGATGTTCCTGGCCTCGCCGCTGGCATCCTGGGTGACCGGGCAGACCATCGTCGTCGACGGCGGCCAGACGCTATAGAACCCGGCTCCAAGGAAGGTCACCGCATCCAACCAACGCGATAAATCGAACCGCCGGAACGGCATGTTCGGACGCGGGCCATCGCGCCCGCGTGCATCGTCGCGCCGTTCCAGGCGGGGTCGCGGCGTGGTACGGGTTTTCCGTTCGTCATCGGCGGATGACCGAACGCCGCGGAACCGGACCGCCAGAGGACGACCCGCCAGCAGTGCGAACCTGGGTATCATGCAAGATCGTCCGTCGCTGCCGGCGGCCATGCCGAAGCGACTGCTTGATCGCTGACCCGTTCGAAACAAGACCTAACCCAACCGAATCGCTGCAGGGTTGGGCTTTTATCGCTTATGGCTGGCGCTACAAGGCCGAGCGGCTTGCGGCGTTGGCTTGTCGGGTCATCCTGGGGCTGGCATCCAGAATCTCCGCGGCCCCCCCTGCCTGAAGTCACGTAGCGACGCACCAACGGGGCTGCCGGGACAAGCCCGAGCATGGCGGTGCGGGCCAGCGAGCGCGGTCGAACGCCGAACGCCATAAGAGCCTACTTTTAGGCTCTTATAGCGGTATTTGTTGAAATCGGCTAGGATGCCACCGGCGGGGGGGCAGCATGGAAGCGACTGCATTCGAAGCGTGGCTTGACGGGATCGCTGGTCTTACCGAATCTCAGCGGCAGCAGGCATTACAGGTGCTGGTC
>CALQHT020000225.1 GCA_943330455.2 Nitrosovibrio sp. Nv4 | reverse complement strand
GCGCTGCGCGAAGGGCAGGTGCAACCGGTCGGCACGATCCCGATTGAGCGGCCGCGGCGTGAATGCGGGGCGCCGGGGCGAGGACCCAGGTGGGGGGATATTCCTATGGCGGCAGGAGGGCGAATTTAAACCGGACAGCCGTGGGTCAGACCCGGCAATGACGGTGAGGGGCACAATGTCGGTCAATGGTTAGGGCCGTTGGTGATGGGCTCAATCCTCCGTCAGCTGGCGCATATCCTCCAGCGCGTCGGCGAACTCGGCCATGAAATCCTGCACGACCGAACGGGCCGAGGGGATGCCATCGACCAGCCCGACGCCCTGGCCGACGAAGTAACTGACCAAGGGAAGCGCCGCCGTGTTGCCTGCTTCCGCCGATTTGTTGACCCGCTGCATCGCCGGTTCGGCCAACAGACCTTGCAACGGCATGGGCAGGAAGCCGGGGCTGTCCGGGCCTTCCCAAGCGTCGGTCCAGGCAGAGCGGAGTTGGCGGGAGGGTTTGCCGGTTCGCCCGCGCGATCGGATCGTGTCGCGAGAGCGGGCGGCGACCATCTTGTCTCGAAACACGGGGGAGGTTTCAGCCTCGGCCGTTGCCAGCCAGACCGATCCGGTCCAGGCGCCGGCCGCGCCCATCGCCATGCACGCGGCCATCTGGCGTCCGGTCATGATGCCGCCGGCCGCCAGGACGGGGACCGGGCGCATGCCCTTGATCGCGCGCAGGACTTCGGGGATCAGCACCATGGTGGAGACCTCGCCGCAATGGCCGCCGGCCTCTCCGCCTTGCGCGACAATGATGTCGACTCCGGCTTCGACCTGGCGCACGGCATGTTCGCGCGCGCCCACCAGGGCGGCGCAGGGGATGCCGTGGTGACTCGCCCGCTCCAGCATGGAGCGCGGGGGAACGCCGAGCGCATTGGCGATCAGGCGGATGGGATGGCGGAAGGCGACATCCATCAGTTGCTCGCCGGTATCGAACTGGTAGGGCGGTGGGGCGTTCGGGTCGTCGCGCTGTGGCCCAGGGATCATGCTTGCCGGATCGACATTGTGGCGGCGCAGCAGGTCGCGCACGAAGGTCCGGTGTGTCTCCGGGATCTGGGCCAGCATCGCGCCCGTGTTCACCCCGGCCTCCGTGCGGACGGACAGGTTTTCCGGGATCAGCAGGTCCACGCCATAGGGGCGACCGTCGATATGCTCGTCTATCCAGCGCAGCTCGGTTTCCAGTTCCTGGGGGGAGCAGCGGGCGGCGCCGAGAACCCCGAAACCGCCGGCCTTGCTGACGGCGACGACGACGTCCCGGCAATGACTGAACGCAAACAGCGGGAAGGCGACGCCGAGCGTGTCGCAGAGGGCGGATTTCATGGGGGTTCTCTTGGGTTGGATGGCGGAAGGGGCGGCCGGCACCTGGCGCCGGCCGCATTCTGTCAACCGCGCTGAATCAGCTCGATCGAGACGTTCTGCGGCGCGGTCAGGAAGGCGATGCGCACGCCGGGGCGGATGGTGGTCGGGTCCATGGTGAAGGTGACGCCTTTGGCCTTCAGCTCGGTGACCGCCGCGTCGATGTTTTCGACCGTCATGCCAAAATGGTCCATGCCGAGATAGGGCATCGCCGGGGCGGCGCCGACCTTGGCCGGATCGACCGGGGCGAGGAAGACCTTCTGGCCGCTGAGGTTCAGGTCGATCCGGTTGGAGCCATCCGGCTGTTTGGTGCGCACGATCTCCGCGCCGAGGTTGGATTCGTACCAAGCGGCGGTGGCTTCGGGGTCGGGGGTCTTGATGTGGATGTGTTCCCACGTGAACTTGGTCATTTTTCTCTCCCTTGGGGCGATGGAATGGGGATCAATAGGGCATTTTCCCGGTGGCGGGAACGGTGGGGCCGTAGCGCCGGGTCATGCTGATAGGCTCGGTCCAACCAATCCCTGCCGTGCTGTGGGGCACGACGAACGAGCGACAGAACCCCTTGGATGAGTCAAGGTTGCGCCGCCAACTCTGCTAGATTCTCTCGATGTCGCGGCCGC
Source organism: Nitrosovibrio sp. Nv4 (assembly GCA_943330455.2). Taxonomy (GTDB): domain Bacteria; phylum Pseudomonadota; class Alphaproteobacteria; order Acetobacterales; family Acetobacteraceae; genus Rhodopila. The sequence continues at coordinate 8,146 of CALQHT020000225.1, read as the reverse complement.
TCTGTCACGGTGACCTCGATCTCGTCACCCAGACGAGCGAGAATGGTCATCAAGCGATCCACCGTGAAGCGCGCCAGCCTTGCTCTTCGGATGCGGGAGAAATCGGCCGCGGCGATACCAGTGATCTCCTCGGCCTTGCGTACGGTCAGATGTTGATCATCCAGCAACTTGATAATCCGGGACGCGAGAATGGAGCGCAACTGTTCCAGATCCGGGTTGGGTAGACCCAAATCACGGAACACGTTGCCACTTCCATGCACCACTTCAAATTCGTCGCTCATTTCAGGGTCTCCTTCAGGCGCTTGAGCCGCTCTTCAATCAGGTCGATCTCCGCCTTCGGGGTCTTGATCCCGGTGCGGGATTTCTTCTGGAAGGCGTGCAGGACCCACACCGCATCGCCAATCTGCACCGCGTAAACCACACGGTAGGCGTCCGCGTTGAACCGCAGGGCCAGTTCGAGAATCCCGCTGCCCAGCCCCTTCGAGGGTTTCGCGATATCCGGGTGGCCACCTTCGGCCACGACGGTCAATGCTCTGGCCAGATCGACCTGCGCTCCTTGTGGACAGCGGTCGAAGTCCTTTTGGGCCGCCTTCACCCACGAGATCGGCCGCGTTTTGAACATACGTGATGTAGTCATATTTGACTACAAATGTCAAGCCGTGGCGCCGCCGGTATGCCGGTTTCCATTCCAATCCCCACCCGCCTCCGGCACTATGCGCCCATGTCCCGACGCTCCACGGAGATCACGGCAGACCTGATGCTGCTCGCCTATCGCCACGGGTATTTTCCGATGGCCGACACGCGCGACAGCGATCGGCTGTTCTGGCTGGACCCGGAACAGCGCGGCATCATTCCGCTCGACCGGTTCCATGTGCCGCGGCGGCTGCTGCGCACCGTGCTGTCCGACGCGTTCGAGGTGAGTGTCGACCGCGATTTCCCCGGCACCATCGCGGGCTGCGCCACACCTGCGCCAGGGCGCACGGACACCTGGATCAACCCCCAGATCGAACGGCTGTTCGGCGAATTGCACCGCATGGGATATGCCCATTCCGTTGAGTGCTGGCAGAATGGCCGGCTGGTCGGCGGCTTGTACGGCGTGGCGATCGGCGCCGCGTTCTTCGGGGAGAGCATGTTCAGCTTCGTCAGCGACGCCTCCAAGGTGGCGCTGGTGCATCTGGTCGCACGCCTGCGCCTGGGCGGGTTCCGGTTGCTGGACACACAGTTCGTGACCGCCCACCTCGCCCGCTTCGGCACCGAGGAGATCCCTCGCGACGACTACAAGGCACGCCTCGCCCAAGCCGTGACCGCGCCGGCCGTCTGGCTGCCGGACCCTGACCCTGAGGTGCTGACCGCCGCGATCCGGGCGCTGGCGGACCGCAACCCCATGTAACATTCTCGACCGAACGAAGACAAAGGTCGCTGGTAGGGCAATCGGCCGCCCTAAGACCGCAACCCGCAAGGAGATGAGGCGATGCGTATGCCCTGGCGCGACCGGCACGGTCGTTTGCTGCCGATCAAGGCGGTGGTGCTCGCGCTGGCCTTCGTGCCGGGCTTGGTCAACGCGTTCTGGTGGTGGGCGGGGGACCTGGGCGGCCGGCCGCTGACCGAGATGATCCATGCGACCGGACTGTGGTCTGTCCGGTTCATGCTGATCTCCCTGGCGATCACCCCGTTCGCGCGGATGTTCGACTGGTCGCGGCTGTTGCTGGTCCGGCGCATGGTCGGGCTGACGGCAATGGCCTACGCGATCCTGCATTTGGCCCTGTACATCGCCGACCAGAAATTCAAACTGCTGTTCGTGGCCTCGGAGATCGTGCTGCGATTCTATCTAACAATCGGGTTCGCGGCGCTGTTGGGTCTGCTCGCGCTGGGCGTAACCTCCACCGATAGCGCGGTCCGGCGCCTGGGGCGGCGCTGGAAGCAACTGCATCGGCTGGCCTATCCGATCGCGGTTCTGGGCATCCTGCACTACTTTATCCAGACCAAGGCCAACGTATCCGAACCCGTGTTCGTCGCCGGCTTGTATGTCTGGCTGATGCTCTGGCGCCCTCTGCCGGAGGCGTGGAAGCGCCCGATCGCCACCTACGCCGCCCTGTCAATCGTCACCGGGCTTGCGACCGTCGGCCTGGAATTCGCCTGGTATGGCATCGCCACCAGTATCGATCCGTGGCGGGTTCTACTGGCCAACCAGTCGATCGATTTCGGCCTGCGCCCGGCCCATTGGGCGTTCGTGGTCGCGGCAGCGGTCGCGATGCTGGTGCCGCTCCGCCGGCTGACAATTCGACGGAGAAGCGCTTCCGGGGGCGCTACCCCGGGCATCCCCCTTCGGCGTTAACAGATCTCGGAATGAGGCGTCGGACAGAGAACAATCTCCCCCTCCCCTTGCGGGAGGGTGCCAAGGGGAGGGGTTTCAAACAATATTCGCGCCGGATCCCCCTCCCCCTGCCCCCTCCCGCAAGGGGAGGGGAAGAATTTTCTCCAAACCCACGATGTGGCAGTCCCAAACTACCTGATCCCGGTCAACTTGTCCCACTCACGCACATATTGCGTATGGGTCTTGAGGAAAGCCTCCCAATCCTCCGGGATCAGCAGTTTGAAGGCGCTGAACGGTTCGCCCCCCGGCGGAGGCGGCACATCGGTCCGCGGCGAATAATTCAAGGTCGCCTTGGCCATCGAGATCTGGCCGGGCACGCCGAGATACCAGTCGACGAACAGACGCGCGACCTCCGGGTGCGGGGCCTTGTCCACCACGCCGATGACGCCGGGGGCGACGCCGAGGCCCTCTTTCGGCACCACAAAGGCAACCGGGGCGCCTTTGGCCTTGGCGATCAGATAGCCGGAATATTGCGCGGTGGAAATGACGTGATCCTGCCCGCTGACCATGCGATCATATTGTTGAACGTAGGAATCGAACCCGCGTGGTTTCAGTTCCGCCGTTTTGGTCCAATATTCCGGACCATAGAGCTGGCGCATCGCATACCAGACCGAGTGTTGCAGACCCGATGTCGACAGCTTGAAGTTGATGACCCCGGCCCAGCGCGGATTGAGCAGATCCAGCCAACTGGTGGGCGCTTCCTCGGGCTTCACCACGGTCGGATTGTAGGCGATGCCGGCAATGATCTCATTGTCCCAGGTGAAATAACCCTCCGGGGAACTCTTCATGTGCGGTTTGTAGAATTCCATCTCGGGCGACAGGTACTGCGCATAACCGCCGCGCTTCTGGAAATCGAGCGCGAAGCCGATCTCGGTCAGGATCAGCGAGTCCGGAACATAGGTCCGACCCTGGCGTTCGGCGTTCAGGCGCGCATACAGCGCCCCGGTTTGCAGACGCAGGAAGTTGGTTTTGATCTGCGGGAACATCTTGCGGAAATCCGCGAGATACTGTGCTTGGGCGGATTCGGTGTCTGGCGCGTAATGCACCAGATCCCCTTCCTCGAACGCCTTTTCCACGTTGGCGCAGGTTTTGAAGCCGTCCATCTGACGCGGCTTCTCGCAGGCGGCGGCCCAGGCCGAACCTGCCCATAGCAGCACGGAAGCCAGGACCGCGCCCGATCGGAGTGATTGCAACACGGTCCGCCCTCCTGTCTGGACGATCAGCGCAAGCCGACCATCTTGTCCCATTCCTGGGTGTATTGCTTGTGAGTCTTCAGGAAGGCTTCCCAATCATCCGGCGACAATTGCTTGAAATCGGTGATCGGCAGCCCACCATCGGGCGGTGCCACATCGGTGCGGGTGGAGTAGAGCGCGGTGGCCTTCACATAGGCGGTCTGGCCAGGAACGCCGGTCAGCCAGTCCATGTAAAGCCGAGCGGCCTCGGGGTGCGGGGCCTGGTCGACGATGCCGCTGAGGACCGGCGCCGACGGAGACCCTTCGGCCGGGCTGCTATAGGCAATCGGGGCGCCCTTGGCCTTGAATTGCAGATAGCCCGAATATTGCGCGGTGTGGATGATCTTGTCCTGCCCGTTCACCGTCCGGTCGAACTGCTGCACATAGGAATCGAACGCGCGGGGCTTCAGTTCGGAGAACTTGGTCCAGTAATCCTCGCCCACGGTCTTCTTCAGCATGTACCAGGTCAGATGTTGCAGGCCGGAGTTGGTGACCTTGGCGTTGATCGTGTCCTTCCATTTGGGATCGAGCGCCTCAACCCAGCTCTTGGGTGCCTCCGCCGCGGTTACCAAATTGGGGTTGTAGGCGATCCCGGCGACGATGATGCCGCACCACATCCACAGCCCTTCCGGGTTGCTCTTGTGGTTCGCCGTATAGGCGCCGAGTTCGGGTGATTCGTATTTTGCCCAGCCGCCGCGCTTCTGGAAATCCAGCACGAAGGTCATGTCGGTCAGGGTCAGGATGTCGGGCTGGTAGACCTTGGCCTGCCGCTCCGCCATCAGCTTGGCATACAGCGCGCCGGTTTGCAGCCGGATGAAGGTGACATCGATCTTCGGGAAAGCCGCCTTGAAGTCCGCGGTCAGGCGCGCCTGGTTGGTTTCCGGATCGGGCGAGTAGAGCGTGACGGCGCCTTCCTTCTCCGCCTGCTCGACATTGGCGCAGGTCTTGAACCCGTTCATCTGGCGCGGGTTCGCGCATGACGCCGCATAGGCCGATTCCGTCGCGAATAACGTCGCCGCCGCGAGCGCGGCTGACCTGAGCAGGCCCATGTTTCTCTCCCTGTTGCGCCGGGGTGGCCCCGGGTATCCTGTGTTGAGCGCGGTCAGGTTAGCGGCTCGCCCGCGATTGGGCCAGCAGCACCCGTCCGCGCCGCATCACGCTTTGGCGAAGGCCGCCGCCCCGGTACCGGCGATGCGCCCGAACGTGACACCAGCGACCAGGCCGGTGCCGCTGCCGTAGTTGTGGTAATAAAGGCCACCGACGATTTCGCCGGCCGCGAACAGGCCGCCGATCGGGACGCCTGACGTGTCCTCGACCTGCGCCGCGGTGGTGACCTTCAGGCCACCGAACGTGAAGGTCACGCCGGCGGTCACGCCATAGGCATGGAAGGGCGGCGTATCCAGCTTCTGCGCCCAGTTGGTCTTGTCCACCGGCAGGCCAAAGGTGCGCAGCCCGTCATGGATGTTGGGATCGAAGCTGACATCCGGCCGAGGCGCCGCGTTGTAGGCGCGCAAGGTCTCCAGCACCGCGGCGGTATCAACGCCGGTGAGCTTGGGGGCCAGTTCCTCCAGCGTGTCGGCGGTTTCCTTGGTGATGCGCGGGATGCGGTATTCGCTGCGCAGCAGGTGGTTGATCTTGGAATCGAAAATCTGCCACGCGAACAGGCCGGGCTGCTTCATCACCTCATGCCCGTAGGCGGCATAGGTGTAGCTGTGGAAGTCCTTGCCCTCGTTCAAGAAGCGCTGGCCGAGGGCGTTGACCAGGACGCCGAACGGGTAGTTGTGCTTCTGGAATTGGTCGCCGACGGACAGATCGCCGAAGGGCGGCGCGTTCATGTCCCATTGCACGGCGTGGGCGCCGGACCAGTGGCCCGCCACGGCCGCACCGATATCCATCGCCATGCGGTGGCCGTAACCCTGGTTGAAGCGAGTGCCGCGCACCTTCGCCAGGTCCCAGTTGGGGCCGATATAGCGGGCTCGCATTTCGGCGTTGGACTCGAAGCCACCGCAGGCCATGACCACCGCCTTGGCCCGCAGTTCGAACACGCGGCCGTGGTGGCGGACCTTCACCCCCTGGACGCGCGCATCGTCGTGCAGGAACTGCCAGGCGGTGGTGTTGTAGAGGACCGGAATGCCGGCCTTGGCCAAGGCGATATGCAGGGTCTCCACCAGATGCTGGCCGCCGCCATGGATATGGCACGCCAGACCGCCCCAGAACTTGAATTTTCCATCGACCTTGAAGGCCTGCCGCCCCAGCGCCGGCTGGAATTTCACGCCATGCTTCTTCAGCCACAGGGCCGATGAATAGGAGTTGCCGATCAGCACCTCCGTCAGTTCCGGATCGCAGCGATATTCCGTCAGGCGCCCCATGTCGTCGAAATACTGGGCTTCCGTGTAGGTGCCGAAATCGATGCTGGACAGATCGAGGTCCGCGATATCCGGCGCCAGCGCCAGCAGGTCGTCGATACTGTCATAGACGAAGCGGAACGCCCCACCGGTGAAGGCGGAATTGCCCCCGCGGGCGTCCTCCGGCGCGGTTTCCAGCATGGCGACGGAGGCGCCGGCCTCATGGGCTGCGAGCGCCGCGTTGGCGGCCGCGTTGCCCGCCCCGATCACGAGCACATCGACGGGGGAATAGGTGCCAGGGGTCATAGATCGGGTCATGGATAGGGTCCTGAAAGCCGAGGTTGGCGGGACGGTGTGAGGCGATGCGTGGGTTGTCAATCGGCGGGCGAGACCGGCCGTCGCGGGTGAGGTCGGCTACCCAGGGGTGCGATCCTGGCGCCGACTTTTGCCTGGCGTGCGGGGGCCTGCGCCGATCCGCCTGCAACGATGCCCTTGCAGTCCCCACTCAACGTAATAATATTACGCCCAAGCCAGCATCCGGTCACATGATCCCATGAAACTCCCCGCCTCCGAGGCACCAATCCAACTCGACGCCATCGACCGCCGAATCCTGGCAACGTTGCAGGACGAAGGCCGAATCACCAATATCGAGTTATCGCGCCGAGCAGGCATTTCCGCGCCGCCCTGCCTGCGCCGGGTGCGCACGTTGGAAGAAGCCGGCGTCATCCGCGGCTACCACGCCGACCCAGACCCCCAAAAGCTCGGCTGGGAGATCACTTTCTTCGCGATTGTTGGTCTGGACAGCCAGAAAGACGCTGTGTTGTCCGGTTTCGAGCAACTCGTAGCCACCTGGCCGGAGGTGCGGGAGTGCCACATGATTCGCGGCGGCGGCGATTTCCTGCTGCGACTGGTGGCGCGCGATACCGCGCATGAGAATCAGTTGACCCAGCGTCTGACCGGCTCGCCGACCGTCAGCCGGGTGCAGACCTTGCAGACCATCCGCACCAGTCGCAGCTTGGCCGGGGTGCCGCTGACCTAGGCCGCGTTTCCTCGGATCGGCGCCTGATGACGTGCGCGAGGCACTCGCCCCTTGACGGTGCATGCAGCTCTTGTATCCGGTCCGGCATCGTGATCGATGTGCCGCGACAGGCCCGGTTCCGGGCGGGATTCAGCACGATGATAGGGCAGGCATGACCGATCTTCCATCCCGACCCCAACCGGCCGTCCAGCGGGCCGACGCCACGCCGATTCTGAGCGTTATCGTGCCCAGCTACAACGAACGCCCGAATGTGGCGCCGATGATCGAGAAACTCGACGCGGCGCTGGAAGGCATCGCCTGGGAAGTCATCTATGTCGACGATGACAGCCCGGACGGCACGTCGGCCGAGGTGCGCCGTATTGCTCAGGACGACCCTCGGGTCCGCTGTATCCGCCGCATCGGCCGCCGTGGCCTGGCCTCGGCCGTGATCGAGGGCGCGCTGTCCTCCTCGGCCGAGTTCGTCGCGGTGATCGACGGCGACCTGCAACATGACGAGACGCGGCTGCCGGAGATGCTGGCGGCGCTGCGCGACGGACGCTACGAACTCGTGGTGGCCAGCCGGCATGTGGAGGGCGGCGACAATGCCGGCCTGTCCAGCCGCTGGCGGCATATCCTGTCCGATGGCGGCATCTGGCTGGCGCGGATCTTCCTGCCGGTCCCACTGACCGATCCGATGAGCGGATTTTTCATGATGCCCCGGACCCGGTTCGAGGAGCTGGCGCGCGGCCTGACCGGACAAGGCTTCAAGATCCTGCTGGACCTGGTGCTCAGTTCCCCTGAGCCATTGCGGGTCAAGGAAGTGCCGGCGCGATTCCGCGAACGGGTTGCCGGCGAGAGCAAGCTGGACGCCCTGGTGATGATGCAGTTCGGCGGCCTGCTGCTGGACAAGGTGTTCGGCGGTCTGCTGCCACAGCGGTTTTTCTCGTTCGGACTGGTCGGCGCGCTGGGCGTTTTGGTCCATCTGGCGGTGCTGGGCGGGCTGCGCCAAACTACCGGGCTGGGGTTCGAGATCGAGCAGACCATCGCCACCATCGTCGCCATGGTGTTCAATTTCCAGTTGAACAACGCGATCACCTACCGGGAGCAGCGGTTGCGCGGTCCTCGGCTATGGCGGGGATTGCTGGTCTTCATGCTGGTCTGCGGCGTCGGCGCGATC
>CALQHT020000224.1 GCA_943330455.2 Nitrosovibrio sp. Nv4 | reverse complement strand
TTCATCGATAGACGGCGGCATCAGGAAGCCGGTTAGGCGATCGGTGGGGCGGAAGTTGCTCATTGGCGGCATCCGGGGAGGGAGCGAATCGACGTTACGATTCTAACATGAGCCTCCGGTGGGCGTAAGTCCGACAGGCTGCTAGGTCAGTCGCACTTGGCGAACTCGTTCTGCGCGCCCCAGCAATAGGCATCCTTCGGCAGGGCCTCGCGCTTGACGGGGCGGTTGCCCTGGGCGGGGATGGTGCGGTTGCCGCCGAATTCGATGCGGGTACCATCCTGCGAGAAGGACCAGGTCCAGGCTTCCTCCATCGCATCCTTCGCCGGCGCGGTCACGCGGCTGAGGGCGCTGTGCTCCAGCAGGGTGAGGAACTTGCCCTGGCGGAAGGCTACGAGCTTGATCGTATCCTCCTGGCTGTTGGGCTGCTGATCGGTGGTGGCGACCACCAGCAAGGTGCGGCCGAAGCGGGGCAGGGTGGGGCCGGCCTCCATGCGGCGGATGTAGCCGATCTCCTCCTCCTCCAGCGCCTTGCCGGCGCAGGAGACGGCGAAGAGGCGGCCGGCCATGGGCAGCCAGGAGGTGCCGACATACAGCGTGCGCGCCGAACCAAGGCCGAGCGAGGTGACGCGGGTGACGAGCTGGTCGAACGTGCCCTCCGGCAGGAGGGAGCGTGCCTCGGGCATGATGCAGGCGGTCTCGGGCGGGGTGGTGGGCGCCTGGGCCGCGACGGGGGCGGCGAGCACCGCGAGGGCGGCGGCGGCGAGGAGCAGCAGGCGCATGGGCGAGGAACTCCATGAGAGCAATGACTATCGGCATTTCGAAGGCCAACAAAACGGGGCGCCCATCGCGCGTCCGGGGTATGATGTCAATCGGCTTCCAACTAGAGCATGATCACGCTGAGCGGAACGTAACAGCGTGTGAATCATGCGATCAAACAGAGAGCTAGAGCGGTTTGCCGTTTCCAGTCAGGGTGAAACCGCTCTGGTGTAGCGACTCTAACGCTTGTCTCCCGCGTGCGACCTTTTCAAGGATATCGCCCGGGGAAGCGGTCCAGGCGAACGGCTTGGGGTCTGCGTTGTGGTGGTCCAGGTATTCCAGGATGGCGGCCTCCAGTTCAGCGACGCTTTTGAGTACACTGTGGCGGATGCGATCTTCGGTGATGAGGCCGAAAAAGCGCTCGACCATGTTGATCCAGGACGCGGAGGTCGGCGTGAAGTGCATAGGGAACCGGGGATGGCGCTTCAACCAAGCCTGGACGGGTGCGAACCAAAGTTGTGGGATCGATTACGTACCTCACCGTCATTGCCGGGCTTGACCCGGCAACCTGCGCTTCCGCGGCGGGGGGCAGGTTGCCGGGTCAAGCCCGGCCATGACGGTGAGACGCGTCTGTCGGCCAATGGTGAGCGTCGTCGACCTTGGTCCACACAATGCTGAATCGCACCCGTCCACCCCCCAGGATTTGCATCCTCCGTCCAACCGGGTCTAGGCTGCACCCTACCAGTAAGCCTTCGCCAGCAAGGAGTGGGACGACCATGAAGTACAATCGGATTTCAGCCGACTGCCATCTCGACATGCCCTGGATGCCGCCGACCCTGTTCACCTCGGAATCCTCGGCCGACCTGCGCGATCGCATGCCGTATGTGGAAGACGGCCCGGACGGCCCGCAATGGGTGACCAAGGCGGGCGCCAATTTCGGCCTTCTGAACGGCGTCGGCCCTGGCGGCGCGAAGTTGATGCCCGGCCAGAACAAGCGCGTCGACATCATGGCCGCGACCGGCATGTTCGAAGACGGCAAGATCGGCCGCCCCGAAGCCAAGACCGCCATCCAGCGCCCGTCCGACCCGCATCTGCGCGTCAAGGAGATGGAGCGTGACGGTGTCGACGCCGAAGTGATCTTCGGCATCCTGGGCGGCGCGTCCAAGATGCAGGACACCGAAGCCGCCAACCACATGCTGGAAATCTACAACACCTGGCTGGTGGATTTCGTCAAACCCTATCCCGACCGCATGATCGGCCTGGGCTGCATTCCCTATGGCGATGTCGAGGCGGCGACGCGCGAAGTCTATCGCTGTGCGAAGTTGGGCCTGAAAGGCGTCGAACTGTCCTGCTCCTGGGACATGGACCCGATGTGGCATCCGGTGTGGGAGCCGATGTGGAAGGCCGTTTCGGACGTGCAACTTCCGCTGCATTTCCACACCTTCCCGACCACGGCGCCGTCCGCGCGCGAAATGACCTCGGGCCAGGTGCGGCGCGCGGCCATGTTCACCGGCGTGTCGTCGTTCCAGATGGGCCTGATCCACATCCTGGCCGCCATGATGGGCGCGGGCGTGTTCGAGCGTTATCCGAACCTGCGCGTGTCCTTCGGCGAGAGCGGCATCGGCTGGATCCCGTACGCTCTGGACCGCATGGACTTCGAGTTCGAGGATCGGTTCCGCGACCTGATGAAGCTGAAGCCGTCCGAGTATTGGCAGCGCCAGTGCAAGGCGACGTTCCAGTATGACGTCATCGGGCCGAAGCTGATCGGCACCAACAACCTGATGACGGTGGAAACCCTGATGTGGGGGTCCGACTACCCGCACACCGACGGAATCTGGCCGGAATCGACGAAGTATATCGACGAGCAGTTCGCCGGCCTGTCCGCCGAGGACATCCGCAAGATCACCTGCGACAACGCGGCGAAGTTCTATAACCTGACGAACTGAGCCTTAACGCATCAAAGCCGCCCCCGTTCCGCCGATGCGGGACGGGGGCGGTTTCGTTTTGGGAGAGCCGTGACGCGGGTCGGCATCCAGCGGGAGGCATGCCCCTCAACACCGTATCCCTGGTTCTCTGGCAGCCTGAACCGATCGAAGCGAGCCGACTGGGCTTGCCGCGAGCCGGCTACGCACGCATGGTGCGGCCCGTTTCCACCCCTGATCTCCGTCATGGATCGCAACGGACCAAAGCATGGTTTCCCAAAGTGGTTTTTCCCGCCAACGCTCCCGCCACCGGCGGAAATTTATGGGGCGCGCCATCCTATGGTTCGGCGTCGCGGCCGTGTTCGCCGGCATCGGATACTCATCCTACCGCTCGGGAACCTTGCTCGCGCGGATGGAGGTCAGCGGACTGGAGGACAACATCCGCCGCCTGAGCAGCCAGGTGGAAGGGCTGCGGGTCGAAAACGACCGCCTGCGCCTGGACCTGTCGCAGGTTCGCCAGGCGGCCGACGGGATGAAGCGGCGCTATGACAGCGACGTCCCCAGCGGGGGACTGGCGACCTTGGTAACCCTGATGCGCGAGCGACTGGCCGCCGGCGTGCGGGACGACCGCATGGCGCAGGTCCTGCGGGAGGCGGAGAACACGCGCCCGTGTGAGGGGCGCGTCATCCGCAAGCGGTTCGTGATCCAAACCGCCGGGCAGGGAACCGAGGAACCCGTCACGTTGCTGGAAGGGCTGATCCAGGTCTCGGCGTCGGCCCCCGCAAGCGGGGAGGACCCGGCGAAAGCGGCGACCGTCACGATTTCCCGCGCCTGGGCATCGCAGCCGATCAAGGTCACGGGGATGCCGGTGCGCCAGTCCATTCCGTTGAACAACGCCGAACTGCGCCTGGTGGTGGAGGCAAGTGAGCTGCGGGGATACGGCACGGCGACGTTGAGTTTGTGCGGCCGGGGATAGGACCGTCCTGTCTTCTATCCAGAAGACGCTGGGGCCAACTGGGCCTCAGCCACCCCTCGGATGCGTCCGGAACCACGCGACCGCCGCCGCCGATGCGGTATCGAACCTGGCGGTACAGGCATAGACGAATGCGATGTCGGCACGGGTGATGCGGCCCGTGATGGTCGGCTCCTCCCGCCTTCATGACCGTGGGCGGCAGGCTTCGGATCACGCGACTTTGGGTTCGGACGGCGGCGCCTGCTAGGATCGCGGAAACCGCACCAACCCAGGGAACACCCAGCATGACACACGGCATGGTCTCCGCCGCCCAACCCGAAGCCGCCGAGGTTGGTGCCGATATCCTCCGCGCCGGCGGCAATGTCGTGGATGCGGCGATCGGGGCCGCTTTGGTGCAGACCGCGGTCGATCCGCAGATGTGCGGCATCGCCGGCATGGGCAACATGCAACTTTATCTGCGCAGCCAGGGCATCCACACCACCATCGACTTTCACGGTCGCGCCCCCGCGTCGGTGCGGGCCGATATGTGGCAGAACCGCATCCTGCATGAGGCCGAGGACGGCTGGGGTTTCATCCTGGAAGGCCGCGTGAACGAAATCGGCTACCAGGCCATCACCACACCCATGACCTTGCGGGCCTTCGACACCGCTCTGCAACGGTTCGGCACCAAATCCCTGGCCGACCTGCTGCCGCCCGCCATCGAGTATGCGGACCGCGGCTGCCTGGTCCGCCCGCATGTCAGTGAGTTCTGGAACCGCCCGCCCACCGCCGGGCGCGACGGCAATATCGGCATCGTCACCCGCTTCCCGGCCACAAGGAAAATCTACGTCAAGCCGGATGGCCAGGTGCTCCAGGTCGGCGACATTTTGCGCAATCCCGACATGGCAACGACGCTCCGCCGCATCGCGGCCAACGGGGCGGACGATTTCTACTTCGGACAGATCGCCGAACAGATCGTTGCCGACATGGTTGCCAATGACGGGCTGCTGACCCATGCCGACCTCGCCGCCTGCCAGCCGGAGGAGAACGCCCCGCTCTGGGGCACCTATCGCGGCCTGCGGTTTGCCACCAACCACCCGCCCGGCGGCGGCATCATGCTGATCGAGATGCTGAACATCCTGGAATGTTTCGATCTCGCCGCAATGGGGCACAATTCGCCCGAATATATCCGGGTGGTGGCGGAAGCGATGAAGATCGCCACCGCCGACAAGGATGCCAAGGTCGGCGATCCCCGTTTCTTCGACGTTCCAGTGGAAGAACTGACATCAAAAGCCTACGCCGCACACATGGCGGAACGCATCCGTGCCGGCGAGAAAACCCAGGTGCCGCGCTTCAACGCCGGCGGGGCGGAGAGCAAGCACACCACCCATATCTGCGTCGTCGACGATGCGGGAAACGCCGTGACCATGACCCATACATTGGGCCAGCCATCCGGCGTGGTCACCGACGGGTTGGGGTTCATGTATAACGGCGCGATGGCGGTATTCGATCCGCGACCGGGACGAGCCGGCTCCCTGGTGCCCGGCAAGGCCCGGTTCACCGCCCTCTCCCCCACCATCGTATTCAAAGACTCCCGCCCCTTCCTCGTGCTCGGCGCGCCCGGGGCCACCTACATCACCATGGGCAATCTGCAGGTGATGCTGAACGTCATCGATTTCGGCATGAACGCGGAACAGGCGATCTCCGCACCTCGGTTCGCGGCGGTGTCGGACACGATCGAGCTGTCCAACCGCATTCTGCGATCGGCGGAACGCGACCTGATCGGCTGGGGGTATCCGGTCTTTCGGCACGCGCAGAGCTACACCTTCGCCTGGGTGCACGCGATCCGGATCGTGGATGGCAAGATGGATGGGGGTGCCGACCCGGCGACCGGCGGGTTGGTGGTGGCGGTTTGACGGTGGCCCGCTGAGCGGCTGGAGATTTCGGCAAGGGAGAATTTTCTCCCCCTCCCCTTGTGGGCTTGGGCCGCAGAGCGGACCGAGGTTGGGGGGAGGGGTGATTTCGCAGGGATATTGCGTGAGACCCCTCCCCCCAACCTCGGTCCGCTCTGCGGCCCAAGCCCACAAGGGGAGGGGGAGAAAATTCTTCCTACCGCTATCACCCCCCCTACCGCGTCTCCGCCATCGGCGGCAGCAGCGCGGCGGCATAGGCGGCGGGGTTGGCGATCAGCACCCGCGCGGCTTCCAGGTCGCCGTCCCGGCCCTCCGCCGCCGGGCACGCGTTACGGATCGTCAGCACCTGCTGCGGGGTCAGCGGTGCCCGCGCCGAACGGTGCGCCCGGATCTCTCGCGCCATCGTCTGCGTGCCCTCGGCCAAAAAACCGAGCTGACGGCGCAGCACGTCTTGGCCGCGGCTGGTGCAGACCTGGGGCAGCACCCCCAGATCGTGGATCGGCCAGCCCAGAGGCGCCAGAATCCGGCTCCAGGTCACGAACAACTCCCCACCATCCGGCAGCGGATCGATCGTCTGCACCAGCCCCTTGCCCAGGGTCGAACTGCCGATCACCACGCCGCGACCACGATCGGCGAGGGCCGCGGCCAGCACCTCGGCGGCGCTGGCGGTGCGGCCGTCGACGATGACGACAACCGGGATATCGCGTCCGACCTGCCCGGCGGTCGACCGCCAGACCGTGTTCGCCGCCGGGGCGCGTCCGGCGGTCATCGCCACCAGACCGGGCGGCAGCAGGGCGTCGGCGGCACTGACCGCCTGGCGCAGCAGGCCGCCGCGATTGCCGCGCAGGTCCAGGACAATGCCCTCGACCGGCCGAGGCGCCATCAAAGCGTCCTCCAGCGCATGCGACAGATGGGTATCCGTGGTGCGGCTGAAACCCGTCACCCGGATGACGACAATTTCGGCCATGCGCGTAACGAACACTGTCTCCGGCGGCACCATGGCGCGTTCGGCCAGCGCCTCTCGCACGCGGCCATCCTTGCCGCGCCAGCCGATCAGGACGTTGGTTTCCTCCGGCCCGGCGATCATCGCCGCCACCGACGCCGCCGCCATGCCGCGCAGGGACTGCCGATCGATCGCCACCAGCACATCGCCCGGCTGCAAGCCGATCGCCGCGGCAGGGCTGTCGCGGATCACCTCCCGCACCACGACGACCGATCCACGTTGAGCCACGGTCATCCCCAGACCCGCGCGTCCGGCGCGCCTGGCCCGATCTTCCCCGGCCTCATCGGGGGCGACGTAGCGGGAATAGGGGTCCAGGTGGTTGAACAACTCGTCGAAGAAACTTTGGATGATGCCTTCGTTATCGGCACGCCGGATCGCGCCCGACAGGGCATAGGCGGCGCCGGCCATGGCGGCGGCGGTGTTGGCCCAGGCCACCGGCGTGTCGTCCTTCGGCACGGTCGTTTCGAACAAGGTGCGAGACTGGCTGGACAGGCGCAACCTTCCGTCCGCCACCACCGTCACCAGGGCCGGGTCCAGGGCGGTCAGCCCGCGCAGCCCCCAGATCGCCAGTTGCGAGACCGGCACCGGCTCCAAAATGCGCGGCGCCATGAAGGCCAGCGCCTCCGCGTAGACGGACGTTACGCGCTGCGGGTCGAAGCCGGCCACGGGCTGGGCCTGGGCCGCGTGGACCAGGACGAACAGCAGCAACAACAGCGGGGCGCCGGCGCGCCTCACGGACGTCGGGACCGCTTTCCCGGTTGCTTCCGAGGGTTGCCCTGCAGGATGTGAAACACTAGGCCGCCGGTCACCGGGCTCGCTTCCGCAAGCCGGACCTCGACGTCCTGCGCCAGGCGAAACACCAGATGCGTGTGCCGGCCGGTCAGCGTTTGCTCCCGTTCGTCATGATGCCAGTAATCGTCCAACAGGGAGCCGATCGGCACGATCCCGCTGGCTCCGCTATCGGCGACAGTGACAAACAGACCGAATCGGGTCACGCCGGAAATTCGCGCAGCGAAATGCGCCCCAACTTTATCCGCCATGTAGGCAGCGAGGTAACGGTCCACCGCATCGCGTTCGGCCAGTTGGGCACGCCGCTCGGTCGCGGTGATGTGGTCGGCGGTGTCTTCCAGATGCGCCGCCTGCTCCTCTGTCAGCCCGTCCCGTCCCAGGCGCAGCCCCTTGATCAGGGCTCGATGCACCAGCAGGTCGGCATAGCGGCGGATCGGGCTGGTGAAATGCGCGTAGCGGGTCAGAGCCAGACCGAAATGGCCGATATTGTCCGGGCTGTAGGCGGCCTGGGACTGGCTGCGCAGCATCACCTCGTTCACCACCGTCGCTTCCGGCGTCCCCGCGACCCGGCGCAGGATGTGGTCCAGATCGCGCGGATGCACCTGATCGCCGGCCGGCAGCGATATCCCCATCGTGCCCAGGAACACCCGCAGATTGGCGAGCTTCTCATCCGTCGGCGGCGGGTGCACGCGATACATGCAGGGCTGGTGCAGCCGTTCCAGTTCCTCGGCCGCGGCGACATTGGCCAGGACCATGAACTCCTCGATCAGCCGGTGGCTGTCCAGCCGAGGTCGTGGGGCAACGCTGAGGACCACGCCGTTGTCGTCGATATCGACCTTGCGTTCCGGCAGGTCCAGGTCGAGCGTCCCCCGCGCCTGACGCGCCGCCAGCAAAGCGCGAAACGCGGCATAGAGATGCGGCAAGGGCAGATCGAGGTCCTGCCCCGCGTCATGCGCCAACTGCACCTGTTCGTAGGTCAAGCGAGCGGCGCTGCGCATCAGACCGCGGCCGAAGCGATGCGCGGTTTTGCGGCCGGTGCGATCGACCCGCATCTCGACGAACAGACAGCCGCGCTCCTCGTTCGGGCGCAGGCTGCACCAGCCGTTCGACAGTGCCTCCGGCAGCATCGGCACGACCCGGTCCGGGAAATAGACGCTGTTGCCGCGCGTGCGAGCGGTGTGGTCCAGCGCGCTGTCCGGGCGGACGTAATGCGCGACATCGGCGATGGCGACGATCAAACGGAACCCGTCGCCATCCGGTTCGGCGAACACCGCGTCGTCGAAATCCCGCGCATCCTCCCCGTCGATGGTGACCAGAGGCATCTCTCGCAGATCGGTGCGCTTCGCCAGTTGCACGCGGCGAGCCCGCTTGGCCTGCGCCAGCGCTTCGTCCGAGAATTCCTGCGGGATGTCGTGGGTGTGGATGGCGATCAGGCTGACGGATCGGGCATCGCCCATCCGCCCCAGACGCTCGATCACCCGAGCGGGCTTCAGGCCCAGACGCTGGTTGGGCAGCGGTTCGGCCAGCACGATCTCGTCCGGTTCCGCGCCCAGTTCCTGGCCGGCCGGCACGACCCATTCGGCCTTGGAGCGGCGGTCCGTCGGCACGATTCGGTTTTCCGTGCGCCCCGGCTTGTAGACTCCCAGCACGCGACCGGGGGCGTCGGTCATGCGGCGCATGGTGCGCGCTTCGTAGCGGCCGGGGCCGATCGAGCGCAGGCGCGCCAACACCCGCTCCCCCGGCGCCAGAGCCGGCCGGCCGGGCGGTTCGGGGGCCATCAGGATCAGCGGCGGCTGGCCGTCTTCGTGTTTCCAGGCCACGGGGCGCGCGATCGCATCGCCGTCACGGTCGGTGCCGGTGATCTGCACGATCGCGGTTTCCGGCAGGATGGCGCTGGGTGGCCGGCGCGGCCGGTCACCGCGATCCCCATCGGATCGGTCCCCATTGGATCGGTTCCCGCCGGATCGGTCTGACGACGCGCCCTGCCGAGCACGCCGGTGTTTGGCAAATTTTACCATGAGCACACCGGACATGCGCGCCGGTTCGGCGCGTGGGCGCCCGCCATCCGCCGTGGCGCCGGTCTCTCGACAGCGCGGCACCTGTGGCCGAATCGGCAGGGAGCCGACGCCCGCGCCTCGCGAGGCGCGCACGCCGATAAGCCGTCACGATCCTGAGGCGGGGAGTGTGGCAAATAAAGGACCTCCTGTGAGGCAAATGTGCCACAGAAGGCCGCTTCCCACCACGCGGATACGTGCTCGGCTGCCCGGAACGAATACGGATTATCCCGCGCGCGACCCCGAAGACACGCTATTCGGGTGGCTTTGCCTCCAACCGTTGGTCGATGACGTCCAGCCGGTCGAGCACGCGGTCGAACCGGCCGCCAAACTCGGCGCGCAACCCCGCTTCTTCCCCTTTGATGGCCGCGAACGACCGCAGAAGATCGACCAGCGACCGCTCGATCGCGGCAATCCGTCCCCGCTGCTCTTGTTGCTCCATCCGCAGTTCCCGCAATTCGGCCCGGATCGCCCGCAGGTGATCCAGCATGAGGTTGTCACTCATCGGCAGTCCACATGATGATCGAAAACTGCATCCTGATCGTCATGCTCGGGCTTGTCCAGGGCATCTCCGTCCCCACGATCATTGAAATGGTTGTCTTGTTGGAGGTTTCTGTGATCGCCGGCACAAGCTCGCCGATGCCGGAACGACGGTTCCGCACCATAATGAGAGTTGTCGGAGCCACTTGCAAAAGCCAACTGACAGGGTGAATTTCGCCGTAAATTCGCGATAATTCGGCGAGACGCCCGCGCCCGGTCTTTGGTATCATGCGTTTGCGAATCCAACAGATACCAACAGTAGAAACCAGGGCGCAGGCGATGTCG
>CALQHT020000223.1 GCA_943330455.2 Nitrosovibrio sp. Nv4 | reverse complement strand
GTTGCCTCGGTCTCCGCGTCCTTGAGTTCGCCCAGGCCGGCAATCGCGTCCTGCTTCCAGGCTTCGAGGTCCGCCAGGAAGATGCCTTGCGCGCGGCACCAGCCAGCGCGAGTGGCTTCGTCCATTGCAGCCGTGGCGATCACCGCGTCCAACCGGGCGCTCGCTGTCCAGCGGCTGGGAACAGTGCCTTTGTTGTCGGCCGCTCTTGCCAGAGCCTCCGCGCGCCACCGTTCCAGCGTGCCGGCTCCGATGCCGATCCTGGCTGAAAGCGCCTCTACCGCGCAACTCTGCGGCGGCAGCAGTCGCGCCACCGCGTTGTCCTTAAACGTCTGTCCATACCGAGCCATGTTCGTCTTCCAGCGCCCCCTGAGGTCTTGATCCTATCCGGGCGGCAACTTCTCTGACACAGGGGGACCTGCTGCCCTCGACAGGCCTGACGGTCGCCGACTTCAACAACACCACCATTACGCAACCGAGCTTCAATTCGGGGTTGGTTTGGAAAGCGACCGACGAGGATACGTTCCGCGTGTCCGCCGCACGCGGGGTGCAGCTTCCCACCCTGCTGCAATACGGGTTGCAGATCCCCGCCGGTTTCGGAGGCGCCCCTGTCGCTTACGCGGGCCGCCCCAATCTCAACCCCTCCATCGTCTGGAACGGCGAAATCGGTTACGACCGCGCGTTGCCGGCGATTGATTCGACTCTGCGCACCGCCGTTTTCAGCCAACGGATCGACGATATCGTCGCATGGTCGTTCGGCGCCCCGTTGAGCTTCGCGTCCACCGGCGCGCCCGTCTTCTTTTCCTCCAATGTCGGCTACAGCACCGCGGTCGGCCTGGAAATCGGCATCAAGGGCGCGAACCCACACGGCTTTCGCTGGAACGTGAGCTACGCCGCGGTGTCTACAACCGACCACACATCCCTGAATCGCGGTCCGGTGCCGACGGGCATCGTCGAATATGCCCATGCCACGCCCAAGAATGTCGTCATCGCCGGGTTGGGCTATACCTATGAGAACCTGGAACTGGACCTGATGACACGCTGGCAGTCGACCTATCTCGACTATCGTCTCAACGCCAACCGCTCGGCGATCCAGCCCATCAATGTCAACAACTACGTGCTGTTCAACGCCCGCGCCGGCTATCGGATCACCGAGAATGTGACGGTCGCGCTGGTCGGCCAACAGTTTAACAGCCCGCGACTGGCCCAGACCGCCGGCCCGCCGGTGGAACGGCGTATCATCGCCAGTGTGACGTTGCGCCTGTAGTCAGTTCGGGCTGTCAGGTCGGCCCTGGCCACGCCCAGGGACTCAGGAGACTGGAGGCAGCCCGTATCGAGGCCGGACGGTTATACCAGCCGGCCGAAAGATTGCCCCATACACAGCCCTCACCGTCATTGCCGGACTTGATCCGGCAACCCGCTCCCTGTCGTTGAAGCGTGGGTTGCCGGGTCAAGCCCGGCAATGACGAGGGGGGGGGCGCGTACTCGACCGCACAATTTTGGTTCGCACCCAATCACGGGGAGGCCGAGGCGGGCGGTGCACGGATCATTGTTTCGGCCGACGGGAATTACGCGTCGGTCGGCCGCTGTTCCAGCAGACGCCCCAGTCCGGGCAGCGGATCGGTGATCTTCATCGCCTCCAACATGCCCCAAAGCGCGGCCTGATTCGTCGTTACCACCGGCTTGGCGAACCGACGCTCCCATCCCTGGATCGCCGGCATGGTCGGGAAATTGCCGCCGGGAACGACCAGCACCTCGATATCGGGTCGGTCGATGCGGGCGAAGGCGTCGGTGGCGTTGTCGGCGCTCAGTCCGCCGATCGCATAGGCGTCGGTGGCGCCGAAGCCTTCCATGGCGACGACCGTTAGGCCGTAGCGAGTTTCGTAGTAGGATTTCGCCCGCTCGATCACTTCCCGCGAATAGGGCGTGACCAGCGCGATCCGCGTCATCCCCAGGGC
Organism: Nitrosovibrio sp. Nv4; assembly: GCA_943330455.2. Taxonomy (GTDB): domain Bacteria; phylum Pseudomonadota; class Alphaproteobacteria; order Acetobacterales; family Acetobacteraceae; genus Rhodopila. The sequence goes on along the minus strand of CALQHT020000223.1, from coordinate 8,317 downwards.
ACGCACCGCGCGCCCGATCGCCTCGGCCGAGGTCATGGACGGGACGCCCGCCCCTTCGGACATCAGACGGTTCACCTTCGTGTCGTAATCGTCATCGAACAGGCTGGCCGAGGTCTGGGCCAGAGCAAGAACCTCGACCTTGGCGGTGCCGAGCAGGTGGGATTGATAGGCGACGTCTTCGTCTCGGCTGGGGGAGAAAGGGGTGTTGCCGCTGCCTTTGCCCAGGCGCCCGATATGAGCCTGAAGCGTGGGCGGCAACATGCGGGTGTATTCGATTTCGACCGTCGTGTTGGTCGACGGAATCAGCACACCGAAGTGACGGGTCATGGCGACGTCCTTCCAGGTCGAAACGCAGGAAAGAACCGGTTCCGCGGGTCGAAACGACGCCCGCGGAACCGGACCGGATGAGGTCCCAGGGAGCATGTACCAAGGATCATGCCCCAAGAATCATGCCCCTGGGATTATGCTCCCGGAGATTATGCTCCCGACGGGCGCTTCATCTTGCAGCCGGTCGGCTGAGTCAGATCGGCGGCGGAAACGGTCGTTTCGGTCTTCCAGCCGTAACCGGTCTTTTCAGAGTCGAACTTCACGGGCTTGGTGAATACTCCTTGATAGAACGGAACCAGCAACTGGTGATCTTCCTTGCGCATGACATTCGGCTGCCCGAACGCATCGGTGATCTTCATGTCTTCCAGCGCCAGCGCGACTTTCAGCGGATCGGTGGAGCCGACCTTGTTGATCGCGGCCTGCATCAGTTCGAACATCGTGCGGAAGTTGATCCAGATGTAGTCGAACTCAGGCGTCTTGTCGCGGAAGCCTTGCATCCAGGCCTCGGCTTCCTTCATGCCCTGCTCGGTCGGGATGTTCATGTGGGAGTCGGCCACGGCGTGCACCCGGTTGGCTCCGCCTTCGCCCATCGCTGTCGGCGCCCCGTTCAGGTGGGCGGACAGGGTGAAGTAACCGACATCCAGACCGGTCTCCATGCCGGATTTCAGCAACTGGTTGAAATCGACGCCCCAGTTGGAGGTGATGACAGCCTGCGCGCCGGATGACTTCATCTTGGCGACATAAGGCGAGAAGTCCTTCACCTTGCCCAGCGGCACCAGATCGTCCCCGACGATCCTCACGTCCGGCCGGTTCTTGCCCAGCAGACGCTTCAGGTCGCCCTGCACGGATTGGCCATACAGGTAGTCCTGGTTGATCAAATAGACAGAAGTGATGTTCTTGGGCAGCGCGCGCACCAGGGTTTCCACCCGCATGGTGACGTTGCCGGCAAAACGGAAATGCCAGAAGTCGCACTTGTCTTCGGTCAGCTCGGTCGCCAGCGCCGCGCAGTTCATATAAAGAATGCGGTTGTTCGGATTGCGCGCGTTGTGCTTCGCCACTCCGTCGATCATCGCCGCGGCGACGTTCGAGCCAATGCACTGCATCACCAGTTGGATGTTCTGGTCGGCGGCGGATTTCAGCGCGATCAGCGCCTCGGCCGGCTGCAACTTGTCGTCGAAGGTGACGAACTCAAACTTCTTGCCCAGCGCGCCGCCCTTGGCGTTGACCGCCTCGAGGGCATACTGAAGTTGCTTCAGGAAGGCGTCGCCCTGCGGTGCGAACGCGCCCGAGAACGGGCCAATAAACGCGATCTTGATCGTCTCCTGGGCGATCGCGGCCCGAACGGGCAACAGCAACCCAACCAACAGCATGGCGCACGCGGCGCGCCGAACCCAACTCCACATCGTAAATCCTCCCTTCTCACCACACCCGTCGATTGGTCGAACGGCAGTGACCCATGGTGAGCTGGATGGCAGGTTAGACGATCCAGCGGCGGAATGCGACAGCCTGCTGCATGCGCCGAGCGCCTGCCGAGCGCTAGAGCGGCGCGGAGGGATTACTGCTTCCGGCAAGGCACCAGAGGTCGGAAGCTGACCCGAGGCGAATCGGTCGGATTTACGGGTCGTCTAATGCGCGATCAGCACCGGCAGCGGCGCGTGTTCCAGGACCGAGCGGGTGAAGCCGCCGAACACCGCTTCCCGCAATCTTGTATGCCCATAGCCGCCCATGACCAGAAGACCGCAGCCGGCCTCGGTGACGCTGCCCAGCAGCGCTTCGACCGCGGACTTGCCGTTGGGCCGGATGGTCCGGGCCTCGGTGTTCGGGTTGTGCCAGCGCAGGGCTCCGGCCAGTCTTTCGGCGGATTTATCGGTGTCGTCGTCATCCTCGGACACGGTGAAGACGATCACGCGGGCGCCGCGGCGAATGAACGGCAAGGCCGCGGCAACCGCACCGGCGGCTTCGCGCGTGTCCTTCCAGGCGATGGCAATGGTGCCGGCCAGCGAGTCGGCGGACCCGCCAACCAGCAACACCGGTCTGCCCGTATGCATCAAGGCCGACTCGATCACCCCGTCGGACCCAATCCCGCCATCGTTGGCCCGTCCCACCACGATGAGGTCGCAGGTCCGCCCGTGTTCGGCCAGCCAGTCGCCCGAATCGCCGATCTCCGTCCGCCATTCGGCCGTCATGCCGCTGGTCCCCGGGCGGGTCGCGTCGGCGATTGCGTTGCCCGCGCACAGATTGCGCCAACCGCTTTGCGCCGCATCGGCCAGTTTGTCGGAGTCCTCCTCCATCCGATTGATCACGTCCTGAAGCCCGGTTGCCAGGCCCATATCGGCCGACGCCATCGCGGCGATATCGCGTTGGACGTCCCGGCGGACATGCAGACCGACCAGATGCCCGTCAAACAGGCGCCCGGCGGCCAGCGCGGTCTGGAAAACGGGGCCATCGGCGGGGGTTCCCGTAACCGGCAGCAGAATGACTCTCGACATGGTGCATCCTCGTTCGCATTTTGCGCCAGACACCATGAACCGCGGTCACCCGCGATGATCCAGGTCAACGGATGTCGATCAGGACCGAAATCAGTTCGTGGTCGCTGAGGATGTCGCCGTCCTCCCCGATCGCCGGGATCACCAGCGGGTCGCGCGCGGTCAGACCGCGCGTGCAGAACCAGTCCAGTTGATGGTTGCCCTTGTTCGGCGTCCAAACGCTGGTGCGGGTGGTGGGGCGGCCAGTGTTGCAGGCGAGCCAGTCATAGCCGAGCGATTTGGCGGTCGCGAATAGCGGTTCGGCGGGGTGGTCGGGCGGGCCGGCCGGGGTCGGCGTGTTCAGATCGCCACCGACGATCACCGGCAATCCATCGGCATAGGCATCCAGGGCATCCAGCAGGTTGCGCATCTGCAACGCCCGACCGGCGCCGTCGCAGCGATATTCCAGATGGACGGAGCAGGCGACAAACCGCGCATCCCCCACCCGGAATGTCGCCGCAATGCCCATGCGCGCCCCCAGTTTACGTCGCTGACCAGGCGGCAGGTGGCAAAACCAGTCCATCACCGGGTCCAGGCGGATGATGACGGGATTCTCGAACGGCAGGGCGGATACCAAGCCGTTGCCATGGAACCCCTCGGTGTCCCCACTGCCAACAGACGCGAAGCCGGCTGGAGGCGGCATTGAGTCCAGTTCCAGAAATTCCAGGCCGTAGGCATAGCGCTGCCCCAGGCGCGCCGCGACCCGGCCGATCGTGTGGACCTGTCCAGACCGGCGCATGCCGATATCCATCTCGGTCAACAGGGTCAGGTCGGCACCGGATCGGGCTAGGATGCGGGCGGATTCGTCTGGATAGAGGCAGCGCTCCAGGTTCCACGCCGCGACTCGGATCGCGCTGCTTGAGCGGATGCCGCGCGCCGCCACGCCCCCGATTTCTATCGAGTCCAGCGCGGGAACTTCATCCCAGGGCGGTGGCGCATCCTCCGGCATCGCGAGGAACGCGGCACGCTGGGCCGGCGAAACGGCGGGAAGGCGGGACACCAGGGGCGCCGACGCGGAGGAGGCAGGGGCCATGCCCCGATATCTACCCCGCCGCGACGAAAAGTCACCCCGCCGGGGCTTTTCCGCCGGCGCCAGGGGGAGGACACTGGGGAGATGTCCGAACCGGCCCAGCCGACTGTCCGCCAGACCACCTCCAAGCGCACCCGCCTGACCGCGGTGATCGTGGCCTGCGCCATGTTCATGCAGAACCTGGATTCCTCGATCATTGCCACGGCGCTGCCGACGATGGCGGAAACCTTCGGCTACGACCCGGTGCGGATGAATGTGGCGCTGACATCGTATCTGCTCAGCCTGGCGGTGTTCATCCCGGCCAGCGGCTGGATCGCCGATCGCTATGGCGCGCGCAACGTGTTCCGGGCGGCGATCGTCGTGTTCACCATCGGGTCGGTGCTGTGCGGGCTGTCGCAGAGCCTGGCGTTCCTGGTCTGCGCACGCGTGCTGCAAGGGATTGGCGGCGCCATGATGGTGCCGGTCGGGCGCCTGCTGCTGCTGCGCACCGCCGCCAAGACCGAACTCGTTGCCGCCATGGCCTGGCTCACCACCCCTGCCCTGCTGGGTCCCGTCGTCGGCCCGCCGGTCGGTGGCTTCATCGTCACCTACCTGGACTGGCGCTGGGTGTTCAACATCAACATCCCGATTGGTATCCTGGGCCTGGTTCTGGTGACGCTGTTCGTGGAGGACGTGCGCGAGCCGCGGCGCGGCGCCTTCGATCTGCGCGGATTGCTGCTGACCGGCGTGGCCCTGACCGGGATCATGTTCGGGTTGGAAACCCTGGGGCGCGGCATCATGCCCTGGGGCGTGAGCGAAGCGATGATCGGGGTCGGCCTGCTATCCGCCCTCGGCTATTGGCTGCATGCGCGCCGGACCGAGGAACCGCTGCTGGACTTCACCCTGATGCGGCTGCCGTGCTTCGGGGTCGCGTTCGCGGCCATGATGTTCTTTCGCACCGGGATCGGCGCGATCCCGTTCCTGCTGCCGATGATGCTGCAGGTGGGATTCGGCAAGTCGGCGGTGGAAAGCGGCGTGATTACCTTCGCCAGTTCGGCCGGTGCGTTGCTGATGAAACCGGCCGCCCAGCGCGCACTCCGATGGTTCGGCTTCCGCGACACCCTGGTGTGGAACGGAGCGATTTCCGGGGTGATGCTGGCGCTGTGCGCCGCGTTCCGCCCCACCTGGCCGGCCGCGGCGATCTATGGGGTGCTGCTGGTTGGCGGATTCCTGCGCTCCTTGCAATTCACCGCCTACAACACGCTTGCCTACGGGGATGTGCCGCGGGCGCGCATGAGTGCGGCGACCAGCCTTTACACCACCGGCCAGCAGCTTGCCGCCACGGTCGGGGTGACCGCCGGCGCCGTGTCCTTGGAGATCGCGCGCCTGTTCTCCGGCCATGTCGAACCGGAACCGATGGATTTCAGCGTCGCCTTCGTAGTGGTCGGGGTCATGAGCCTGACGGCCGCGCCGATCGCGCTGCTGATGCCGAAGACGGCGGGGGACGACCTGACCGGACGCGGTGCCGTCGCCCCGCCTGCCGCGATTACGCCGCCGCATCCTCCAGGATCATCGACGCCGCTTTCTCCCCGATCATGATCGACGGCGCGTTGGTGTTGCCCGCCACCACTGACGGCATGATCGAGGCGTCCGCCACCCGCAATCCGCCAATCCCATGCACGCGCAGCCTTGGATCGACCGCCGTGTTGCTGCCCGTGCCCATTGCGCAGGAACTGCTGGGGTGGTGGTTCGACACGCCGTTCTGCCGCACGAACTCGCCCAGATCGTTGTCTGAGGCTACGGGCGAGCCCGGCAGCAATTCATCCATCACATAGGGTTTCAACGCCGGTTGGGCGGCGATCCGGCGCGCCAGCCTGATGCCGTCGAGCATGGCCCGCATGTCGTATTCGGTGCGGAGGAAATCGAAGGAAATCGCCGGTGGGGCCAGCGGATCGGGCGTGGCCAGGCGCACCGTGCCGCGGCCGTCGGGGCGCAGATGCACGGGTGCGAGCGTGAACCCAGGGAAAGAATGGGGCACGACACGGTCCTTGGTGCGCTCCAGCGTGCTCCATTCCAGCAGGTTGATCTGCATGTCCGGCCGTTCCAGGCGCGGATCGGTGCGGGTGAACAATCCGGCATGGATGCCGTTGCTGGCCATCGGGCCGGAGCGGAACAGCGCATAGCGCATGCCGGCCACCGCCTTTTGGAACAGGCTGTTCTCCAGGTCGTTCATTGTGATCGGTTTGGCGCAGCGCCAGCTCAGATAGGCGCAGAAATGGTCGTGCAGGTTGGCGCCAACGGCGGGCATGTCCCGCACGACCTCGATGCCCATGTCCCTTAGATGCTCCGCCGGCCCCAGGCCGGACAGTTGCAGCAGCTGCGGCGATCCATAGGCGCCGCCGGAGACGACGACCTCCCGCTTCGCCCGTGCGGTCTCCAGTCCTTTCGGCGACCGATACTCCACCCCGACCGCGCGCCCGTTTTCGATCAGGATGCGGGTGGCGTGGCTGAGCGTGCTGATCACCAGATTGGGCCGGGATTTGGCGGGCTGGAGGTAGCCTTTGGCCGTGCTCCACCGGCGGCGGTTGCCGGTGGTGGTCTGGTAGTAGCCGCAGCCTTCCTGGTTGGCGCCGTTGAAGTCCGGATTGCGCGGGATGCCCGCCTGTTCGGCCGCGCTCAGCACAGCTTCGGCCAGTTCGAACTTGCCGATATGGTCGGACACGTTCAGCGGGCCGCCGGTGCCGTGATACTCGCTGGACCCGCGCACCTGATTCTGCGCCTTCCGGAAATAGGGCAGGACGGAATCCCAGTCCCAGCCCTCGCAACCGCGCTGGCGCCATTCGTCGTAATCGGCGTGGTTGCCCCGGATATAGACCATGCCGTTGATGGAGCTGGTACCGCCAAGGGTCTTGCCGCGCGGCAGGTACATCTGGCGATTGCCGAGCTGCGGCTGGGGGAGGCTTTCGAATTTCCAGTTGATGGTTGGGTTGACGTAGGTCTTGGCGAAGCCCAGCGGGATATGGATCCAGGGGTTGGTATCGGGCGGACCGGCTTCCAGCAGCAAGACGCGATGCCGCCCCGATTCGGACAGGCGCGCGGCCACGACGGCGCCCGCCGATCCGGCTCCGGTGACGATGAAATCGAACGTGGTGGCGCTGTCAGGCATGGTTCCCCCAGGGAGGCGTGATCGGCGGTTCTGGCTCCGCTGCTGTTTGTCGGATAGCAGGATGGGGTCGGCGCGTCATCGGGGAGAGCGCCCGCTCCCCTGCCCGGTTCGGATCAATCCAGCAGGATGCCGGTGGCCTTCACGATCTCTCCCCATTTCGCCACTTCGGCCTGATAGAACTCCTGAGTCTGGGCGAAATCGCGCGGCGGTTGGAACACATCCATGCCGGTTTCCCGCAGGCGCTTGACGACGGTCTGGTCCGTCAGCGCCGTCACCATGGCCTGATGCAGGGTCGCGACAATCGGCGCCGGGGTCTTTGCCGGGGCCATCATGACACCCCAGGAATAGCACACATATCCGGTCAGGCCCTGTTCGGCGACGGTGGGCAGATCGGGTAGCGCGCTCGCCCGCTCCACGCCGCCATTGGCGATGCCACGCACCGTTCCGGCCTGAATTTGCGGCAGGATGGTCGGCAGCACGTCGAACGCCATCATGATCTGCCCGGCCGCCAGGTCGTTGATCATCGGCGCCGATCCGCGATAGGGCACATGCTCTATATCGAGGCCACCGGCTTTGATCTTGAACTGCTCGCCGCAGAGATGGAGGATCGAGCCGACCCCGCCGGAGCCGTAGCTGTATTTGCCGGGATTGGCGCGCACCAGGGCAATCAGCGACGGCACATCCTTGGCGGGAATGGCCGGGTGTGCGCCCAGCGCCGCGGGATTGATGCCCAGGACGCCCAGAACGGCGAAATCGTTGATCGGGTGGTAGGGAAACTTCTTGTACAGATGCGGATTGGCACCATGGCTCGACGCTGTTGCCATCAGCAATGTGTAGCCGTCGGGGGGAGATTTCGCCACCAGATCGGACCCGAGATTGCCCCCGGCACCCGGACGGTTGTCCACCACGAAGGTCTGGCCCAGCAATTCGCCCAACTTCTGGCCCATGATGCGGGCCATGATGTCCGTGGCGCCACCAGCGGCGAACGGAACGACCAGACGGACGGGTTTACTGGGGTAACGATCCTGCGCCACCGCGGTACCGACGACGGCGCATGCAAGCAGACACGCGATAATACTGGTCAGGCCTTTCGGTCGCATGGCGTTCGTCTCCCTGGCGTTCGGCGGTCTGTTGCCACCGGTACTAGCAGCCTGTCGGACTCGGGATTTTCGATCAATAACGACGGCTGTTCGGCTGCGCCGGCGCGGTCATCAGACCGCCGGCGGCGCCCCGATCACGTCCTGACTGGCTTCATATCGGCCCGGAGGTGGCGTCACGGCCGACCCATCT
>CALQHT020000222.1 GCA_943330455.2 Nitrosovibrio sp. Nv4 | reverse complement strand
TCCTACGGACTGAAGGTCCACCTCCGGTTGCTCTCCACGAAGTCTCACGACGACGCAGTTACCTTCGATTGCTGGGTTGCGACCAACCCAGACGGGGACTTGCACCCCGCTGACAAAGCGTCCTCACGGACGCACTCATTGCCGGGCTCGACCCGGCAACCCGCCCCCTGCCGTTGAAGCGCGGGTTGCCGGATCAAGTCCGGCAATGACGGTAAGGGGAGGGGAGGGGAGGGGGCGATGCATCGTTCGATGGTGCGGGCGGTTGGGGTAGGGCGGTGCCACACGGTCGGTCGGATTCCTTGCGAAGTCCCGGCGAACGCCGCACCATGCGACGTGGCGATCGGGCACGACCATTGTCCAACACACAGAACAGGAGATGATGATGGCAACGGATCCGAACCCGGGCATCGGGCGGCGCGGCATGCTGATGGGGTTGGGTGCGGTCGGCCTGGCGGCGCCGGCGGTCCTTTCGGCGCAGGCGCAGGGTGCGTGGCCGAACCGGCCGGTGAAGCTGGTCGTTCCGTATGCGCCGGGCGGTGCCTCCGACACCATGGCGCGCCCCTGGGCCGAGAAACTGACCCAGGCGTTCGGCCAGCCCTTCGTGATCGACAATCGCGGCGGCGCCGCCGGCACGATCGGGGCGGACTCCGTCGTCCGCGCCCCGGCCGACGGCTATACATTCCTGTTCTCGCCCAATTCCATCCTGTCCGTGGTGCCGCAACTGCGAAAGGTCAGCTACGACCCGCGCAAGGATCTGACGCCGGTCGGGCGCGTGGGCGATCTGCATTGCGGCTTCGTGTTACGGCCGGAGGTGGGGCCGTCCTCGATCAAGGACACTGTCGAATACGCCCGGAAGAATCCCGGCAAGCTGGCCTATGGATCGTCCGGCCTGGGCACCTCCGCCCAGTTGAGGTTGGAGATGTTCAAGCTGCGGGCCGGCATCGACATCCTGCATGTGCCCTATCGCGGCAGCGCGGACGCGATGAACGATCTGCTGGCCGGGAGTGTGCAGATGATGAACGAGATCAATGTCCTGCCGCATGTGAAAGCCGGCAAGCTGAAGCTCCTGTGCATCAACCATGCGCTGCGCAATCCGGAATTCCCCGACGTGCCGACCTTGACGGAAGCGGGCTATCCGGACAGCGACGTGCCCATCTGGTACTCGGTGCAGGCGCCGTCCGCGGTGCCGAAAGAGATCATCGCCGCGTTCAACCGCAAGATCGTTGAAATCGCCAAGACCGACGACATGATCCGGCGCCTGCGGGAGGTGAGCGTGATCTGCCCGACTCAGACTCCGGAAGAAATCCTGGCCTTCACGGAAATCGACTTCGCGAGCAACGGCAAGCTGATCCGGGAAGCCAACGTCAAGCTGGAGTGACGCCTCGCGGCTTCGGGTTCGCGGCGGGGCGCATCATGGGCTGCCCCCGACCGTGATCCGCATGCCCTCCATCGCCACTATAGTACCGGGGCGGCGCTGTGCGGCGGCGGCACCGATCGCGTCCATCGTCGCGTCGTCGTGTCCGGGATCGTGGTGGAACAACACCAACTGGCCGACCTTGGCGGCAGCGGCCAGGCTCACCCCGACCTCCCATGTCGAATGGCCCCAGCCGATCCGGGTGCGGTACTCCGCCTCGGTATAGGTCGCGTCGTAGATCAGGACGTCGGTGCCGGAGACGAACCTCGCCAGGTCGGTATCCAGTCCGTCCGCCGGATGCTCGTTGTCCGTTACGTAACAGATGCTGGCCCCGCCCCATTCGATGCGGTAGCCGACCGCGCCGCCCGGGTGGCGCAGCAGGGTCGTTGCCACCTGTAGCCCGGGATGCAGGGGAAACCGGTCTCCTGGCGTGAAGTCCCGCACGGACATCTGGGCACGGAAACCCCCATACAGATCGGGCATCAAGGGAGCTTGCAAACTCAGCCGCAAAGCCTGCTCGATCCCGGCCGGCGGCGCCAGATGGCCGCCGTGGATGCGTAACCGGGTGTTCGGCCTGGACAGCGGCGCGAAGAACGGCAGCCCGCAGATATGGTCGAAATGGGTGTGGGTGAGCAGCAGATCCGCATCCGTCGGAATGGCGGATGCGGTCAGAGCGTCACCCAATCCGCGCAATCCGCTCCCTGCATCCAGAATGACGAGATGCGGCCCGCATCTAAGCTCGACACATAACGTGTTGCCGCCGTAGCGCACGGTTGAAGGACCTGGTGTCGGCAGGCTGCCTCGGACCCCCCAGAAACGCAGGGTCATTCCAATACCGTCTTCCGCCGTGGGCATCCGCAATGACCTGCTTTCGTAGAAACGTAACGCATCAGAGTCCGGTGGTCCAAAATTAAATATGTGTCGGTTTGGCTCGGGGAGAATAGTTCCACATTCAACTGAAACCGAAAATCGCTTCGGCGGGTTGCTCTATCGTGTGACAGACAGGCTGTAACGGTTGTCTCAGGGTGGTCGCGTATCGCGCGTGTCGCGCCGCGTTGGTCGCCGGAACGACCGTGATCGCGGCGCGACCGCTTTCGTTTACTCGGCGGCCAGGCGCGGGGCTTCCATCGCCTGAACATGGGGCAGTACTTCCTTGGCGAACAGGCGCAGCATCTGCGATGTCTTCTCCGGTCCGTAGTAAGGCGGGTAGTGCAACATGATGGATGTGGCGCCGACCTTGCGGAAGGCCTCGATCTTGCGGATCACGGTGTCTGGGGACCCGTGCAGGATCGTGTTCTCCAGCAGGTTGTCGTAGCTCAGCGCATTGTCGTCGCGTTCGGCGGTGACTTCTCCGAAATACCGCCCGGTGCCACCACTGACGAAGCTACGTACGTGGCGCACCACGCCTTCCGCGCTGTCGGCCTTGGCCTGGGCATCGGTGGGGGCGACATAGACCAGGCGGGCGACGTCCACCTCTCCGAACGCCGGGTTCTGGTTATAGGGCGCCACCGCTTCCTTCATGTGTTTCCGGTAGGTCGCGATGTGTTCGGCGATCGTTGCCAGGTCCGGCAGGGTGGACTGCATCAGGCCGAAGCCCCAGCGTGCCGCCTGGCTCATGGACCGGTCGGTGCCGGCGCCCATGAAAATGGGCGGATGCGGCAGTTGCACGGGGACGGGGTAGATTTCATACGGCTCCGAAATGTCGAAGTTGTAATACTTGCCCCGCGCCGTCATTTTCTTTTCATGGAAGCCTTGCAGGATCAGCGGGATGGCTTCTTCCTGCATGTCGCGGCGGGCTTCGTAATCGACTCCGAGGCCTTCGAATTCGTAGGGGCGGTAGCCGGAACCAAGGCCGAGCTGGAAGCGTCCGTTGCTGAGAATGTCGATGAATGCGGCGTTTTCGACGATACGCATCGGATGATGCAACGGCACGACCATAACGCCGGCGCATAGTTTGATCCGGCTGGTCAGTGCCGCCAGGTAACACAGATAGCTGAACGGGTCCGGCAGGATGCCGTATTTGTTCGAGAAGTGGTGTTCCGCGATCCAGATACTGTCGAAACCAAGCGCCTCGGCTTCCAACACTTCGCGTGTGGTACGGGCATGGACGGCGTGATAGGGGGGCGGCTCGGTCGCCGGGTCGGGGTGGGAGGTGTAGAGAATGCCGATATTCATTGTCGCGTGAGTCCTGATCTTGTTTGAAATCCGCGCCCGCGGCCGGGCATGACCGGACACTATCGCCGGGCGCGGGTCATTCGTCCATATTGCGGGCAGGCTAGACTCCGACCGTCTGGTTGCGCAACACGCGTCTTGAGAGGACGAATGCGTGGGTAGGATGCGGGGACTGCACGGTTGAAGTGTTTACCCCGCGTGGTGATACGCCATCTCACCGCGATTGGTGGGCTGGCGGGTATGGGGTTGATCACCATTGATGGTTGTTTTTTCTCGCCGATCGGGCGGCGAGAGCGGTTTCAACGTGACTGGAAACGGAAACCCGCTCTGGCTCTTTGGTTGATCGCATGCTTCACACGCTGTGACGTTCTGCTCCGCGTGATCAAGCTCTGGCGACGGATGCGCGGTTCCCCGCCGAGATGCTTCGGCCGCGGCGGTTTGCGTCCCATATCGGCGATCGCGCGTTTGACGGTCGGCAAACGGTCCCGGCTTGTGCATGATCGATCCCATAACCACTGCCATGAGATGAGGAACGCACATATGAAAATCGGAGTCTTCGCCACGTTCATGTCGCCTTTGGCGACTCCCTCGATGATCCGCGATTTCGGGCGTCAGGCCGAGGGGATCGGCCTGGATTCCATCTGGATGGGCGAGCATGTCGCCCTGTTCGACAAGAACACGTATGGCTACCCAAGCTCGAAGGACGGCCGCATTCCGGTCCCGCCGGGTGGCGGCATGCTGGATGTGACCGCGACGTTCGGGTTTCTGGCCGCCGCGACGACCACGTTGCGGCTGGGGACCGGCGTCGCGCTGGTGCCGCAACGCAACCCGATCTACACCGCCAAGGAAATGTGCACCCTGGACTGGCTGACCGACGGGCGCATCGATTTCGGCATCGGCGTCGGTTGGAACAAGGAAGAAGTCGAGGCCTGCGGCTATCGCTGGGAGGATCGCGGCGCGCGGTGCGACGAATTCCTGGAGGTTATGCGCCGCCTGTGGAGCGAACCGGTGGTCGATTTCGCCGGCAAATGGGTGAAGTTCGAGACGTTGCGCATGGACCCCAAGCCGATCCAGAAGCCGCATGTGCCGATCATCGTCGGCGGCTATGCGGATGCGGCGTTCCGGCGCGCGGTGCGGTTCGGCGCCGGGTGGTACGGGTTCAACCTGGACCCCGCCAAGACGGTGGCTATGCTGGGCAAACTGGATGCGGCGTTCGCCAAGGAAGGCCGTACGCGCGGCAAGGATTTCGAGATCATCGTGACCCCGCCGATGGGAATGCCCATCGACGAGATGCCGGAATACGCGGAACTTGGTGTCGATCGGCTGGTGGTCAATCTCGGCAGCCAGCGGGCCGAACGGATCCCGCCGCGCATGGCCGAGATCGAGCGGCTGGTGAAAATGGCGGCCTGATCCGAGCGAGTTTGCAAACAGGACCGGTGGGCCGGGCGCCCACCGGTGCGGCGGGCTCAATCCAACGAGGCTCCGGATGCCTTGATAACTGGCGCCCATTTCGCGAGCTCGGACTTCAGGAAGACGGCGAGCTTCTCCGGGGAGGTCCCTGGGGTCGGCTCAAACCCAAGATCGCGCAGGCGCCCCAGGACCACGGGATCGTCGAGGGTCTTGTTCAGAGCATCCACCAGGACGGCGATCATCGGTTTCGGGGTTTTCGCCGGCGCGAACAACGTCGCCCAGAAATAGCATTCGAAGCCTTTCAGCCCCTGCTCGTCCAAGGTCGGCAGATCGGGCAGGGCGCGTGCCCGTGTGGTGGTGCCCATGCCGATGGCGCGGATGGTGCCAGCCTGAAGCTGCGGCAGGACGGTAGGCATGCCGTCGAACGCCATGGGGATCTGGCCGGCCGACAGATCGACCATCATGGGTCCGGAGCCTCGGTATGGCACATGGGTGATGTCCAGGCCGCCGCCCATCATTTTCAGGGATTCGCCGCACAGATGCAGGATGCTGCCCATGCCGGAGGAGCCGTAGCTGTATGTCCCCGGATTGGCCTTCAGCAAGGCCAGCAGGGATTTCAGGTCGCTGGCGGGCACCGATTTGTGCACCACCAGGGCGATCGGTCCCAGGGCGGCCAGCCCGATCGGCTCGAAGTCCTTGATCGGATCGTAGGGCATTTTCTTGTAGAGCCCGGGATTGATCGCAAAGGCGGAAATCGAGCCCAGCAGGATGGTGTAGCCGTCCGGGGTAGATTTGGCGGCGATGTCGGTGCCGAGATTGCCGCCGGCGCCTGGTCGGTTGTCGACAATGATCTGTTGGCCGAGAATCTCTGTCATCTTGGCGGCGAGCACGCGGGCGGGGATGTCGGTGCCGCCGCCCACGGCGAAGGGAACGATCAGGCGGATCGGTTTGGATGGGTATTTGTCTTGCGCACTTGCCGAACCGGCCAGTGTCGAGAAGGCGAAAAATATGGCAGCCAGAATACGAAGCATGGTTGTCTAACCTCCCTTTGGCACCGCCGCGTTGTTCGCGGCTGGTTTCCTTGCGCTTCAGTGGTGTGGCTCCCCTGGAGCCCTATTGGTACCGATCCAGGGTCCAGGGGATGCCTATCGCGGCATCATTCGCCCGCGGCCGGCTCCAATACTTCCCGCATGCCGGTCGGAATGCCGTCGATGGACACCGTGTTCCGCTCCCGCCAATAGGTGTCGATGCCGTCGGGACCTTTGCGGGTTGCCCATTCCGTCAGCATGGTCCGGTCATGCTCGAAATTCATCACCGGCACGGCGAAGCCGCAGGAGGTCTGCACGGACTCGACATCCAGCGCGATGATCTGGCGCGCGCCCGGAGGTTCGTCATTGGCGAAGGCGGACGCGAGCAGGCTGTCATAGGCCTCGGTCCCGCGCGGCAGCACGCGGCCGCTTCCATACAGGCGTAGGATCATCGGCGCGCCCTCGAACGTGCAGAACATGATGGTCAGGCGGCCGTCGGAACGGATATGCGCGGCGGTTTCGTTGCCGCTGCCGGTCTGGTCGAGATAGACGACTTCCTTGTCGCCGATCACCCGCAGGCAATCCGAGCCTTTCGGCGACAGGTTGATCCGCGCGCCGGCCGTCGTGCTGGCGGTGAAGAACACGTGTTGGCGCTTGATAAGGTCCTGCAACGCCGCGGGGATGTGGTCGAAGAACTGGGCCATGTCGGTGCTTTCTGTCTCGGTGTGGTTTCCGGTCGATCTTCCCATTGATTGCGGGCGGATCGCCAGAAGAAAACAGCGTGGAAAAACCCCCGCTCAGTCGCGCTCGGCCGAACGCATGAAGTCCCGCCCGATCACCCGGAAACCGATCACGACGACGATCAGGATGACCAGCAGCAGCAGGCAGCAGGCGGCGGCGACCATCTCCAGATTGCCCTGCTCGCTGAAATCCAGCAGCACCAGCGACATGACGCGGGTGCGCGGCCCGACCAGGAACACCGCGGTCGACAATTCCTGCACCGCCGGCACGAAGACCAGGATCCAGGCGCCGACCAAGGGGCGTTTCAGCAAGGGCGCCACCACCTTGCGCAGCGCCAGCAGCCGGCTGCCGCCCAGGATGCGCACCGCGTCCTCCATTTCCGGGTGGATGTTGCGGATGGCGGAGGCGCAACTGGTATAGGCCAGCGGCAGGAAGCGCGTGATGAAGGCCAGGATCAGGATGGTCGCGGTGCCATACAGTGCCAGCGGCGGTGGCGCGTAGGTGGCGAAGAAGCCGATCGCCAGCACGATCCCCGGAATGACCAGCGGCACCATGCACAATATGCCCAGCACGTTGCTGAACGCGACCAGGCGGCGGGCGACGATATAGGCGATGCACAGACCCAGCGCGATGGCGAAGAACGCGGACACCGAGGCGTAATGCAGGCTGCGGACCATGGCATCGCGCGCGAGGTCCAGTTCCGTCAGGATCACCACGAAATTGCCGACCGTCAGATTCCCCCACGACAATCCCGCCCCCCAGGCTCGACTGAACGCCGTCTGGATCAGGATCAGCCAGGGCAGGAAGACCGACATCGTGCAGATGAACAGCGCGTAGCCGAAGACCGGCCAGCGCAGGGCGCCGAGGCCGATGGGACGACGCTCCGCCCCTTTGCCGGTGACGGACACGAAGCCTTTGCGCGATAGGGCGATGCGTTGCAGCGCGAACAGCAGGATGGTGATGGCCACCAGCGGCACCGAGTAAGCTGCGGCGACCTGCACCCGCAACGGATACTCGAAGAATTGCAGCAATTGGGTGGTGACGACGGGGAATTTCGCGGCTGGCGACAACAGAGCGGGGACGCCGAACAGCGCGATGGATTGCAGGAAGATCACCACCAGGCCGCCGAGAAACGCGGGCATGATCAGGGGGAAGGTGATGCGGAAGGCGGTTTGCAGGACGCTGGCGCCCAGGATGTTGGCGGCTTCCTCGGATTCCGATGAGACCATGTCCAGGGCACTGGTCAGATAGACGAACAGGAAGAAGAACAGGTTCGTGGACATCACGAAGACGATGCCCCAGTAGCTGAACACGTTGACCAGCCGCTGGTCGGACCCGGTCAGCGCGAACCACGCCTGGTTGATCCAGCCCGCGTTCGGTCCGGCCAGCAGCATCCAGGCGATGGCGGCGAGGTAGGGGGGTGTGACGAAGGCCCCGACCACCGCCAGGCGGATGAAGCCTCTGCCCGGCATGTCGGTCCGACTGCACGCCCAGGCCAGTGGTGCGGCGAACAAGGTGGACAGCACGACCACGCCGCCGCCCATCATCAACGTGTTCAGCAGGGCGGTGATGTGCCGCTGCGTGCCATAGGCCGCGACATAGTTGGCCAGGGTCAGGGCGCCGCCGCGGGCTTCCTGGAAGCTGGACAGCACCAGCCGCAGCATCGGCGCCACGACGATGAACAGCAGGATCGCGACGACGACCAGAAAGACCACGCCCGAGGCGCTGGGTCGCCACGTGGTCGCGATACGCGCGGTGCTCATCGGCAACGTCAGAAGCCGAACAGGGTCCGGAACGGCTCGACCAGATTGGCCATGTTCCGCGATTCCTCCGCCGTGGGGGAGATGGTCTTGATCTGGTCGAGCGGCTTGCCTCCGGGTGACGGAACATCCGGGCGGATCGAGTCACCGAAATCGGCGACGATCACCTTGGCGCATTCGGGACCGAGCAGGAATTCCATCAACAGGCGGGCGGCGTTGGGGTGCTTGGCGTTTTTCACCACGCCGGAAGGCGAAGCGGCCAGCAGGGCGCCGTCCTCCGGGTAGATGATGCCGATCGGGTTGCCCTTCGCAACGCCAGGGCGCGCGGTGGGGGCGGGGGTGGTGCCGAGGGCGCGCTCTCCGGCGGTGACCAGCGTGGTGGTGTCGTTGATGTTGCGGGTGACCTGGGTGTCGTTCTTCGCGAGCTTTTCCAGGAAGCCCCAGCCATACAGGGCGTTCATCTTGGTCACCCAGGCAGTGGACAGGGAGGAGAACGCCGGATGGCCGATCGCCACCTTGCCCTTCCATTTCGGGTCGGCAAGATCGGCCCAGGTCTTCGGCATGTCCTCGGGCTTCACCAGTTTGGTGTTGTAGACGATGACGGTCAGCGCGACGACGGTGACATGGTAGAACCCATCCGGGTCCACATTTTGGAAAGCCGGCAGCACCTCATTGGCTCGACTGGGCTTGTATTGGGCGAACTGGCCGGCTTCTTTCAGCTCCTGCTGCTGGCCGCCGGTGTCGGACAGGCTGACCACGTCGGCGGCGAGCGCGTTCATGGAGATTTCCTGCATGACGCGCTGGTACATCACCTGGCCGGATGCTCGCAGCAGATTGACCTTGATGTCGGGGTAGCTGACGTTGAAGGCGCTGACGATGCGTTGGGCGGTTTCTCCCAGCACCTGGGAGGTGTACCAGGTGACTTCGCGTTCCACCTTCGCGCGTTCGTAGAGCGCTTTCTCCTGGTCGGAGATGGCATGAGCCGAACGGGTGGGGGCGATCAGGGTTGTGGCGAGGCCGCCCAGGAGGGCGTTCCGCAGGACGTCCCGGCGGGGCCACGGCGTCGCCTGTCCGATATCGCGCGTCATGGTTTCCGTCCCCATTGGTTTCTTGGTGTCGCTCTTGGTCGGTCGCGTGTCCATCCGACACCATTCTGGATCGTTGGAACAGCCCATGATGGTATCTCTTTGATTTGGCGCGTAGCCGCCACCCCGACCCTGCGCGCATTCCACCCCACGATCGGGTTGGCTGGTTTAATTGCCGTTCGGGATAGAGGTCGCCAGAACCTTGTCCAATCCGACGTAACGGGTCCGCCCGACCGCCGCGACGTCTGCCATTACCACGGCGGCACTACGCGGGACCGCATCGGGCTTCCGCACTTTACGCCATTGCTGGGTCGCGATTGCTTCCGACCGATCCGGTCATGATCCAGATCTGGGCTGCGACTAAGTTTATGCACTGTGCGACTTAACGGGAGCCTCTGAGGCATGACCGTTTGATCAGGCTTGGTGCCTCCGTGGATCACCGTGGTCCTTCGTGTTCTCCGTGGTTAACCTTGCGGATCGTGCAACGGACACGAACCCTGGGCGTGGTCGGGGTGTTGCGCGACGGTTGGGGGACTTCCGGCGGCGGTTTGTTGGCTGGAGCGAACCCCATCGGTGAGACACGAAAACAGGGCACACATCTAATTTGGTCCCTCAATTGGTTCGCCGCAAGCGGTAAACCTGGAACCGATGGTGACGCGCCGAGACATGGTTGCCGCCTCAGGCCACTGGCCGGACGACCAC
>CALQHT020000221.1 GCA_943330455.2 Nitrosovibrio sp. Nv4 | reverse complement strand
GTTGGAACGTTTGATCTTGCGTCCGTCTCACCGAGCCTGCGCTCAGTCGCAAACAATCTGCGTCGAGACACCCCGATAGTCTCACCTAATCTGCGTCGAAAACCACCCTTGATTGCGCGTCGGACCGTTTATGATTGCGCGCCGCTACAGGTAGGGCCGAGCATCGACGGCGGAGGGTGGGTTGCCGGGTCAAGCCCGGCAATGACGGCGAAGGTGCACCGGGAAGGGCGCGCAAGGTGAGAGGGCGCACTGTGAGGAAGCGAGGGGCAACCCAACGTCATCGGGCGTGCCAGAATCACTCTATCAGCCGTGCAAAACAACCCGCACCGCGTCCCCATCCGCTTCCAGCACCGTCCCATAGGCCGCACTGCGCGCCCGAATATCCGCCAGTTCGGCCTGCTCATCGGCCAGACGGCACAGCACGGACTCATTCGCCGCGTTGTGGCGCACGAACTGGAACCCGACATCGCGCAGGCCGGTCTTATCGACGTTCGCCCGCACCATCATGCCAACCCAATCCCCATGCGCGCGTCCACCATGGCCGGTGTGGAACGAAAAACTCCCCACCCCGTAGAAGATCGGCCGGCCGCGATAGACCTCGATCGCCAGCGAGTAATGCGGTCCGTGGCCAACGACGATATCCGCCCCGGCATCGATCGCGGCACGTCCGATATCGCGCATGTACTGCAGTTCGTCCTTGCCCAACCCCCAGTGGCAGGACGCGACCACGACATCCGCCCGCGCCCGTAATGCCCCCACGTCGGCGGTAAAGGCGCGCAGATAGTCCGGATCGGCCCAGGTCACGATCACCGGAGGAATCCCCGGCCGGTTCATCGGTGGGATTTCCGGCCGCACCTTGTGCATCGGCACCTGATACGCCGTGTGCCCACGGATCACCGCGATCCCCGCATCATGCGGGCCGGCCTCGTGATTGGTCGGCCAGTACACCGAACTGCGTTGCAGGAACCCGAAACGCAATCCGCCCCCGTTCACCACGACCGGAGCCGCCGCGGCCGTCAGATCGGCCCCGGCCCCGGTATGCGGAATCCCCGCCGCATCCAGCGCGGCAATCGAGGCCAGAATCGCGGCCTCTCCATAATTGACGTTGTTGGCGATCCCGACCGCCCCGATCGCCACCCCGCGCAGCGCATCCGACGCCACCGCGGGATCGGCGAAAAACCCCTCATTGTGGAACGAATGCCCGCCAGGGGGCGTGTAAAGGCAGCATTCCAGGTTGGAAAACACCAGGTCAGCCGCACAAAATTCCTCCCGCACCCGAGCGAACGGGACGGCGGGATCGGTGACGTTCATCAGGTTGACGTCACCCGTCAGGATCAGCTTTGCCATGCGCGCAGGCTTTCACGAACCGGCACCGATGCCAATCCCCGATTGCCAAGCAGGCAAGGCAGGGCAACTCTGCACGCAAACGCGGAGACATCCATGATCCAAGACCCCACGCCGAATCAAGGCCCCCTCGCCGGCATCCGAGTCATCGACGTCACCACCGTCGTGCTCGGCCCCTTCGCATCCCAGGTGTTGGGCGACATGGGCGCCGACGTCATCAAGGTGGAAACGATCGAGGGCGACGCCACCCGCTATATCGGTCCCAGCCGCACGCCCGGCATGGCCAGCTACTTCGCGACCCTGAACCGCAACAAACGCAGCCTGTCCGTCGACCTGAAGAAACCGGCCGCGCGGGAAGCGTTGCTGAAGCTGGTCGAGGGCGCCGATGTGTTCGTCCACAACATGCGCGCCGGTCCCGCCAAGCGCCTTGGCCTGGACTACGAGAACCTGTCCAAGCGCAATCCGCGTCTCGTCTATGCCTCGGCCGGCGGGTTCCGCAAGGACAGCTCGATGCGCGATTTTCCGGCCTATGACGACCTGATCCAGGGCCTGTCTGGGATTTCCGCGCTGAATGCCGGCCCGGATGGCGCGCCGCGCTATTTCCCGACCGTTGTGGTGGACAAGCTGACCGGCTCCACCTTGGCATCGATGATCGGTATGGCGCTGTTCCACCGCGAGCGCACCGGCCAGGGCCAGGAAGTGCATCTGCCGATGATGGAAACCATCCTGTCCTTCGCCCTGATCGAGCATCTGTGGAACGGCAGCCTGGACGAACCGGAAAAGGGGATGGGGTATCCTCGGATGCTGACCCCGCATCGGCGGCCTTATCAGACCAAGGACGGCTATATCAGCGTAATCGCCGTCAGCAATGCGCAATGGTCGAAACTGTTCGATTCGATGGGGGTGGGCCACCTGATCAAGGACCCGCGTTTCGACAGCCTCCCAGCCCGATCCGATAACGTGGACGCGCTGTATGCGACCCTGACCGAGGGGATGAAAAAGCGCACCACCGCCGAATGGCTGGCCGAATTGCGCCCCGCCGACATCCCCTGCGGCCCGGCCAACCGGCTGGAAGACCTGTTCGAGGATGAATACCTGAAGGAAACGGATTTTTTCCAGCGCGCCGAGCACCCGGTGGAGGGAAAAGTCGTGGTAACGGCGATCCCGGCGCAGTTTTCGAAGTCGCCCCCCAGCGTGCGCCGGTTATGGCCGACCTTGGGGGAGCACTCGCGCGAAATCCTGCGGGAGGCCGGGTGTTCGGAGGCGGAGATCGACGACATTCTGTCCTGACCGGTTGGGGGGCCACGATGGCCACATATCGCGGCAGGGGAGAAAACTCTCCCCCTCCCCTTGCGGGAGGGGGCCGGGGGGAGGGGTTTCAGGCAATCTCTGCGCCGCTTTATCCCTCCCCCCGCCCCCTCCCGCAACGGGAGGGGGAGAATTTTCTCCCCTGCCAAGATGTCTGAAGCCCGCGGCCCCCTACCAGCCGCCGATGATCGCCCCCATCACCGCGAACGAGACCAGCAGATACCCGGCATTGATAGCGTAAAGGATCAGGGACCTTCCCTCATACGCATAAGCCGCACGCAGGGTCGGGGCCACAAAACCCAACCAGGCGAGGCACCCAAGTTCCGCACCGGCCTGCCAGCCGTGCAGCCCAGTGGCTTGCATAGCATGCGCCAGGACGACGGCGGTGATGAAGCTCATGACCAGGTCGGTGGTCATCGCCTGCCCCATCCGTTCCTTCACCATCTCCGGCGTCTGGCTGGTCAGCGCCTGCCAGCGGGTCCCGAACACGGGCGGGGCATACCAGATGCCGCCGATGGCGAACTTGACGACGGTGGCGACCAGCAGAGCCACCCAGTTGATATCGGCGGTGAACATGGCGTGTCTTTCCTGTTTCCCGTGCTCTTCGCGGCGAGGCAGCGCCGACGGCACCAAACTACACGCACACCGCCCGCCGCACCATCTCGGCAACAAGGCCACTTCGTATTAGGCTCCCGTCCACGCACCAAAAACACGGAGGAAACACCATGGCCGACGAACAACGCGACAGGGACGCGATCCGAGAATTGCTGGCGACCTATTGCTTCAAGCTGGACAACGATCTGTTCGACGAAATGGCAGCCCTGTTCACCGAGGACGGCACCTGGGACACCGCGTTTGGCAAGGGCACCGGCCGCCCTGGGATCATGGCTCAGGCACGCAGCATCGCGTCGGGTGGGGCGCCCCGGCCGCGGCGGGTGCATCTCACGACCAACATCGTCATCGACCTGAACGGCGACACGGCCTCCGTGCGGTCGAACTGGACGGTCATCCAGAACGGCCCATCCGGCCCGCATATCGGGTCAGCCGGGGGGTATGAGGACCAGGTGGTCCGCCAGAACGGACAGTGGATGTTCCAATATCGAAAGATCGACCGTTTCATCGCCGATGGTCTGACCTGACCACCGACGAACGGGACCGCCAATCTCTATCGCGATGTCGGCATTCCATTGGTCGAAGCCCTGCTCGCCTTCCACCGCGGCACCTACGCCCAGACCGTGGACCTACTGCTTGCGACCCGGTTCGAGCGGTGGCGGATCGGCGGCAGCCACGCCCAACGCGACGTCATCGACTGGACCCTGACCGAGGCAGCCATTCGAGGCAACAGGCGCGATGTCGCCACATCCTTGGCCCATGAGCGGCTGCGGGCCCGCCCCCGCAGTGCGCTGAAGCGGCGGTTTCTGGCCCGGGCTGACACCATCGCGGCGTAACGCGCGGGGCGGGTGCCAGGACAGGAAACCGGCCGTCGCAAGACAACCCCAACGTGCTACCGGCCGGTGGGACGCGACGGAATGCCGTCCTCTGACGCGGGCTTATAGGCACCGAAATTCGCCGAAAGATCGGATCGGGAATAGGGTTTCGCCAGATAGGCGACATCGTCGGGCAGCCTGGCCAGATCTCGCAGCACGTCGCGGGGATAACCGGATGCGAGAAGCGCCCGCAAACCCGGGCGAATATCGCGAGCCGCGGCGATCAACTGCAACCCATCCATGCCATTCGGCATGATAATATCCGTAAACAGGAAGTCTATACTGATATCGTTATGAAGCTGATGCAGCGCGTCCTGGGCATCCTCGGCCTCGATAACCGTGTGCCCCAGATCGCGGAGAATCTCCGCCACCAGCACCCTGACCGCCCAATCGTCATCGACAAACAAGATCGTCCGCGCGCTCGGCTGTACCGCTACATTGATCGACGCGATCATCGCCGGCACCAACAGGCGGACGGTTGTGCCCTGCCCCTCCTGGCTTTCGATGACCAGAGTGCCGCCGGACTGGCGTGCAAACCCGTAGCACTGGCTCAGCCCCAATCCGGTTCCGGCTCCTGGTTCCTTGGTCGTAAAGAACGGCTCGAATGCCTTCGCACACACATACGGCGACATGCCCCGACCGGTATCGCTGACCCCGAGAACGATGTAATCACCGGCCGGAACGTCATAAGGCGGCAAATAATTCACCTCGGTTAGGGCAATCTGGTCGGTAAATACACGAAGCAATCCGCCCGCGGGCATCGCGTCCCTTGCGTTGACCACCAGATTGAGCAAAGCGGACTGAAATTGCCCCTGATCGATACAGGCCGCCGCCAGGTCCTGCTTAAGGTCCAGGCTGAAAGTCACCTTTTCGCCGACCGCCTTTTGCAGCAGGACATCGAAGACCGCGATCAGGTCGTTGATGGAAGAGATTTTCGGGTACAACAACTGCTTACGAGAGAACGCCAACAACTGCGAGATCAGCTTGCGGCTACGGTCGAGCGCCGTCTTGTTGACGTCCATGATGCGATCTACCCGCGCATCATTCGCATATTTTCGTACCAGATCGTGGGTGGCTTCGATCGCGGTGAGCAGATTGTTGAAGTCATGCGCCACACCGCCCGTCAACTGCCCAACCATCTCCAGCTTCTGGGACTGGTGCAGTTCCTCCCGCAGGTTTTCCACCTGCAGATTCTGGGTGTTATCGCGCGTGACCTTGACGAACCCCTGGATCGTGCCCGCATGGTCCACCAGAGGCTGAACGACCACATTGGCCCAGAACAGATCCCCGCCCTTGCGGACCCGCCACCCTTCGGCTTCGTGCCGCCCCCTCTCCGCCGCCTTACGCAGGGCGAGCGCGGGCAAATCCAATGCCAGGTCCTCTTGTGTATAGAAGCAGGAGAAGTGGCGCCCCATGATTTCCGCTTCGGTGTAGCCCTTCGTCTTTTCCGCCGCTGAGTTCCAACTGGTGACGTGGCCATCGGGGTCGAGCGAGACGATGGCATGATCGAGTAGGCTGTTGATGACGACATCCATATGCGACTTCACTTTCCAGCCTCCGCGCTGTCTGGTTCCGGATTTCTGCCGTGTCTCCGACGATTGACCTGCCGCTTGTGCGCGGGACTTCAAGTTTGAACCAATATCCCGGACCATTGTGGTCCCCCCTGAAATGGTACGATCTGCAGGCTACCGCCCCCGCTCACTTGAAGGGTAGTCGTGTGGCAACCGCGTGATCCAGTCCGAAGGACCCGATTTTTGCTCATTTTTCGCGTCCTTTTGTGTGAACTCCCCAAAAATCTACCCCCTGTGGCAAAATGGCCGACACCATCGGCGGTCCCCGCGGCGGGCCATACGACCCTGTAAGGTTTTTATGACTATTCTTCCAACAACGCTTTCACGTTGGTTTAACGATACTCTAGGCGATTGGCCGAGCGAACCGGGGCAGGGCATCGGGGGCAGACGCGATTCCTATCGGTGCGGTCCCTTGCTGTCCCATGCGGGATCGAAGGCCCTTGGCATCAATGGGATCCCAGTCCGACCAGACCATGCCATGTCATCGAAGCCCCGGACAGTGGTCTCAGTGCGGACGCCGCCTATCCGGCCCGCGGCGGGGACCGTCATCGCGAGCGGCGCCATGGTCGCGCTGGTGCCGGCCGCTTGCCTTGGCGCGTATGCCGGCCCGCATCTGGTCTGCTTCATCCTGGGTGCCCTGCCCGGTGCCTGACGGTGGAGTGGCCCTAAACGGCGAGCCACCTGCAGAACTCCAGATCGACAGCGCGCGAAACTCCATCAGATATTGCAACCATAAATAGAATGCACGCACATGAGCCTGATTTCGCCTCTCACAGCAGCCGACAACGACTTTTGGACCGAGACGGACAAGCAGGGACCGCCCTCGCCTGCTGAGTGACCAGCAAGGATCCGCTATCTCACCAAGTGGACCAGTTGCAGCACAGGGAACCTCAGAGCTTCGAACAGCGGATGACACGTCACCTTGTCCGCTCCCCTGGCCCGGACCGTCCGACCGCCATGATTGTCCTTCAACCCCGCGTTGGCCCGGTCGGCCGTGCTCCGCTCACAGTAATAAATATGTTCGGCCCAGCGGTTCCCGACGCAACGTTGTCGCTTTGTCTTGCCCGCACCCTGGCGTGGCGCGTGGTTTGATTGCGATGATCGGGACATGGTTCAAGTACCGGCTGTGTTGTTTAGTCGATCCGGCATCGTGAGTGCTGTCCATCAGGTCGGAACAACTGGTGACCCTTGTGGCGGTAAGGATGGCGGGCAGATTGGCAACCTGACTTTCCTGCACAGAGGCGGCGGTGCGCACACAATTGACCGGGATGCCGCCATCGGCGGTGTCGACGTACAACTTGTAGCCGATCCGGGAGTCCGGGGATTCTTTGGCATTTCATTTTGTTCCGACATCGGCATGCTACGGTAACACCGCGAAAATGGCCGCCGCGGGCGCATCCGTCTTGGCCATTTCCGGTTGACGCTCGATCCGGCGGGGCGTGCCGAACCTCTCCCTTGAGGACATACGATATTCGCATAATGGACTGAATTTGTATTTTCCCCTGACATTAGACACAATTACCATTGTTTCCTAACGCGCCCATCCCGCCCGCATGGTTTTGGGACCGGGCGGTTTATAGTAGCAGTTCCAGCCTCCGAGCCTCGCCGCGATCCAGGCTAACGAATGGAGTGGATGAGGTTTTTTGGCGTCGGGTTTTCCCCGCCAATCCAGATTCAATTGCCTCGACGGCGGGTAACAGCAAGGGCTGGATCACATCAGCGGCCGGCCTTGTGCCGCCATCTCGCGCATCCACCAACTGGATTGTTCGAAACGCCGCGGCCAACCCGATTGCCACCAGTTCGAACAGACGCGCCGCCCCGAGCATCTGCGTCTCCTCCAGGCGCATGCCATCGCTTTTCAGCGCGCGGAATATGTCTTCGATGCGCCAGCGCAGCCGATAGACGCGAACGATTTCGCACGCGCCATCGGCGTCGTTTACGTCGATGGTCGTCCAATGGCGCCAGAGAAGTGGTTCCTGGTTCGCGGGGGGATCGATCTCCAGAGCTTCCACCAACTTCAGCGCCAATGTCTTGGGATCGGCCCTGTCGAACCTGGCAAGTCCCAGGGCGGCAGAAATTGCGGTATGCCCCGGGCCGGCCGGTCGGCGATGGCACAATCAGTGCTGACCGCGAGGCGCCCCGGCCAGCATGGCAGCCAGGGTGGAATGGGCCGCGCCTCGTTTAGTTCCTCAGACTTCTGCTGGCCCAGACAAAGCCAGGTCCGCCCATTACGTTGCTCGACGTGGTCCTATGTCATGGCCAGCACCTCTCCTGGGCGCTGGGCGGCGTAGAGAAGCAGGGCACGGGCCCATCGGATATCGGGGCCGCCCACATCAATCGGGCGTGCGATCTGGTCCGGCGTCCATACGGCATGCCGACGCGGCAGGTGCAGTCCGCCATGCTTCGGTGCCGGGTTGCCCTTCAACTGACCGATGTCCACGCCGTGCTGGAGGACCAACCGCGGCTTGGGCACGAGATGGGTGCAATACCGCGGCGGTCGGTGTCGGTCTCTCTCGGTTTTTCGACCGCTGGCCGCCTGCCGTGACGTCCGTCGCCTCACGCCAGGCTCGGCTGGGTGCTCCCAGACCGAGTTTCCGGCGTCGGACGTCCTGAACGCGAGGATCATCGAGATCGGTTGACAAGTTTCGTGGTCGCGTTCAGCAACAGGCGCCCGTGTCCCGGCCCTTGCGCCGCACGGCGCCGAGGCCGACCAGCCCCAGGCCAAGCACGGCCAGCGACGCGGGTTCGGGAACATCGGCGGTGCCGGACATCTCCACCCGAAGCCCGATCGGGTTGGGTTCCACGCCCGCGTTGGAGATAAAGAAGTCCAGCTGATTGGTACCGGACAGGAAGTTGTTGGTGATGGAGAAATTGCACCAGGCAGTGAAACCGGTCGTACAGGCGGTGACAACGGACGTACCATTCAACTTGATCTCGGTTCCGGTGTTGTCCATCGACCACCGACCGGTGATCATCGCCGTTACCGGATTCAAGTCCACCAGGCTGAACGTCGTCCGGAACATGTAGTCGCCAACGTCCCCGTTCAGTATTTGGCTTGCATTCGGGCCAATCCACCTGGAAGTGGTATTGTCGGCAAGCCAGGGTGGGATTGGATCGGCAGAGTCGCTGGTCCGCACCCGAATGTCCGTGGTCGTTGTGCCCGGCGTTGTGATCAAAGTGTAGTGGGGATCGCCGATCGTATTATCAGCGAGCAACAAACCACCCGCGTCAACGCCGGTGTTGAACAGCGTCGCGATCGGGGCCGCGTGGGCCGGAGCGACCGCGGCGATGGCAATGGCGACCGTTGCGGCCGCACAAGACAGACGAACGATGTGCATGATTGTATCCCGTACATGTGGTTAAGTATATCCCCCAGGCTCTCGAACAACTTCCGAAGGATTTCTACTAACAATCCCACCCTATCGAGAGCCCTCAGTGTGGAATGTGGCTATTCACACAAGCTGAACATTCACCGCGCCGCTTTCCAACCTCGCTGAGCGTCAGACCCGCAATGTGCCAACCGACAATGTGACAATTCGCACACCCCCGACATGCGAGCCGGCGTTCCGGGTTGCATACGGCCGGTCCCTGCGATACCTGTTGTGGGAGAGAGGATTACAGTATCGGGTAACATGGAGAATCGAACATTCTCACCCAAATGACAATCGTTCCAAATTTGCGATAGATATTTGGCGGGGCGACTTCCGATGGAACTTGCGAGATTGATCGCGGGTGGTGTTCACCTGATGTAATTCCTGGCCGTGCCGTTCGGAGCAAGCAACTTGATGGATCGACGCCCGTGAAACGTACCAATCCCGTTCTGGACACGCCCCCCAAGATAACGATCGGCATCACGGAAGCGTGTCCGCTGCGTTGTTCTTATTGTTATGCGGATTGCGCCCGATCCCCGAAGCCCGGGGAACTGACCGCGGAACGGTGGATTCCTCTTTTGCAAGATCTGGCCGAACAGGGCGTGATCCAGGCCTATTTCGAAGGTGGAGAGCCACTGGCCAAGCCGGGATTCCTCAACATCCTGCGCGCGACGACGCCGCTGATGATGACGTTGCTGCGCACGCATGGGATCGGCCTGACGCGGGATGTCGCGCGTCAACTGGCCGATATCGGACTGGGGCGAGGTCTTGTCGACCTGATGGGCGCCGATGCGCACACGCATGACGCGGCGACCGGGGTTTCCGGCAGTTTCCAGCAATCCTGCGCCGCCATCCGGCATCTGGTGGACGCCGGCATCCCGACCGATGTTCTGGTGATCCTGACCGTTCCCACCGCGCCGCAACTGACCGATATTGCTCACCTTGCCGCCGAACTGGGCGCCAAGCGGATCGGCGTGCTACGCCTGTATCCACTGGGACGCGCCCGCACCGTCTGGTCGAAACTTGCTCTGTCCATGGAGGCCCAGACCGCCGCGTTGGCGGCGTTGCAGCGTCCGAAGGGGCTGGGACTGATGCAGTCCTGGCATCCCAACGACCACAATTGTTGCTGGCAGGCCGCGGCGATCAATGCGTTCGGCCGAGCGATTGGGTGTATGTATTTAAGGGATTATGTGGCTCCTCGCTGTTTGGAGTGGGTGGTAACGATTTCATACTGGCAGCCTGAGGTCGAGCTTTCCGGCGATGAGATAGACCATGGCTTTGAGGTTACGGGTTGATCGATATCCGCGCGCCTTTGCCTTCGCGGCCTGGACCAGGCT
>CALQHT020000220.1 GCA_943330455.2 Nitrosovibrio sp. Nv4 | reverse complement strand
TTCCATGGGGTCGCCACAAAAAACCTCCCGAACTATCTCGGATGGCGCCGGACCTTGGAAGCGATGGGTCAGACCGCGAGTTCGGCCGCCATGATCCTCGGAGCCATCGGTCTGGGGCCATACCAACAGAAAACGCTATAAGAGCCTACCTTTTTCTTCGTTGTCGACGAACCAGTGCAGCCCGTCGTCGCGCTCTTCCACTCGGGGCGCGGTTTCCTTCCATTGCTTCGGCGCCTGCGCGGACCACAGGTCGGGCGGGCAATAGGTCAGGTCGATATGGTTGTCGGCCGAGATCAGGCGTTCGGGCATCGGACTCTCCTACCTTGGGGCGAGTGCTCGGAAGGCCGGGACATATGTCGCGGCACCGCATTGTGCCTCGCTGGGACGTTGTTGTTGGGCCAGCCTAGGCCGGTTGGCGTCGGACCGGCAAGAGCGAGGTCGGTGGCGGATTGGGGGTGTCATACGAACGTCCCTCCCCGTTGACCGATGCACTGCCGGCTTCCGACCTCCCCCACGGTCATTGCCGGACTTGGTCCGGCAACCCTCCCCCCGCCGTTGCAGCGCGGGTTGCCGGGTCAAGCCCGGCAATGGCGGTGAAGGGGGAGGCACATCGGTCAATGGTTACGGCCGCCGCCCGACCCCGTCGCGATCCCCTATTGGTCCACCATCGACCCATCGACATGCGGACGCATCGCGATCGGCCGGGGCCGGTAGGGAAACCGCTTCTCCACATCCGCCACCAGTTCCACTCCGATGCCCGGCCCGTCCGGGATTGCGATGAAGCCGCCCTGTTGTTCCGTCAAGCCGGTCGCCAGCCCGTGGCCGAGAAGCTCCGTCTCTCCATGCAGGTCCGGTGTCAGCGACGGGTATTCCTGAATGGCGAAATTCGGGATGCAGGCGGCGATTTGCAGGCAGGCGGCGGTGCTGACGGGAGACAACGGGTTGTGCGGGACGATCCAGGCGTCATGCGCCTCGGCGATGGCGGCAATCTTCTTGGCGCCGGTGATGCCGCCGCACAGGCACACATCGGGGCGCAGATACTGCACCGCGTTGCGGGTCAGCAGCGTCTGGAACTGATACAGGCTGGTGAACCGTTCCCCGGTCGCGATCGGGATGTCGATATGGTCGGCCACCTGTGCCATGGCGTCGAAACTGTTGGGCCGCAGCGGGTCCTCGTAGAACATCGGCTTGTATTGCTCGATCCCGCGGGCGAGCGCGATGGCTTCCGGCGGGGTCAGGCGGCGGTGGATTTCGATGCAAAGGTCGACACTCGGCCCAACCGCTTCGCGCAGACGCCGGACATTCTCGATCGCGTCCTCGATCTTCTGAGCGTGGGACTTGAAGTAGGGAACGTCCTCATCTTCATCCAGCAGCGGATTCAGGTGACCCAGCGCGGTGAAGCCGGCCTCTTTCAGGCGGACGGCTTCCTCGACCAGCTTGTCGATCGTGCGTCCCTTCACATGCCCATACAGACGTGCCTTGTGGCGGACCTTGCCGCCGAGCAGTTCGTAGACGGGAACGCCGAACGCCTTGCCCTTGATGTCCCACAATGCGATGTCGATGGCGGACACCGCGCCGGTGATCGCGCCGCCGGTGAAATGATTGGCGCGCAGCATCACGTTCCAATGATGCTCGATCGGGAACGGGTCCTTGCCGACCAGATATTCCCCGTATTTGGCGATCGACGCGGCGGAGGCCTCCAACTGGCCCCAAGTGCCGGATTCACCCAGGCCGACGATCCCGGCATCGGTGTGGACGCGGACATACAGGAACCGGTCCAGCAACAGCGGCTCGACCTTGGTGATTTTCATGGTGGTGTTTCCCTGCTCTGGACGGTTCGGGAGTGTAAGCCGTGGCGCGCGGAGACGGAAAGAGCGGCCTCTATCCGGACCGCGTCAGAAATAATGCCAGAAATTCGATGCGCGGGCTTCGTCGGGCAATCCGTCGAAGACGATCTGGCCGTTGTTCATGATGATCACCCGGTCGGCGATCTTCATTGCGGCGGCGACGTTCTGCTCCACCAGCACGGCCGTCATCGCGTGCGACTTGCAGACCTCACGCACTTGCTGGAACATCCGCTCCACCAGATTGGGGGCCAGGCCGATGGAGGGTTCGTCCAGCAGCAGGCAGCGTGGTTTGCCCAGGATCGCCAGCGACATCGCCAGCATCTGCTGCTGCCCCCCGCTCAGGCTTCCCGCGCGGATCCCCGGCCGTTCCGCCAGCACCGGGAACAGCTTGTAGACGTCCGGCACGCGAAACATGGCGTCGGCGCCGATATTGCGCGCGGCCACGACATCGATGTTTTCGGCAACGCTGAGGTCCGGAAAGATGCCACGGCCCTCGGGCAGCAGCCGCAAGCCCATCGCCACCCGGTCGGCCACCGACATGCGTTGCAGCACCTGGCCGTCGAACCGGACTTCCCCCGCGCGCAAGGGCAGCAGCCCCATGATGGAGCGCAAGGTCGTGGTCTTGCCGGCGCCATTATGGCCCAGAAAGGCCAGAATCTGCCCCGGTTCCAAGGCGAACGACACGCCAGACACCACCGTTTTCGGCCCATACCCCGCGGCGAGACCTGACAGTTCCAGCAGCATCAGATCGCCCCGCCGAAATAGATTTCCGCCAATGCCGGGTCGCTGATGATCGAGGCGGGGGAGCCGGTCGCCATCAAATGCCCCTGATGCAGGAACAGCACCTCATCGGCGATCTGCTGCACGACGCGGGTGTTGTGTTCTACCACCAGCAGGGTCTTGCCCTCCGATTGCAGGCGACGCAGCAGGGCCATGATCCCTTCCAACGCGCCGGCCGACAGACCGGAGGCCGGTTCGTCGAGCAGCAGCAACTCCGCCCCGGTCGCCAGCACGCGCGCCACGGTCAGCAGTTTTTGCTCGCCATAGGACAGGTTGCGGACGAACTCATGCGCGCGATCCGCCAGGCCGACATGCTCCAAGGTGGCCAGGGCTTCCTCGCGGCGGCGCTTTTGGGCACCTGCGACGTGCCAGGGGCGGAAAATCGCGCCGATCGGCTCCTCGCCCGCCTGCGCCGGCAGAGCAACCAGCACATTGTCGAGCGCGGACAGGTCGACGAACAGGCGTAGGTTCTGGAAGGTGCGCGCGATCCCGGTGGCGACGATCGCTTGCGGGGTCAGCCCATCCAGGCTTTTCCCCTGGAAGGCGACGCTGCCCTCGTTGGGTTTCAGGAAGCCGGTGATGACGTTGAAGATCGTGGTCTTGCCGGCACCGTTGGGGCCAACCAGGCAGGTGATGCGGCCGCGGTCCACGGTGAACGAGCAATCGCGCAAGGCCAGCAGCCCGCCGAAACGGACCTCCACGCCGGAGGCTTGCAGATAGGCGGTGCTCATAGCTTTTCCCCCGCCAATCCTTGCGGACGGAACAGCATGAAGGCGATCAGCAGCACGCCGTAAATCAGCTGGCGCGCGGACGCGGCGATCGTGGTCGGAATGTCGATGAAGGTCAGCACCTGCGGCAAGGCCAGCAGCAGGAACGGCCCGATGATCGACCCGGCCAAAGTGCGCGCGCCACCGACCACGACCATCGTCAACAGCAGGATCGAGGCATCGAGGTCGAACGACACCGGATCGATGAAGCTCAGGAACGTCGCATACAGACCGCCCGCGCTGCCGGCAAATGCTCCCGCCAGCGCGGCGGCCGAGACCTTTGCCTGCAACACCCCCTTGCCAGCGGCGGCGACGGCCAACTCGTCTTCCCGGATCGCACGCAACAGCCGACCGAACGGCGCCCGCATGATCAGCCGGAAGGCCAGGCAACCGAGAGCGACCGCAACCGTGGTCAGCATGACCAGATGCAGGTTGCTTTCCAGCGCGAAGCCGAACAGGTCCGGCGGCGGGATGCCAGGCAGCCCGTTGGCGCCGCCGGTGCCTTGGGTCCAGTTGATGAACACCGCGGTCGCCAGCAACTGGATGCCGAACGACGTCACCACGAAATAATCGCCGGAAACGCGCAAGGAAGGCAGGGTCACCAGCACGTTCAGAGCGATGCAGGCGAGGGAGGCGACCAGCATGGCCGGCACGAATCCCATCGTCTCGGTCATCAGGCATTGCGCGACGATATAGGCGCCGACGCCGAACACCGCGGCTTGGGAGACCGAGAAGATCCCGGCGATGCCGACCAGCAGGTTGGTGGAGAGGCCCAGCAGGACATAGACCTCGGCGAGCGCGATGTAGCTGAACAGGAAGTCCATGGCCTAGTGTCCGTTCGGAAACATAATGCACCTTTTCAAAGGGCTACCGTGGATGTCTGGTGCGTTGTGGCCCCTCATCGATGGCCCCGCATCGCTTTCGGGGCCACGCCTGCCAGCCACCTCACGGTAGCCCTTTGAAAAGGCACACTATGTTTCCGAACGGACACTCAGCGCGCCGCCGCGAACAGGCCGGTGGGCCGGAACAGCATGAAGATCACGAAGATGAAGAAGGTGATGCCGATGCTCCATTCGCCGGGGATGACCAGCAGGGACAGGTTCTGCAGCACCGCGATGCCGATCGCGATGACGAAGGAGCCGGTGATGCTACCGATGCCGCCGGCGATCATGGCGATGGTGGCGGTCAGCAGCGGCGTGACCCCGCTATAGGGCTGCAAGCCGAGGTCGAGCGGCACCAGGATGCCGGGCAGGGCAACGATGGCGGAGCCGATCGCGACCACAATGACATAGACGCGCTGCGGATACAGGCGGGTGATCTCGGCCAGGAACGGGTTCGATGCGACCGCCCGAATCTGCTTGCCCAGGATGGTGCGATGAAAAAACCAGATCGTCGCGCCATAGGCGGCGAGGCTGGCGATAACCGTCAGGATCTGCGTCCAGGTCAGCCGCACGCCGCCCAGCACCACCATCTTGCTGCCCCAAGGCACCGGGAATTGCAGGATGTTCGGCGAATAGATCGCGGCGATGACGTTCTGCATCACCGCCAGCGCGCCCAGCGACGCGATCAGCACCACCAGCGGGGTGGCCCGCCGCCGCTCCAGACGCGCATAGAGCTGATGCTGGATGAACGCCCCCATCGCCATGCTCGCGGCGACCGTCACCGCCAGGGTGACAATATCGGGCGCGCCGCGGCTTGCGAGCGACCAGGCGACGTAACCGGCCATCGTGTAGACGCCGGCATGCGCGACGTGGAAGATTTTGGTCGTTGAATAGATCAGCGAAAAGCTGATCGCCACCAGCCCCAAAGCGGAGCCGGTAACGAGCCCGTTCACCAACAATTGCAGCGCCAGCATCGGCGGAAGACCCGTTCGGGCTTGGCGTTACTGGGCCTTCAGTTCCACCATCTGCTCATCATGTCCGCCGCGGATCACTTTCAGATCGAACGGCACCGAGGCAGTGTTGGAATTGAACACCACGGGCACCAGACCGCTGAAATTCTTGATCTTCAGGATCGCATCGCGGACGTTCTCGCCGGTGATGGGTTTCTTCTCCTCCAGCACCTTGTCCATGGCGGCGAACAGGATATTGCTGGCGGTGTAGTACTGGCGGACGAAGAACTCCATTTCCGCGTTGTATTTCTGCTTGAATTCGGCGGCCAGTGCGGGTGGCGACTGGCTCTGCAACTGGGTGTGCATGAAGCCCTCGGCCGCGGGGTCGGCGATCAGCGCCGGATCCTGCAGGAAGGTGGTCCCTGCGACAGCGAATTTGAGGTCGAGCTGCTTGTATTGCTGCGCCATCTGCTGTGCGGCGGCGGTGATGGAGACCAGCATCACCTCGGGCTTCGCATCGGCGAGTTTCAGCAGGGCCGGGCGGAAATCGGTCTGGCCGAACTGGGTCGGCTCCTGCGCGACGATGGTGCCACCGGCGGCCTTGAAATGGGTGACGTAGTTGTCACGACCGGAGATGCCGGCGGCGCTGTTCTCGAACAGGATCGCGGCGTTTTTCTTGCCGTTCTTGACCAGCCATTGGCACAGCACGGCGATTTCGTCGCCGATGGTGGGCAGAGTGTTGATCAGAAAGGGGGACGCCTTGGCCAGCGCGTCGGCCTGGGCGCCGGCATTGACCAGCAGCACCTTCTTGCGGGTTGCCAGGGGCGCCATCGCGAGCGACGGCCCGGAATAGGCGGTGAAGATGATCGGCAGGCTTTGCAGATCGACCAGCTTGTTGAAGCTCAGGATCGACTGGTCGGGCTTGGCCTGGTTGTCCTCGAACACGACCTCGATCTTGTTGCCGCGGACACCACCCTTGGCGTTGATGTGATCCAGCGCGAACTGGATGCCTTTCTGCTGCTGCGTGCCGATCAGCCCGCCCGGACCTGTCAGCGGCAGGATGGCGCCGAGCTTGATGGTCTCGGCGGAGGCTGTGGCCAGCGTCAGGAAACCGGCGGCGGCGAGCGCCAGCCCGAAACGGATGGACCTGAACATGAGCGTTTCCTCGATGATTGAGGGGACGCTTATGCCTGGGTTGACGGGTGGTCAAGCGGGGGAAGGGCGGAAGCCCCGTCCTCCTCAATACGGCTTAGGTGCTCCACCCGACTGCCCGCCACTCGCCGCGGCACTGGATCCCAGCGCGTTGAATCGTCCGATATTCCCAAAGAGCTGCTGCAGAAAGGACGCCTCCGTGCCGGGCGAAGGCGTCGTGCGGCTGACCACGGTCACCGGCAACCCATCGTCCTTGGTCTTGGCCTCGATCTGTCGCAGGACCCCGCTGTCATCGAAATTCAGCACCAGAACATTCTGGTCCAGCACGGCGGGCATCCGGCCCACCTGCGACTGAGTCGTCTCACTTATATAGATCCAGGTGTTGTCGTCGAACGGCGCCCTGATCGTGGGAGAGCCGATCAGTGCCGCAACATCCGCCCGGGTGGACGTCCCGGGTGTCAGCTCCTGCAGGTGTTCCTTGTCCACCCTGTTACCGCGATATTGCGGCTGCGCCTCGAACATCGAGCACGCCCCCAAGGGCAGGCTCGCCAGCGCCAGACACAACACCGACAATCGCACCCAGGCCGCCGGTGTACCCGCACGCAACGCCGGCCCGACGGGAAGGCGGCTTGTCCGCCGGTTCAACGGCAGGGTTTCCTGTGATGACATTCGATTAGCCACGCGGCACATCCTGTTGTTAGCGATGATCCGGTTCCCGCGGGTCCGGATAATGTCTGGCGGGTTGGACCTGGCAGACCGACACATTCTACTTTGTGGGTGTCACGTCGGCCCGTGGCCTGTCAATCCAGGACATCCGGCTCTAATGTCCAGGCGCTTTCGCAGCCAACCCAACCCGCTCGGCATCCGGCCCGAACACATGACCCTCGGCGCCCCTGTCTCCGCCACCCATGTCTGGACAACACCCGCTTGGCTTTCGTATCGAGCAGCACACTAGAGCGGTTTCGCCTTGACTGGAAATGGAAAATCACTCTATCTCTTTGTTTTATCGCATGATTCATACGCTGTTACGTTCCGCTCAACGTGATCATGCTCTAACACGATTGAGGCGATTTTGGCGGGTTTCCTTGGCCTGATCCGGCGCGGCAAGCACGAGCGTGTCGGATTTCAACTCTACACCTCCGCGGTCACGGCGGCGCGGGATCCGTTCCTGTATCTCGATCTCGGGGCGCCCGACACGTTGGATGGCCGGTTCGATGTGATCGGCCTGTACGCGTTCATCGTCATCCAGCGCCTGAAGCGCGAGCCGGAGCCCGGTCCGGCCGTCGCGCAGGCCGTGTTCGATGCCATGTTCAGCGATATGGACATCAATCTGCGCGAACTGGGTGTCAGCGACATGTCGGTGGGCAAGCGGGTGCGCGCCATGTGGGAAGCGTTCCATGGTCGCGCCAATGCGTACACATTAGCGCTGGCCGAGGCGGATCCCGCAGCCTTGGAAACCGCGTTGGCACGCAATATCTGGCGTGGCGCGCCGCCTTCGGACGGAGCCGCCGCCGGCATGGCGCGGGTGGCGCGGGCGCAGATCGAATGCCTGGATTCGCAGACGATCACGCGTCTTATCGCGGGCGAGGTCCGCTTCCTGCCCGCCGTGGAGGCTGCGCGATGACCCCTGAACTGCATCGTCTGGTGCCCCTGGACCGCATCGGCCGCGACGGCCTCGATTTTCAGGTCCGAGCGAATCCGGCCGAGTGCGCGGCGCTGGCCGAACGCATGCTGCTGCCGTCGATCCTCGATCTGACCTGCGATTTCCACCTGACCCGGGAAAGCGATTCCGTGGTTGCCGCCCACGGACGCCTGATCGCCCGCGTGGTGCAGACCTGCGTGGTGTCGCTGGATGAGTTCGAAGCGACGGTGGATGAGGGGTTCATGATCCGCTTCGTGCCCTCCGGCGAGGAAGACGAGGACAACATCGACCCGGACGCGGCCGACGAAATTCCCTATGAGGGACGCGCGCTGGACCTGGGCGAGGCCGCGGCTGAACAGTTGGGGCTGGCCTTGGACCCGTATCCGCGCAAGCCCGACGCGGCCCTGCCGGAGATCGAGGACGAGACGGACCGCAACCCGTTCGCGGCCCTGAGCGCATTGCGCCGCCCGAACTGAGAGGGCGCCGAACAAGGTCAATGACGCGCCGAGACCACCGGGGCGCCGGTGTGGAACCGGGCACTGGAAAACGCCGTAAGCGCTTCGGGTAGATCGCCGGCCAGGATGGCCGGGGCCAACGCCAGGGCATGCGCTCCGGCCAGGGTCACACCACTGTGGCAGGTTGCGGCAAACGCGCCGGGATAGCGCTCCGACTGTTCGTAGATCGGGAACCCATCCGGCGACATCACCCGCAAGGCCGCCCACATGCGCACGATATTGGCATCCTTCAGCGCCGGGAAGGTGGCCATGTTGCGGGCGGCGATCTTCTCCAGCACCGCGACCCGGGTGTGGATGTCGAAACCGACATCCTCCTGGCTGTCTCCGAGCATGACGGTGCCTTCGTCGGTCTGGCGGAGGACATGGGTGGCGTATTCCAGGAACGGACGCACTCGTTCGGTGACGATGATCTGGCCTTGCAGGGGAGACACCGGCATGTCGAGTCCGACCATCGGGGCCAGATCGCGGCTGCCCAGGCCGGCGGCGATGACCAGTTTGGGGGCGGTGAATTGTTCGGTGCCGCATCGCACCGTGAAACTGTGCGGCGCGGGGTCGATGCGGTCCACTTTGCGCCCTGGCCGATAGGCGGCGCCCTGGTCGCGCAACGCCGTATGCAGCGCCCGCAACAGATAGAGCGGGCTCGCATGGCCGTCGATCGGACAAAACGAGGCCCCGACGACGCGATCGCCCAGTCCCGGCACCATGGCATGGACCTCGGCGCGATCCAGGATGCGGGTGCCGATATCGCCGCTCTCGTTATGCATGCGCCGGACGATGTCGGCGCGGTTTTCCAGCTCCTGGTCGCTGAGGCAGAACGCCATGCCGCCATTCTGGCGCAATCCGACATCCAGCCCGGTCCCCTGCCGCATCCGAGACGCCAGATCCGGCCATAATTCGGCGGATTTGCGGGTCCAGTGCGCGTACGGCGGCATGCCGGCGCCTTTGCTCTGCACCCAGACCAGGCCGAAATTGCCCCGAGCGGCGCGATATGCGACGTCGCCCTCATCCAAAAGCGCCACCGATGCTCCACGTTCGGCGGCGCCCCAGGCGATGGCGCCGCCCACCAACCCGCCACCGATGACAATCAGATCGTACGCTTCGGCCATTGCATGCGTCCTCTGGACTCGTCCGGCTGGCTTGGCCATCCGCAAGCCCCTGCCAGTCGGAAACCATGCCGCAAGCCGACGGTCTTGGCGACCCGCCCATGGGTGCGATGCAACATTGTGCGGAGCAATATCGCCGCATCTGACCATTGACCGATAGCCGAACCTCACCGGCATTGCCGGGTCAGGCCCGCGAATGAGGTGAGGCGCGGACTCGATTGCACAATTTTGGTTCGCACCCATGGGCGAGGACGGGAGCGGGGACGGATGCAACGCGCTGTTTTCGACCGTCCGCGTGCGATTCTGGCGTTTTGAGTGGGGCATGATTGGGATGGAGCCGTGTTCCGAGGTGTCGGAAGCGCCTGAATGTTTGCTTTTTGTTCTAGATCGTGGGCAGCCGCGATGGCAAGCAAAAAGTGGTTTCTGTGGGTCCGATGCCGGTTTTTGGGGTCAAAAACCCCGAAAAACGGTGTTTTGCCTGGATTCCGGGCAATGGTAAACCGGGCGGGTCGGATGGTTAATGTCGTGCGAAACGGGCGATTGGCGTTTTCCGCCGGAGTTCAGATCTGGGTTTCGGATTGGGCTGCTTGTTGCTGTTATCGCGGCGTTTATCGGGCTTCTTAAGATTTCACTTTGGCTCTTATAGCGGTATTTGTTGAAATCGGCTAGGATGCCACCGGCGGGGGGGCAGCATGGAAGCGACTGCATTCGAAGCGTGGCTTGACGGGATCGCTG
Source organism: Nitrosovibrio sp. Nv4 (assembly GCA_943330455.2). Lineage (GTDB taxonomy): Bacteria > Pseudomonadota > Alphaproteobacteria > Acetobacterales > Acetobacteraceae > Rhodopila. The sequence continues at coordinate 46 of CALQHT020000220.1, read as the reverse complement.
GTCTTACCGAATCTCAGCGGCAGCAGGCATTACAGGTGCTGGTCTT
>CALQHT020000219.1 GCA_943330455.2 Nitrosovibrio sp. Nv4 | reverse complement strand
CTTCCATGGGGTCGCCACAAAAAACCTCCCGAACTATCTCGGATGGCGCCGGACCTTGGAAGCGATGGGTCAGACCGCGAGTTCGGCCGCCATGATCCTCGGAGCCATCGGTCTGGGGCCATACCAACAGAAAACGCTATAAGAGCCTATGGAATAGAACAGCGCCATGCCGACGGCGCGGTTTTCCGGCCGAGCGGAGAGGGTGCCGACGGCCATGATGACTCCGGGGTGGATGGAGCCGAGGATGCCCACCAGCAACGACCAGAACACGGGATAGCCGGTCAGCGCCGTGCCCACCATGCCGATCACCAGACAGACGGTGCCGATCAGCAGGATCCGAAACGCGCCGAACCGCGCCGCCAGACCGCCGCCGAACATCGTCGCGGGCACGTTACCCCAGGTGGCGATCGTCATCACCAGGCCGATCAGCACCAGGCTGTCGCCTCGGAGCGCCAGGGTCGTGGGGACATAGGACATGTAGCCCGCGTAGCCGGCGGTGTATGCCGTCCAGGCCAGTCCGCCGATCGCTAGCAACACGCATTCCCTTCCGCTGGGCCAGGAGAAGCCTCGGGTCCGTTCGGCGACATGCGGGGCCGGGCGGAAGCTGCCGACGAACAGCAGAAAGGCCACGGCGGCCAGCACGGCGTCGGATAGCAGCGCCACCTGCCAGCCGAATGCCTGCGTCAGGGGCGGCAGCACCAGTTGGGCCAGCCCGACTCCCACCGGATAGGCGCAGACCGAGACGCTGATCGCCATCATGAAGCGCTTGCCAGTGAACCAGTCGGCGATGATCTTGCCTTGCAGCACGATCATCGCGACGGCGCCGACTCCCGCGATGGAGCGTCCGGCGGCGATCCCCGCCGGGTCGCCGTCCCACACGCCATAGCAGGCTCCGATCACCATGAAAGCGAGCCCGGTGCCCAGGACGACCCGGTCTCCGAACCGCCGCCCCAGCATGCCCATCGGCAGCGCCACGAAGGCGCCGAGGAGCATATAGGCGCCGATCATGGCCCCGAACTCGCTGTAGGCCAGCCCGAAGCGAGGCACCAGGTCGTAGCCCAGAGTGGCGATGGTCTGGAACTGATAGCCGAACGCGATCCGCGCGATGGCCAGGGCGGACAGGATGAACCAGGGCCGGAGCGCCATTGACTGCCTCACATGCGGTTCGGTGGGGATGGCGCCCAAGGGATGCGCCAAATAGGGGCGTTCAAGCAGGGGGGGCAAGGGCATCCGGCCCCCCTCGTCATTGCCCAGTTTGGTTCGGCAACCCGCGCTTCAACGGCAGGGAGCGGGTTGCCGGATCAAGTCCGGCAATGACGGTGGGGGGATGCTATCGGTCTCATACCAACCGACCGAACGATTGACTCTCCGATCGGCGCCGCCCCGTCATGCCGGCGCAGGCCGGCATCCACGACTTTCCCCGGCCGCGATCGTGGAAGGCGTGGATGGCGGCTCGGCGGCCGCCATGACGGGGGGGGGGTAGCCGGTCGGTCATTGGTTCCGTCGGTTGGTGTAAGGTTCGGGCCGATGGGAAAGGGCCTGGGCCCCTGTCAGGCGGTTGCGGTCTTCACACATCTCTGGATCAAGTGCCGACTGGAGAAAATCCTCCCCCTCCCCTTGCGGGAGGGGGTCGGGGGGAGGGGTGATCCGGCACGGACATTGCGTTAATCCCCTCCCCCCAGCCCCCTCCCACAAGGGGAGGGGGAGGATTTTCTCCGAGACCGAGATTCGTGACCACCACAGATCAGGCGGTCAGGATCAGCCGAGGGTGAGCATGATCTTGCCGATATGCTGGCTGGATTCCATCAACCGGTGTGCCTCGGCGGCCTGAGCCAGGGGGAAGGTGGCATGGATGACCGGGGCGCAGCGGCCGGCATCCAGCACCGGCCAGACGGTTTCGCGCAGCGCGTCGGCGATCAGGCCTTTCTGCGCGGTAGTGCGCGGACGCATCGTGGACCCGGTGACGGTCAGGCGGCGCACCATGATCTGGACGAAGTCGAAGTTCTCGACCTTGGAACCTTCCAGAAAGGCGATCAGCACCAGCCGCCCGTCCATGCCCAGGCTGCGGATATTGCGCGCCATATAGGGAGCGCCGACCATGTCCAGGATCACGTCGACGCCGCGCTTGCCGGTGAGGCTCGCGACCTGCTCGACAAAATCCTGGGTCCGGTAGTTGATCGCCGCGTCGGCGCCCAGGCGGATGCAGGCGGTGCATTTGTCGTCCGAGCCGGCGGTGGCATAGACCGTGGCGCCGAATTCATGGGCAAACTGGATGGCGGTAACTCCGATCCCGCTGGTGCCGCCATGGATCAGCGCTTTCTCGCCGCGGGCGAGGCGTCCGGCCTGGAACAGATTCGCCCAGACGGTGAAGCTGGTTTCGGGCAGCGCTGCGGCGCGCAGTCCGTCGTAGCCTCGGGGCCAGGGCAGGCATTGCGGGGCGGGAGCGGTGCAGTATTCCGCATAGCCGCCGCCATTGGTCAGGGCGCAGACCTTGTCGCCGAGTTTCCAGGTGGTGACATCGGAGCCGACCGCGACGACCTCGCCCGCGACTTCCAGACCCAGGATCGGGCTGGCACCGGGCGGCGGCGGGTAGGAGCCTTGGCGCTGGGCGATATCGGGACGGTTCACGCCGGCGGCCTGGACGCGGATCAGCACCTCATCGGGCTTCGGGGATGGGAGCGGGCCTTGGGCGAGCTTCATCACCTCGGGTCCGCCGGCGCCGTCCATTTGAATGAAGGCCATGGTCTGTGGCAGCGGCATCTTGGTTCCTCCGTGCATTTCTCTCGGCTACTGCCATTGCGGGGGCGCCAAGGGAAGGTGGTTCGGCGCGCGGCAGGCCCGCATCGGCGGTTGACCACACCGGCGCTCGACCAGATCGGCACTTCGCCATATCCGCGCTTGACCGGCGGGGCGCTGGGCCGCATGTGTCCGGTGCCAGACGGCCGGACGGCCGCTGCTTCTGGTGCAAGCCAGGGGTGGAGGAAAGTCCGGGCTCCACGGGAATACGGTGCCGGTTAACGACCGGCGGGGGCGACCCTAGGGAAAGTGCCACAGAAAACAAACCGCCCGCGCAAGGTCTCGTCACCCCGCGGGCAAGGGCGAAACGGTGCGGCAAGAGCGCACCGCGCCCCTGGCAACAGGGGCGGCAGGGTAAACCCCACCGGGAGCAAGACCGAATAGGGGCGGTCGCATCGCAAGATGCAGGAGCATTCCCGCTTCGCCGCCCGGGTTGGTCGCGTGAGGCGTGCCGTAAGGCGCGTCCCAGAGGAATGGTCGTCCCGTGGGTTCGCTTGCGGGCCCGCGGACAGAACCCGGCTTACAGGCCGTCTGGCAGTATTTTCGGGGCTCCGCCCCGGACCCCGCCAGGGCTCTGCCCTGGACCCGCCAACGGCACGGCCTTTGGCATGCGATTCCTTTTGGTGCCCTTGAGGACACCAATAGTCCGGTTCCAAGGGCCGTCGCCCTTGGCGGGGTTCAGGGGCAGAGCCCCTGGTCGGGGTCCCCAAGGGCCATTGGGGCGGAAGCCCCGCAATCCCACTTCCAGACACCAAAAGTAATACAGCAGAGAATAAACCAAGAACATCCGTTCAATTCGGCCGCATCGACATGCCCGAACCAACACCACCCATAAACCTTTGACGTACCGGGCAACAATCCAGCCCGTCCCAGCCATTTGCCCACCCAAAATGCTTTGACGGCCATAAGACCCCATGATATCCCATGTCATCCCGGAAAAAGGGGCGCACGTCCATGCCCCGCCCGGGATCGATGACGGGTCGGTTGTGTCGGCGGACATCCTTTCCTCATCGCCGCCCGCTCCCTGTCCCCGCCATCCGTTCGTGAGGCATCCACCAAGAAAGGCAGGCGGGTCGGCATGACCCAGTTCCTCGGCACTTTTCAGAACAAATTGGACAGCAAGGGCCGCGTCTCCGTGCCGGCACCCTTCCGTACGGGCCTGCGCGCGCTGTCCATCGGTGCCGAAACCACTGTCGGTGTACCAGTCATCTTGCGCCAGTCGCACCAATACCCTTGCATAGAAGCGTGGTCGCAAAAGGCCTTCGAGTCGCTGGCCCAGCCGCTCAGCGACTACGATCAATTCAGTCAGGAACACGACGATTTCGCGATGGCACTTTATGCTGACGCATTCTCGATCGAAACCGATAAGGACGGCCGCATCGTCCTGCCGGAAGACCTTGTCCAGCACGCCAATCTTAACGATCTGGTCACCTTCGTCGGCCTGGGCCGCAGCTTCCAGATCTGGGAACCGCAAGCCGCCGACCAACGACGGATCGAAGCGCGGGAACGCACCCGCGACCAACGCCTGACCCTGAAATCGAGGGCCGACGCATGAGCGGCCAAGCCCCCGGCATCCATACTCCCGGCAACCACATCCCCGGCAATCATATTCCCGTCATGGGCGCCGAGATGCTGGAGATGGTGCGCCCGCGCGACGGCGGCGTCTACGTGGACGGCACCTTCGGCGGCGGCGGCTACACGCGCCAGATCCTGGAAAGCGCCGATTGCACCGTCTGGGCGATCGACCGAGACCCCGAGGCGATCGCGCGCGGCGCCGAACTCGCCGCCCGTTTCCCCGACCGGTTGCATCTGCTGCACGGGGAGTTCGGCAACATGATGGCGCTCCTGGCCGAGGCCGGAGTCATCGCGCTCGACGGCGTCGTGCTGGACCTCGGCGTCTCGTCCTTTCAGCTCGACGACGCCAAACGCGGGTTTTCCTTCCGCGCCGATGGTCCGCTCGACATGCGCATGGGATTTCATGGGCCGACGGCCGCGGATCTGGTCAATAGCCTCGATGAGCGGGCCCTGGCCGACGTTTTGTTCGAATTCGGCGACGAACGCGCGTCCCGTCGCATCGCCAAGGCCATCGTCGCCGCCCGCGCCGAAGCGCCGATCGAGACGACCTTGCGCCTGGCCGACATCATCCGCGCCGTGCTGCCGCCGGACCGCTCCGGCATCCATCCCGCCACCCGCAGCTTCCAGGCCCTGCGCATCAAGGTCAACGACGAGCTGGGCGAAATCGAGCGCGCACTAGACCAGGCGGCGCGCCTGCTGGCCCCCGACGGGCGGCTGGTGGTGGTCGCCTTCCACTCGCTGGAAGACCGCATCGTCAAGCGCTTCATGAGCGAGGCCAGCGGCCGCACCGCCGCGCCGTCACGCCACGATCCGCGGGGCCTGATGGCGCGGGACACCGCCCGCTTCCGCCTGCTGACCACGAAAGCCATGCGCCCGGGATCGGATGAGGTCCACTTCAATCCCCGCGCTCGCAGCGCCCGGTTGCGGGCCATCGAACGACTGGCAACCGACGGACTGGCACTCGAACGGTTGGCAACCGACGGACTGGCAACCGAACAGCTGGCAACCGAACGCATGGCGGCCGAACCGGCGCAAAGGATCGACCCATGATCCGTCCCATCACCTGCATCTGCGCCCTGCTCGCGCTCGGCTCCGGCCTTTATCTGTACCAGTCCAAGCACTCCGTGCAGTTGCTCGACCGCCAGATCGAAAAGATCGTGCGCGAAACCGACACGTTTCGCGACCAGACCCGCCTGCTGCATGCCGAGTGGATGCTGCTGAACGATCCGGAACGCCTGCGCCAGTTCACCGACCGCTATTTGTCGCTGAAGTCCGTCACCCCGCCCCAGTTCACCACCCTGGCCGATCTGCCAACCCGCCTGCCCGCCCCACGCGCGCCGGAACCCGAGCCGAAGCCCGTCTACGCGGTCGCACCGCCCGCCCCCGCCGCCGGTTCGGCGGTCGCCAACACCGGCACGCCCCGCCCGGCCGAGGAGCCCGCCCCAGTCATCGTCGCCGAGGAAGTCCTGCCGATCCCGCCGATGCCCGTGCCGCCGCCCGCCATCCTGGCGCAAACCCCGCCCCCGGTTCGGCCGACACCGCGCCCCGCGCCGGTCGTCGCCGATGCAACCATACCGCGTCCGCCGACCAGCACCGATCCGCGTCCACCGTCCCCCGCCACCGCGCCCCGCCCCGCCGAAACGCGCGTCAGCGAGCCCGCCCCACCGCCGCGTCCCGCCCCAGGCCTCGCCGACACCCAACCGCCACGCCCGCCGACGCTGGCCGACGCCCGTCCGCCGGCACCGCGCCCGCCCGAAAACCGATCCGCGGAGACACGTCCCGGGGAAACGCGTCCAGCGGACACGCGCCCTGGAGAGACCCGGTCCGCCGACGCCAAGCCCCCGGCGTCACGTCCCATCGCGTCTGCCCCGACCTCACCGGCGGGACAAACCCAACCCCAAGGGCAGGCGCAAGGGCAAGCCCAAGGGCAGGCATCTTCACAACCGCAACCAGCCGCGCAACCGGTCCAACTCGCCGCCCGCCCAGCCCCGCCACCGCGCGTCGCCGCGCCACCCGTGATCGCCACCCCAGCCTCCGTCCCCGCCGGCGCCTCCATAACCGCCTCCTACGGCGGTTCCATGCTCGGCATGGCCACACGCGGCCCTGGTGGCGGCTCGCCCGGCGCGCCGTTGCCAACACCGCTGCCGCGCCCGGTTCCCGCCTCCGGCGCGCAATGGTCGGGGGGCGATTGAGACCGTTATGACCTCCGATCCGGATCACGTCCCCTCGCCCGACTCGACGCCGCTGAACGAAGGACGCTTCGGCCGTCCCGCGCGCCGCGTCGGGGCCGCGCGCTCGGATGCGACGCCGCGGATGGAGACGGTGAAAGTCACCGCGCCCGACCTGGAACGCCGGCGCGCGATGGAAAAGACCCGGGCTCGCCTGGTCATCGCCGCCGGCGGTTTCTCGCTGCTGTTCATCGGGCTGATCGGCAAGCTGGCGCTGGCAACCATCCTGATGCCGATGACCCCGCATCGCGCCGAAAAGAAGATCGAGGCCATCGTCGCCGCCTCCCAGCCGCGCGCGACCCTGGAGACCAGCATTCCCGGCCAGCGGGCGATGATCACCGACCGTAACGGCCAGCCGCTGGCGATCTCCCTGAACACGGTGTCAGTGTTCGCCGATCCACGCCAGATCATCGATGCCGCCGACGCTGCGAAGAAACTGAAAAGCGTCCTGCCCCGCCTGGACGAGGACCGCGCCCTGCAGCGCCTGCGAGCGGACAAGAAATTCGTCTATCTGGAGCGCCAGATCACCCCGCGCGAGGAACTGGCAATCAACAACCTGGGAATCCCCGGGATCGATTTCCGCCCCACCCAGCAGCGCCACTACCCGCTGGGCAGGACCGCGGCACAGGTGCTGGGCGGCGTCGATGTGGACGAAACCGGGGTCGCCGGGGTGGAGGCGTTCTTCGACAAGCGCATCCGCGAAGACACCTCCCCGATGAAGCTCTCGCTGGATATCCGCGTGCAGGCGGTGGTGCGGGAAGAATTGCTGAACGCGATGACGACGTTCGAGGCGATCGGCGCCTGCGGCATCGTGATGGACGTGAACACGGGCGAAGTCCTGGCCATGGTCAGCCTGCCCGATTACGACGCCAACCGCTTCCGCGTGGCCCCCGCCGACGATCGCTTCAACCGCGCCGTGACCGGCATGTATGAGCCGGGCAGCACGTTCAAATTGCAGACCGCCGCGATGGCGCTGGACAACGGCCTGGTCAATCTGTGGGACCAGTTCGACGCATCCCATCCGATCTCCATCGGGCGCTTCACCATCACCGATTTCGAGGGCAAGAAGCGCTGGCTCTATTTCCCGGAAGTGCTGGCCTATTCGTCCAATCTGGGCGCGGCGAACGTCGCCAAGCTGGTCGGCGCCGAACGCCAGCGCACCTGGCTGCGCAACATGGGGATGATGAACCGGGTTGGCATTGAATTGCCCGAGGCCGGCCGCACCCTGACCCAGCCCGCCGCCAACTGGAAGGAAATCGCCACCCTGACGGTGGGGTTCGGGCACGGCATCTCGGTATCGCCGCTGCATGTGGTGAAGGGCACGGCCGCGATCGCCAATGGCGGGCTTTCGGTGCGCCCGACGATCCTGGCCCTGGCGCCCGGGGAAAAGCCCGAGACCACGCGGATCATGCAGCAATCCACGTCCGACATGATGCGCCGGCTGATGCGCCTGATCGTGACCGACGGGTTCGGCAAGACCGCCGAGGTGGCCGGCTACTATCCCGGCGGCAAGACCGGCACCGCCGAGAAGGTCGGCAACAAGGGCTACAAGAAGCACGCCAACGTCGCGGCCTTCATGGGCGTCTTCCCGATGCACGCCCCTCGTTATGCCGTCTACATGATGCTGGACGAGCCGAAGGGCAACAAAAGCACCTACTACTATGCCACCGCCGGCTGGGTGGCGGCGCCGGCCGCGGGCAAGGTCATCGGGCGGATCGGGCCGATGCTGGGGATGCTACCGGATATCCAGAACGTGGCGGCGATCAACCAGTCGCTCGCCATGCCCCTGCAACCGACCCGGCAGAACGCGCCGCGTCCGACACCGCCGCTGATCATCGGCGCCCCCGGAGACCGGGCCGTACCGGCGGCGCAGATTTCGCTGGCCGCACCGGGCACCCAGGGTCCGCAGGCCGGGCCGACAACGCAGGCTGGGCAGGCAGCCAAGTCCGCACCGGCTGGACAAGCCTCGCGCCCCGTCCAAGCTTTGCAGGCATCACCGGCCGCGCCGGCAGGGCAGGCTTCGCAAGCCGGCCAGGCTTCGCATGCCGGCCAGACCTCTCAAGCCGGGCAGACATCTCAGAGCGGCCAGACCTCCCAGGCCGCGTCCAGGCCAAACCTGACCGTGCCGCCGACGGTGTTGCCGCCCGCCGTGAACCGAGCGCCGCAGAAACCGGTGCGCCAGGAAACCAACGCCGTGCCTGCCGGGACTCCATCGGCCCTGCCGCCGCGACCGCCAGCCGAATCGCCCATCGGATCGCAGCCGAACACCGCTCCGGTCGTGTCCGTTGCTTCAGTCGCTCCCGTTGTTCGGCGCTGAGATCATGCAACGTCTCGCGGACATCTCAGGAGTACCGGCCGAACGTGCCTGGCAGGCCCTGGCCGATATCGATGTCGCGGGCATCACCGCCGACAGCCGCCAGGTCGTGCCGGGCGACCTGTTCGCCGCGCTCCCCGGCACCGCGGTCGACGGGCGCGCCTTCATCGGCGATGCCGTCCGCAAGGGGGCCGTCGCCATCCTGGCCCCCATCGGCACTGACTGGCCCGCCGATGTGCCCCACCGCCCGCTGTTCACAGACACCGAGCCGCGCCGCCGCCTGGCGCAGATCGCCGCCATCCTGGCCGGACCGCAACCGGACCAGGTCGTCGCCGTCACCGGCACCAACGGCAAGACCAGCACGGTCGAGTTCGTCCGCCAGCTCTGGACCCTTTCCGGACTCAAGGCCGCCAGCCTGGGTACACTCGGCCTGATCGCTCCCGGGTTCGAGCCCGGCCCCGGTCTGACCACGCCCGATCCGGTGTCGTTGGCCGAATCCCTGGCCGGGCTGGCACGCGCCGGCGTGCGGCATGCGGCGATGGAAGCGTCCTCCCACGGGCTGGACCAGTTTCGCCTGGACGGGGTCCGCCTCGCCGGTGCGGCCTTCACCAATCTGACCCGGGACCATCTGGACTATCACGGCACCCTGGCCGCGTATGGGGAGGCCAAGCTGCGCCTGTTCCGCGACCTGCTGCCCCCCGGAGCCCCCGCCGTCGCGCATGCCGACATGGACCCCGCGATCCTGAGCGCGCTGACCGAAATCGCCACTGAACGCGGCCTGCGATTGCTGACGGTGGGCGAGGCCGGCACCCATATCCAACTGTTGGGCGTGACCCCACACACTGACGGCCAGACGCTTCGGGTCCGCACCCAGGGCGTGATCCGGGACATCGTGCTGAACGTGCCCGGGCGCTTCCAGGCCGACAATGCGCTGCTCGCCGCCACGCTGGTGGGATCGTTGGGCGATGCCACCGCCCTGGACCGGTTGCCGGCCCTGACCGGGGTGCGAGGCCGGATGGAACTCGCGGCCCGCCTGCCGAACGGGGCGGCCGCCTATGTCGATTACGCCCACACGCCGGATGCGCTGGAACGCCTGCTGACCGCTCTGCGCCCGCATACCGCTGGCCGGCTGATCGTCGTGTTCGGCGCCGGCGGCAACCGTGACCGCGGCAAACGGCCCTTGATGGGGCAGGCCGCCGCTCGCCACGCCGATATCGCGATCGTCACCGACGACAATCCGCGCGGCGAGGACCCGGCCGACATCCGCGCCGCCATTCTCGCCGCCTGCCCCGACGCGCACGAAATCGCCGACCGCGCGAAGGCGATCGAGGCCGGCCTGAATATGCTGGCCCCAGGCGACGTCCTGGCCATCGCCGGCAAGGGCCATGAGCAGGGGCAGATCGTCGCGGGCACGGTCATCCCGTTCGACGATGTCGGTGTCGTGCGAGCGCTGGTCTGTCCCGGATCGGTTGGCGGCCAATCGTCCAAGGTGGCGCCATGACAGTTGCTTGCACACTGGCAATCGACATCGGCAGCCCCGCATCACGGTCGAATTCGACACAACCGCCCAACGCCATCCCACCGTCATGGCCGGGCTTGACCCGGCCACCCGCGCTTCCACGGCGGGGGGT
>CALQHT020000218.1 GCA_943330455.2 Nitrosovibrio sp. Nv4 | reverse complement strand
TTCAGCCGCCACAAAAAGTCGGCGAGAGCGCTCGTCCAGTCCGCGGCCGAACGCCGTGAACCGTGCCCCAATCATCGATACATCTATCATCCAACGAGGCTACGCCAATTCCGATCGCGCCGGAATCGCCCTATCTGAAGCAACCATGCCCAGTGGCATCGGGCGATTCGGTCATTCTTGGGCGTCGCCTAACCGGATCGTCGGTGGGTTTGAGTTCCAGCAGGCAGAAGCCGACGGGCGAACGGCTTGGCGCGTGGTGGATGTGAAAGCACCGCCTTTAACGCCTTCACCGCCTTCTGCCCCCTCGGTTGAAAAAACTGTCGCGGGATGGAGTGGCCGGATATGAGCGCCGTCGCTGCACTGAGGACGGCACGGGCCGCTGGCCTCGAACTGGAAGTCGTTGGTGACGATCTGCTTCTCGCGGCGTCCGCGCCGCCGTCGGCTTCGATCCTCGAAATGTTGTCGCGTCACAAAGCGGCGGTCGTGGCGCTGCTACGGCCCGGCGGTGACGGTTGGTCGGCCGAGAATTGGTGGTCCTTTTTCGACGAAACGGCGAATATTGCAGAGCGCAAAGGCCGTTTGACGCGCGTCCAGGCCGAACAACGCGCCTTTGCCTGTTGTGAGGTTAAATGGCTGAACCGAAACTTCGTGTGCTCGCCGCCGGGCGATGTTTTGGCTGTGGTGGCGGTGATCACACCCATGAACCGCTGCTGCCTTTCGGGATCGAACCCCCTGGGCACGTCTGGTTGCATTCACGCTGCTGGCCTGCCTGGCATGCCGCCCAAAAGGCCAAGGCAGTCAACACATTGGCAGCAATGGGGATCACGTCACCCGCAAAATTTCCAAACTATTTCGGAAAAAACGAAGGCGCATGATGGGCGGCTTCGGATCGGGACGGCCGAGCGGCTCAGGGCGGGACACGGTGGAAGGCTGCTGCTCGATCGACGTGAACCGGCTGAACCGAGAGGGCTGCCTACGATCCGGCTGGGCGGGCGGCTGGCAATGGACACGCGACGGCGAGAAGGTCGCCTCAATCAACATGCGCGCCGATGAGGGCAGCCTACATCTGTCCTATCGTGTGCGTATTGGCGGCGCCGATTGGCAGGAGGTCGCCGAGACCGTCCGCATCGTCCTCCTGCCGTGCCGCTATGGCGGCGCGCGGCCGTATTTCATATGTCCCGGAGTGGTCAGCGGGATGGCCTGCGGTCGGCGCGTGGCCAAGCTGCACGGGCCAGGGCGCTATTTTCTCTGCCACCGCTGCTATCGCCTCGCCCACGCCAGCCAGAACGAAGCGGTATGGGATCGAGGTCTGCGCAGAGCCAACCAGGTCAGGCGGCGAACATATGAACGGCTCCGCGACCAAGTCTTGTGTGCGTAGATGCGTGCGGAGGAATCTGTTAAACTTTGGGCAGAGGCCCTGATGACCCGGATCGACAACGAGAAGCAAACAAGGAGGCGCTGGCGATGACTGAGATCATGCCCCATCCACCAACTGAATCCGACGGTGTTGCCAGAACGCGCTTCAACGCGGTCCGCCACGGCATCCTTTCGCGTTACACGGTCCTGCCGTGGGAAGACGCCGAAGAATACGAAACCCTGGTCGCAGCCCTCACAGCCGAACATTCGCCGATTGGCCCGACCGAACAGCATTTGGTCGAGGAAGTGGCTGGCATCCTCTGGCGCAAGCAGCGCCCCCGGCTGGCAGAGGGGGCTGCTTATCGACGCGGCCTCGACGGCGCGCTCAGGCAATACCGCGACACCGCGAAGGCGGCACTGGTGCACCTGTCAGCACCTGGTGTGCCCGAGCCTGTAGCCGATGCGGTCCGCGCCACGACCACCGACACTGCGGACGCCGTCGCCGACGTGGCGGCGGATGAGGCCATGACGCACCGTGCTCTTGCCCTGCTGAGTTCCCGGCGCAACGACGCGTATGAGGCGGCGCTCGCGGCTCTCCGCGAGGATACGCAAGGCTGGTGGGCGGACATACTCGCTCGTGAGTCTGACGAACTCGGCGACGGCGTAGAACCGGCTACGGCGGATGTTGAGGGTCTGCGTGGGTTCCTGACGGCCGAGGTGCTGCCCTGGTTCGAAACGCGCAGGGCGGTCCTGGGGAACCGCCCCTTGATCCGTGAGCAAGCGTTCGGCGAAGCATTGGATGTCCATAAACTGGAACATCTCGGCCGCTACGAAGTCCATCTCGACCGCAAACTTGAGCGGATGCTGGCCATGTTGCTGCGCCTCAGGGACCTGCGGCGAGAGACGGTCGCGCGTTGATCCGTTTGGCAAAATGCCCGGGTGCTGACCGGGGATCGCGACAATGTTTGCATGTTCGGCCATAATGGCCAAAACTACTCTCCGGTTGGTGCTGGAACCTGAATGAAGACCTTGACCGCGAAAGAAGCGAAATACGGCTTCGGTCGGCTTATCGACCTCGCCCGCGCCGAGCCGGTGGCGGTCGCCAAGCATGGACGGCCCGTGGTTGTGGTGATGGCGGTCGAGGAGTTCGAACGGCTCAAGTCCCACGATCCCAAGACAGAGCAACCTCATCCCTCGACCTGGAAGGCGACGACCACCCCATGAGTGCTGACCACCTGATCGGTATCGAGAAATTCGAGGCGCATCTCTGGAAGATGGCCGATACCCTGCGCTCCAACACCAACCTCGCTTCCAATGAGTATTTCCTGCCCGTCCTGGGCCTGATCTTCCTACGCCACGCCACGCCACGCCACGCCACGCCACCAGCCGCTTCCGCGAGGCGCGAGCCGCCATCGAGGCGGACAAGAAGGCGGGCAAGATGCCGAACCGCCCCCTCGTCGCGGCGGACTTCCAGCGGCGCCGGGCGTTAATGCTGCCGGAGGCCGCGCATTTCGATGCCCTTCTACGCATGCGCAAGGATGGCAGCCTGGGGGCCGCGATCACCGCCGCAATGGAGGCGGTGGAGGAAGCCTTCCCGCCGCTCGCCGGGCAACTGCCCAAGGACTACGAACGGTTAGAGGACGATGTCCTTGAAGGCATGCTCCGCCTGTTCGACGAGGAGGGGCTTCGCAACGCGTCCGGCGACGTGTTTGGCCGAATCTACGAATACTTCCTCGCCGAGTTCTCCAAGCAGGGCGCGCATGACGCCGGTGAGTTCTTTACCCCGCCGTCCATCGTGCAGACCATCGTCAACGTCATCGAGCCGGATCACGGCATCGTCTTCGACCCCGCCTGCGGCTCGGGCGGCATGTTCGTGCAGACCAGCCACTTCATCGAGCATGAAGGACTGGACACGATGAAGCGGGTCACCTTCTACGGCCACGAGAAGAACGAGACCACCGCGAAGCTGGCGCAGATCAACCTGGCGGTGCATGGGCTGCAAGGCACCATCAGGGCCGGGAACGACGCCATCACCTATTACAAGGACCCGCACGAACTGGCCGGCAGTTGCGACTTCGTCATGGCCAACCCGCCCTTCAACGTGGACGAGGTGGACGCGGAGAAAGTGAAGGGCGACAAGCGTCTGCCTTTCGGCCTGCCGGGGGTGAACAAGGCGAAACGCGTCTCCAACGCCAACTATTTGTGGCTGTCCTATTTCTACGCCTATCTCAACGAAACGGGCCACGCGGGGGTGGTTATGTCCTCCCAGGCGTCCAGCGCCGGGCGGGATGAGGCGCTGGTGCGGCGGAAGATGGTCGAGACCGGCGCGGTTGATGTGATGATCGATATTCGCGGCAACTTCTTCTACATCCGTACCGTGCCATGCCAGTTGTGGTTCTTCGACCGCGCCAAGGAACGGGACCCGGCGCGGCGCGATCATGTGCTGATGCTCGACGCACGCAACATCTTTCGCAAAGTGTCGCGCTCGGTGTGCGATTTCAGCCCCGAGCAGCAGAAGAACATCGCCGCCATCGTTTGGTTGCATCGCGGGCGGACGGATCGGTTCCTGGCGCTCGTCGCGTCCTATCTAGCCGATTCCGTGCGGCTGGGGGAAGCGGCGGGGCCGAGGCTCGACGGGTTCGAGGAGGCGCTGGGCAAGCTGGTCGATTTGGTGACACCATTCGCCAAGGCTGAACGCACGCCTGATCCGCTGGCCGAGCCGTGGGATGAACTGACCAGTGCGCAGGCAATGCTGGCGGCGGATATCGAGGCGTTCGGAGCCGAGGCAGCGAAGCAGGCGAAGCAATGGCGGAAGGCAGGCAGGGACAACGCCGGTCTGCACGTCGCGCGCGGGGCGTTGCACCCGCTGGCGGATCGCTGCCGCGACCTGACGAAGCAGATCGACCTCGTGGCGAAGCTGTCGGGGCGGGTGGTGGATATCGGCGTGAAGGACCTCGCGGCGCGGGACTCGGATTTGTGGGTCAACGCGGACATTTCGAAGGCGCGCAAGGCGGTGGACGAGGCGCGGGCGGGGGCCGTCGAGGCGTTGCGGGAGACGCGGTATTTCGTCAGGCAGACCGACTGGCTCCAGGACCATTTCCCGGATGCCGTGTTGCGCGACGTAGATGGTCTTGTGAAGCGGGTCGATCGCGCCACCATCGCGTCGCACGACTACAGCCTGACACCGGGCCGTTATGTTGGTGCGGCACCCGAGGAAAGGGACGAGGAGTTCGACTTCGAGGAAGCGTTGCGCGCGATCCACATCGACCTGATTGGCTTGAAGGGTGAGGCGGCGGAACTTGCGGCGCGGATAGCGCGGAACTTTGAGGAATTGGGCATATGAGTTGGCGGGATCGCCCAATAAACGAGGTGTGTAGTCACACCGTCGATTGTGTGAATAGGACGGCGCCAGTAGTAGATTATGAAACACCATACAAGATGCTGCGCACAACCAACGTTCGTGGTGGCTTCGTTGACACAGATAACGTTAGGTACGTGATCGAGGAAACCTATCAGCGTTGGTCGCGAAGGCTTGTTCCTGAGCGTGGTGATGTCTTCCTTACACGCGAAGCGCCGCTTGGCGATGTTGGTAGACTGATGTCCGACGATCAGGTCTTCCTAGGACAACGTCTTTTCCATTATCGCGCCGATCCCGAGAAACTTGACGGTCTCTTCCTCGCATACGTTCTTCAAAGTCCCAAAGTACAAGGGCGCATACGCGCGGTGGGCCTGGGCGCGACTGTAGAGCACGCTAAAGTTGGTGATTTCGAACGATTGCTGATCCCTGTTCCACCTCTCGAAACTCAGACCCGCATTGGCAAGACCCTCTCCGCCTACGACGACCTGATCGAGAGCAACCGGCGGCGGATTGGGCTTTTGGAGGAGGCAGCGCGGCGGCTCTACCGCGAGTGGTTCGTGCACTTCCGCTTCCCCGGCCACGAACACGTCAAGATCGTCGACGGCATCCCCGACGGGTGGGAGCGGATTGCTCCTGCTAGATTTATTTACCAGCACATCGGCGGTGGTTGGGGGAAAGACGAGCCAGAAGGAAAAGAGAGCGAACCCGCTTACGTGATAAGGGGCACTGACATGCCGGCGGTCGAAAACGGCACATTTAAGGCGGTGGGTCTGCGCTATCATAGCCCGTCCAATCTAGGCTCCAGACTTCTATCGTACTACGATGTCATATTTGAAGTGTCAGGAGGAAGTTCTACTCAACCCATCGCGCGAACTCTGGTTTTGACACCAGAGCGCTTGCGACAATGGAATGAGAATGTAATATGCGCCTCATTTTGTAAAAAATTCTCATTCCGATCGAAGTCAGATGCGTTATTTTTCTACTTTCATACGCGCGTCCACCGCGATCGGGGTGATATTCTTGTCTATCAAAAAGAAAGTGCAAGCTCACTGAAAAATTTCAACTTTGAGGGGTTTATGAAGGGCTACGTAATTCCCGTGCCCACTCAGTTGTTGCGGAAGATGTTCTTTGATATCGCAGATCATTTAGTTCGCCAACAATCTATACTTGCAGCGCAAAATGGCCGCCTCGCTGAGGCTCGTGATCTGTTGTTGCCCCGCCTCATGAACGGGGAGATCGCCGTATGAGCCCACAGCGGAAAATCGTTATCATCGCCGGCCCGAATGGCGGCGGGAAGACCACGTTCGCGCGTGAATTCTTGCCGATCGAAGCGGGCTGCCCGACCTTCGTCAATGCCGACCTGATCGCCGCCGGGCTGTCGCCCTTTCAGCCCGACGCCGCCGCCTTTCGCGCCGGTCGCCTGATGCTGGAGGAAATCGCCACCCTCGTCGCGGCGGGGCGGAGTTTCGCCTTCGAGACCACACTGTCCGGGCGGGCATATGCCGCGATGATTCCCACGTGGCGGTCGGCCGGATACCAGGTCAAGCTGTTGTTCCTGGGGCTCGCCAGCGCCGAAGAAGCGATCGCGCGGGTGGCCATGCGTGTGCGGCAGGGCGGACACGCGATCCCGCCCGAGGTCATTCGCCGCCGCTTCGCCCTGGGTCTGAGAAATTTCAAGGACGTCTATCGCCCCCGCGTTGACTATTGGCAGTGGTACGACAACGGCGGCCCAACGCCGCGCCTGCTTGAGGAAGGAGAGAATTCATGACCGACCCCATGGTTTCAACCTTGCCGGATGCCGACATGCAAGCGGCACCCCAGGCCCTGCTGCGCGCCGCCCAACGGGCGCGCGAGATCGCCCGGCAAACCAATACGCGCCTGGTGCTGGTGCGCGCTGGCGAACTGGTCGAAGAAGCGGTGACCGATCCTCCGCCTGCCGCGCCCGAAAAGCGGAATGCCACCTAGGCCGGCGACATGGCGGCGACGGGCATCAACAGCGAGGACCGGCTGGTGCAGGCGACCTTCGCCATGCACCTGCGCGACAAGCTCGGCTGGGAGTCCGTCCATGCCTGGAACGAGGAAACCGTCGGCCCCACCGGCACGCTTGGGCGCACAGACACCAAGGACGCCGTGCTCACCCGCGATCTGCGCGCCGCCCTCGCGCGCCTCAACCCCGACCTGCCCGCCGCCGCCATCGACGAGGCCCTGCGCAAGCTGACGGTGCACGATTTCAGCCGCTCCCTGGTGCAGCACAATCAGGATTTGGCCCGTCTGATCCGCAACGGCGTGCCCGTCCGCTACCGCGACGCCAAGGGCCACCCGCGCGACGGCCGCGCCCGCGCGATCGACTTCGAGAATACGCCCGGCAGCAACCGCTTCGTCGCCGTGCGCGAACTGAAACTGACCGGCCTGCGCACGCCCAACTACAACCGCCGCGCCGATCTGGTGTGTTTCGTAAATGGGCTGCCGCTGGTCTTCATCGAACTGAAGGCGGTGCACAAGAGCATCCGCGCCGGGTTCGACGGCAACCTCAGCGACTACATGGACGAGAATGTCATCGCCCATGCCTTCCACCACAACGCCTTCCTGGTCGTCAGCAACGGTGACCGCGCCCGCTATGGCTCGATCACCAGCCAATGGGAACATTTCGCTGAATGGAAGCGCCTGGAGGAGACGGACAAGGGCAGGCTCGACGCCGAAGCCCTGCTGGACGGCATGCTGGCGCCCGACCGGCTGCTGGACATCGTCGCGAACTTCACCCTGTTCGACGAAAGCAAGGCGGGTGCGACCCGCAAGGTGGTGGCGCGCAACCATCAGGTGCTTGGCGTCAACAAGGCGGTGGTGTCGGTGCGGCATCAGGAGGACCTTAAGCGCGCGTTCCCGCCCGCGCAGCGCTTGCGGCACCGGGTGATCGAACTGCCGTTGGAACGGCGCGCTCTGGCGGACGAGACGCGGCTGGCTGAGGCTCGACGGGCCGACCCTTCGGTGACCGCCTTGCCGTCCTTCGTCCCGGAAGGGCCGGTGGCGATCATCGAGCGTGCGCACCCCGACCTCGGGCGTCTCGGCGTGTTTTGGCACACCCAGGGCAGCGGCAAGTCCTATTCGATGGCGTTCTTCGCCGAGAAGGTGCGCCGGACGGTGCCAGGCAATTTCACCTTCCTGCTGATGACCGACAGGCAGGACCTCGACAGCCAGATTTACAAGACCTTCGTCGGCTGTGGCATCGCCGACGACACCACGCCTCGTGCGTCATCCGGCGCCGATCTGAAACGCATCCTGAAGGAGAACCACCGCTACGTCTTCAGCCTGATCCACAAGTTCAATCAGGACGAGGACCCCAACGAACCCTACAGCGAGCGCGACGATATCGTCGTGATCTCGGACGAGGCCCACCGCACCCAGGCCGGACGCCTCGCCCGCAACATGCGGCTCGCCCTGCCAAACGCCGCGTTCATCGGCTTCACCGGCACGCCGCTGTTCAAGCAGGACGAGATCACACGGCGCATCTTCGGGGATTACGTCTCCCGCTACGACTTCAAGCGGTCGGAGGAGGACGGTGCCACCGTCAAACTTGTTTACGAGAACCGGGGCGAAAAACTGCTGGTCTCGCATGGCGATCTGAATGACCGCATCGCCGAAAAGGTGGAGCAGGCGGACCTCGACCCGGACCAGACCGCCTTGCTGGAGAAGCTTCTGGGCAAGGATTACGAGGTCGTCACCGCCGACGCGCGCCTGGACAAGATCGCCGCCGACTTCGTGGACCACTGCTCGACGCGGTGGGAAGCCGGGAAGGCGCTGTTCGTGTGTATCGACAAGATCACCTGCGCACGGATGCTGAACCTGATCGAACCGCGCTGGAAGGCTAAAGCCGCGTCGGTTCATGCTGCATCCGCTGGGAAGCGCACGGCCGCGCTGGCAGCGGGGGCCGATGACCGTGAAGCCCTCCTCGGACAGGCTGACGCATTGGAACGGCAAGCGCGGTGGCTCGATGAGACAATCATCAGCGAAGCGCAGAATGAGGTTGCCGACTTTAAGAAGTGGAACTTCGACATCATCCCGCATCGGGAGCGGATGAAGAAGGGCTTCGACACGCCCGGCGGCGAGCGGGTGGATGTGGAGACGGCCTTCAAAGGCCCTCAGCACCCGTTCCGCATCGCATTGTTGCGCGACAATCTGGATGACGTTTGGTAATCGCGACGAACTCATCATCCGCCGTCGGTCTGACGGGGGCAAGTGCTATATCGGGTCCTGTGGCAAGCTCGTGATCTGAGGTCGTCCCCATCGGTTGGACAGGAATCGGGGCGACTTAAGAGAGAATCCCGCCGCAGTTCCACCCCCCCCGATCCGAGGGGGTGTCTAGGGGTAAGTATAGACCCCACTATACCTAAATCAATACATATTTACTTCCTTTTCCTGTCGATGCGCTTGTGGGCATGTGGGCAACGCGGGAGCGCAGCGTAGCGAAGCGGGCGCGTTGTCCACATGTCCACAAGCGAGCCCCTCGAAAACCGCGTGCGGCGTCCGATAACCCAAAGCCTGGTGCGGTCGCTTCTCGTTGTAGAAAGTCAGCCACGCATCGATCCCTCGGCGTGCCCCGATCACCGAGCCATACGCCTTGATAAACACCTCTTCGTATTTCAGGCTCCGCCACAGGCGTTCGATGAAGATGTTGTCCAGGAACCGGCCCTTGCCATCCATGCTGATCCGGACGCCCTGACCCGAAAGCTCGTCCAGGAATGCCGCGCTGGTGAACTTCACACCCTGGTCGGTGTTGAAAATCTCCGGCCGGCCATGCCGTTCCATCGCTTCGCGCAATGCTTCCACGCAGAAATCCGTCTCCATGCCGAGCGACAGACGCCACGACAGCACCCGACGGCTGAACCAGTCCATTACCGCCACCAGGTAAACGAACCCCTTGGTCATTGGAATATAGGTGATATCCGCGCACCATACCTGGTTAGGCCGGTTGATGGTCAGGCCTCGTAACAGATAAGGGTACACCTTGTGGTCCGGATGCCGTCGGCTGGTGTTCGGCTTTTGGTAGATCGCCTCCAACCCCATTAGACGCATCAACCGCCGGACCCGCTTGCGGTTCACCACCCAACCGTCCTCCCCCAACACCACCGTCATCCGGCGGGATCCGTAAAATGGATATGCCAGGTACAGCTCATCGATCTGACGCATCACCGCCAGGTCGTCGGGATCGATCGGCAACGGCCGGTAATACAGTGTCGAGCGCGCGACCTTCAGCAGTTGGCACTGCGCCACAATCGACAAGGCCGGGTCGGCTGGGTCTACCAGACCCAACCGATCCGACGTGCTCATGGCCCAGACCTTTTCCGAAAAAAATCCCGTTCCACCGTCAGTTGGCCGATTTTCTCATATAACGGGCCAACTGAGCCTCGGACGCGCCATCGCCGCCATTGGCACCAACCTTGGGTTGCGCGAACAGCGACGCGATACCGTCCACCAGTGTCTTCTTCCACCCGTGGATCTGGCTGGCGTGAACCCCGAACCGGCTCGACAGTTCCGCAACCGTCCCCTCCTCGCGTACCGCAGCCAGGGCTACTTTCGACTTGAACTCGGCACTGTGCTTCTTCCGTGTATTCGCCATGTCTCACCTCCGGCCTCACGGCCGCTCCAAGCGGGAGACTCTCTCTTAGCGACCTGTCCAGTTTTCGAGGACCACCTCAATCTGTCCGGTTTTCGTAGCTCGTGAAGTGTCCGGTCCAAAGTGCCTCCCGGGATGGAGGTTTCGATGGACCGGGCACGCCTTCACGAGGGGATACGGCGGATGCGTTTCACGGATGTTCTGGGCCGCTCGAAGCGGTCTGAACTGAGC
>CALQHT020000217.1 GCA_943330455.2 Nitrosovibrio sp. Nv4 | reverse complement strand
CACCTCCGGTTGCTCTCCACGAAGTCTCACGACGACGCAGTTACCTTCGATTGCTGGGTTGCGACCAACCCAGACGGGGACTTGCACCCCGCTGACAAAGCGTCCTCACGGACGCACTCATTGCCGGACTTGATCCGGCAACCCGCCCCCGGTCGTTGAAGCGTGGGTTGCCGGGTCAGGCTCGGCAATGACGGTAAGGAGGCGACACATCGGTCATTGGTTAGATCGGTCAGTATAACTTCAACGGCCTTGTCCGTTGACCGACGCACCGCCCTCTCGTCATTGCCGGCTCAGGTCCCGCATTGACGACAAGGAGACAATCTCCGTCAACGGTCAGGGCAGTTGGTGTAACCACCCCGCTACCCCTCCCGGACAAAGACCCTGGAGCTGGTCCAGGTCGAACCAGCCCTTCGTCAGTTCAAGAGTGCGTGTCGCTGGGATATCAGCGGTTTGTCGAACTGGACTGCCGCTTGCCCGCGTTCACTCCGTCCTGATAGGCTTGCGCCTCGGACTTCTTCACCGAGTCATAGATCAGGCCGCCCGCGAGCCCTGCCCCCGCACCCGCGATCGCACCCAGACCGGCATTGCCACCGATCGCACCCAGGACGGCGCCCACGCCGGCGCCGCCGACCGTGCCGGTCAGCGCCCGCTGCTGCGTGTCGCTCATGCCGGTGCAGCCGGCGAGGGATGCCACGCACACCAAGGAAAGAAGAATTTTACGCATCTGTCGTGTCTCCGGAACGTCTTGAAATCACCCGCCTTGCCGTCAGTCCTGGACGGGCCGGCTCACATGCCTTTCTTCGGCGCCGAGCAGGGGAATTTGGCGCCCAGGAACTGGAACATGCTGTCAAAGGGCTTGGCGGCCAGACGGGCCGGAACGGCGCGTGCCCAGGTGACGAAATCGGCGATCGCAGTGTCGCGCGACATGGTCGGCTGCTCCGGCAGGCAGAACATCCGGCCGCGCTTGCTGGCCTCGCCGCGCACCTGCTGGACGCGGACGGCACCCACCACGAAGCCGTGGCAGAAGTTCAGCGCGGCGGTGCCCATGGCTTCCTTCGGATCGGCGGCACAAAGCTCAACCAGGTCACCGGTGGTCTGGACCGCGAAATTGGCTTCGGTTGCCGCATGGGCAGGCAGGGAAAGCACCGCGGGCAGCGCAAGCATGGCCGCAATTCGGGCGAGTTTCATGGGTTTCTCCAACTTCGGCATTTGGGGCGCCTTTGGTGGTTCCAAGATGTGCGCCACTTGGGGGGCGAGCCGTGTCGCCCGCGCCACTGTTAGCGCCTCCGACAGAGGCCGTGCAACCATCGGTTCAGGAAACGACATAAGACGCTATCAGCGCTGCTCCGGTCCGCCAAACGCGATATCATCCCCTCTTGCGAACGCCCCAACTCACGGCATACGGTTCGGAAACAGGGGGTTTTCTCGTGGCAATCAACCTTTCAAACGAAATCAAGCGGCCCGTCACGATGCTTCTGGCGGCCGTCGGTGTCATCGGCTGGATCGTTGCGGTCTATTCGGTGTCAACTTCCCGCACCGAGCGCGGGACCGCCACCGTGCGGATTCAGGAAATGGAGCGCCTGCACGGCGCGGCGACAGGGGAACTCGATAAGCAGCGGCAGGCCGCGACAACGCTGGCCGACCTGCAGAAGCGCGCCGCCGAGGCCCAGGCGGCGGCGGCAAAAGCCGGGGCGGAGCGGGATGCCACGAATGGCAGCCTGATCGTTCTGCGCGCCAGCCTGGAGGCGATACAGCGCGACATCGTCCAGGCTCGCGCGGATGCAGAGGCCAAGACCAAGCAGGTGGCCGAGATCCAGGCCCAAATCAACGAAGCGAGCCAGGCATTGGCCCAAACCCAGCTTCGGCTTCAGGAAGGCGACGTCGTGCTGGGATCACGCCTGCAAAGCCTCGCCGACGCAACGGGACGGCTTGGAGCGGCCGTGGCGCAGGAGGTCGAAGTGCGACAGGCCATCATCGCCGGTTTCGCCGAGATCGCCAGACTCGATGCCGGGTTGCAGGCGGTGCGCCTGGCCGAAGCCGAGGCTCAAAGGCAACTGGCGGACACCCGCGCGCAATTGCAGCAGGCGACCGAGGAGGCTGCGAAGACGGCCAAGCCGTAGGCTGGACGGTTAGAGCGGCGACCCAGGAGAGAAACTTCTCCCCCGCCCCTTGCGACGGAGGCCGCTTGATCAACCCCCAGATGCTCGGCAATTCCCCCACCGGCACCTCAATCAACGCCGGCCCCTTGGCTGACAACGCCTGCCGCAGCGCCGCGCGCAGTTCGGCCGGAGACCCGGCCCGCAGGCCCAACATGCCGAAGCTTTCCGCCAGCCCCACGAAGTCTGGATTGTGCAGGTCAACCCCGATCATCCGCCCGCCATACGCCGTCTGCTGGATGCGCTTCACATTGCCGAACGCGCCATCGTTCATCACGATCGCCACCAGGTCGATGCCATGCGCCACGGCCGTCGACATTTCCTGCATCGCGAACATGAACCCGCCATCGCCCGAGATCGACAACACCTTCCGATCCGGAAACGCCACCTTGGCACCGAGCGCCGTCGG
Source organism: Nitrosovibrio sp. Nv4 (assembly GCA_943330455.2). GTDB lineage: Bacteria > Pseudomonadota > Alphaproteobacteria > Acetobacterales > Acetobacteraceae > Rhodopila. The sequence continues at coordinate 8,007 of CALQHT020000217.1, read as the reverse complement.
ATAGGCATAGCCCAACGTGCCCTGAAAACCGGGGGTGATCATGGTGCGAGAGGCATACACCGGCATGCCATACTGAACGAACGTCGCAAGCTGCGTCACGTCGGTGACCAGAATGCCGTCCTCCGGCAGTTCGTCTCGGATAACCCGCGCCAGAGCGTGCTGCTGTTCCAAGCTGGCCAACCGCCCCGCCACATCGGCTCGCACCGCGGCGACCGAGGCCGCGACCGAGGGCCGTTCCGCCATGCCGCGCAACCCATCCAGCAGCAGTCGCAACCCGGTATCGGCATGGCAGACCAGGGTCGTCTCGGCCGGACGCGGCAAGCTTGCCTGCGCCGGATCGACATCGATGCGGATGAGGCGGACCGCTTTCTCCCGCCCCCAAGACAAGGCCGGCGCCAGGAAGCGGGTGCCGACGACGATGGCGACATCGACGTCCTCCCACAGCGCCTGCCCTTCCAGCATCCCGCAGGCGAGCGGATGGCGGTCCGACAAGGCGCCGCGCCCGGTGCGGCTCATGATCACCGGGGCCTGCATGCGTTCGGCGAGCATTCGCAGGGCGTCCTCTGCCCCGAAGACGCCGCTGCCGACGAAGATCGCGGGATGGCGGGCGGCGGTCAGCAGGCGCAAAGCAGCCTCGACCGAGGCAGGTTCCGGCTGGGTGGGTGTCGTCAGCGTGTAGCCGTCCGGCAGCGCCACCGGGGCGCTGCGTGCAAGGACATCCGGCGCCATCTCCAGCACCGCGGGCTGATGACGCCCGGATAGCATCGCGGAGAACGCCTGACCCAGCAGGGCCGGCGCGGCTTGCGGGGTTTCGGCCCGCTCCGCCCAGGGGACGATCCCGCGCAGAACCGCGAGCTGATCGCGCAGTTCGTGCGGAATGCCCAGCCCGAGACCGATCTGATAGGACGGGATCTGCCCGGTCAGACACAGCACCGGCGCGTTGGAGCCGGCGGCGGTGGCCAGGGCGGCGGTCGCGTTCAGGATGCCCGGACCCGGCACAACGGCGAACACGCCCGGCCGCCCGGATGCCTGCGCGTAGCCCAAGGCCATGTAGGCGGCCCCTTGCTCATGACGCGTGTGGAGCGTCCGGATGGTCTGGCGCTGACCGTGCAGCGCGTCGAACATCGGGTCCAACTGGATGCCCGGCAAGCCGAACACGGTATCGACCCCGAAGCGGTCGAGCGTGCGGATGACGGCCTGGCCCCCAGTCATGCGCTCAGTCATGTGCTCAGTCATGCGCTCAGTCATGCGCTCGGGCATTGGCTCGGGGGTGCCGTCGGGCGTGTTGTTGGTCATGGGTGGGTCAATCCAGCTTGATGTTCTGCTCGCGGATGATCTTCTTGTGCAGCGCATCGTCCGCCAGATAGAATTCCTTCAGTTCTTTCAACGGCAACGACTTGGTCTGGAACCCCATCTCCAGCAGCTTGGCCTGCATCTCCGGCCGGGTGTTGATCTCGGCGACGGCCTTGTTCAGCTTCTCCCGGATCGGTTCGGGAATGCCGAGCGGTCCGTAGAAGCCTTGCCAGATGGGGGTGTTGACCTGGGGATAGCCAAGCTCCTCGATGGTCGGCACGTCGGGGAAATCCGGGTGGCGTTGCGGCGCGAAGAGAGCCAGCATTTTCAGCTTGCCGGCCTTCACATGCGGGAACCCGTTCAGCTCGATGATCGCGTCGATCACGCCGGACAGAAGATCGTTCAACGACGCCGCGTTGCCATTATAGGGGACGCTGACGAAGTCGATCCCGGTCAGCCCGGACAGGTATTTCATGCGGAATTCGGTGGGGCTGCCGACGCCGGAGCCGCCATAATCCACCATGCCCGGATTGGCCTTGGCGTGCGCCAGGAACTCTCGGAAGTCGCGCGCCTTGTTTTTCGGCCCGGTCATCAGGCCGGAGATATACATCGTCGTGATCGCGATCGGGTCCACGTCGGCGGCCTGGTACGGCACTTTGCGCAGGTTCGACACGGTGGAAATCACCGTCGAGGCGCACATGCACAACGTGTATCCGTTGGGCGCGGAGCGGATCACGGATTCGAGCCCGATGGCTCCCCCGGCGCCACCACGGTTTTCCACCACGAAGGGCTGGCCCAGAATCTGGCCGAGCGCCTGGGCGTAGGGGCGAGCGACGGTGTCGTTGGCGCCGCCGGGCGGGAACGGCACCACGACTTTGACCGTCATCTTGGGCCAATCCGTGTCGGCCAGGGCGGGAAACGCGCACAGCATGCCGGCCAATACCAGCAGGCTCATCAGGCGGTTCCGGGGTTTTTCGCGCATCACGAGTCGTTCGCCTTCCTTGGTCACCACACGCCGTCCCTGTTCGTTGTGAGTCGCCGGGATCTCCGGCCCAGCGCGGTTCGCTCGCCCGCGTCGCGCCCTAAATCCCGACGGCGGCACGATCTTCGCGCCGGCGGTTTCGGGGCCGATGGTATCGCATACGCCCCCTTCGCCCGAAAGACCGTACGTGCTGGCCCAGGCCCGGTCCATGCGACCCCAGATGGGATCCCCCGATAGGAGGTTTTCGGGGACGGGACGCCGCCACCGCGGGGTCCTGGGGACCTGCGTGCCGGGCGCATGGCGTTGGCCGAGTCCCCATTTTCTGGCCGGCACACTGAATAATCGAACATTCAGAAATATTTCGCAAAAATCTACAAACCGTGCAAGTCACGCATAATTGTCTACTAAAGAGTGTTTTACGCCTTGTTACATGACGCCATAGTTGTAATATGTCATCATATTCCCGGGTGGTTGGATGATATGCCCAACATGGACCACATTCTTCTCGACGCGATCGCCGCCTGCAAAACGCAGTATGGCGACGACCGCTGGCTCTCCATGGATCCCGGCGAACAGACCGCGGCAATCTATCGGGAGATGCGACGACTCGACCTGGAGCAGGCCCGCGCGAAGGGTCTGTCGATTGCGGTCGACCTCGTTCTGGCGCCGGCCAATCCATCCTGGCCAACCCCGCTCGGCGGCCAAAACGCCTGCGAGCAACACGAAAAATCCCCACCGCCTCGATGCAGCGCCACGATCAAGACCCGGGCAACCGACAACTGCTCGTGGCGCGCCACGGTGTGGCGCAACGGGTTACCCTATTGCGGCTTCCACGACCCGGAGCGGCGGGCTCAGCCGCGTCGGGATCGCGGTACCCACGAGCCGGAGGTGTCCCGCCAGATCGGACGCCTCCAATTGGAACTGGTGCGCTGACACCAACGCGTCGTGGCCGCGGCCGCTCGGGCTCTGGGTACGTGAATTTGCGCCGTTGCATCGGGCGGTCACAAAATATGAGGATTGCAACCTAAACGGGCATCAGCCGCCAAAGTACCTGACATTGCAGCGCGGGCTCACGCGGGAACGGCCCCTGGCCCGTTATGCCAACCGAGCGAACCAGTGACGCGTGGCACCAATGCCGCTGTCATTCGGAGCGTAGCGAAGCAATCCAGCGCAACCTGTTGCGCGACAAACAGGTGCGCCAGGCACACCTGCCATGGGATGGCATCGCCTCGCTGGCTGCCCAGCATGTCGGAAACCCACACCTGGGGCCTTATCTCGCCGAACAGAGCGGCCACCATGGCCTTGCCGCGGCTGGGTTTGATGATATGCAGCACCTGCCCAGCACGGTCGGTCAGGCCAGCGCGGCCAGCAATCCCGCCATCAGCCTGCCGCGATAGGCCAGGCTGTCCACCTGGATATGCTCATCCAATGTGTGCGCCCCGGCGCCCGCCACGCCGAGACCATCCAAGGTCGGAACCCCCATCGCGCCAGTGAAATTGCCGTCCGATCCGCCGCCGGAGCTTTGGGAGTTGATCGCAAACCCCAGACCTCGCGCGATGTCGCGTGCGACTGCATACAATGCCATTCCGGCGGGGGATGCTTCCCAGACCGGACGCGTGACCCCGCGGGTCACCGTGAATTGCACCTCGTTGGACGAGGCGCGAAGGGCGAGCATGGCGGCAATGCCTCGGTCCAGGTCTTCTTGGCGCTTGGCCATGCTCAGGGCCTCGCCGGTGCAGCTGGTGGTGACGCAGTTGACCCACTGGCCGCCGTGGATGACGCCGACGCTGAAGGTGCAGTCCTCGGTGGTCATGTCTTCGATTTCGATCAGTTTACGAGCCATTTCCTTGATGGCCGAGCGGCCTTCGCCGGGACGGGAGCCGGCGTGGCTGGGACGGCCAGTGGCTTCGAGGTTGAAGCGGGCGATGGCATATCGGCCGGTGACGACCCCGCCATCGGCGCGGGCAGGCTCTGGCACCAACACGTATTTGTGGCGGGATGCCTCGGCCTCGATCAGATCGCGGGTGGACGGACTGCCGACTTCTTCATCGCTGGTGAACAGGACGGTGATCGGCAGTTTGGTGGCCACTCCGGCGCGTTGGAGTTGGCGGATGGCTTCCAGCGACAGGTAGTTGCCGCCCTTCATGTCCAGGATGCCGGGGCCCCAGGCGCGGTTGCCTTCGCGGCGGAAGGGCAGATGAGCCAGGGTGCCGATCGGGTGCACGGTATCCAAATGGCCCATCAGCAGGATGCCAGGCACGTTCGGCGTGGGGTGAGGGAAGGTGGCGCGCACGCAATCGCCGAAGCCCATGCGGCCGGGGACCCGCTCGATCCGGGCGCCGGCCAGGATCAGAGTCCGAGAAACCAGGTCCATCATGCGGTTGACGGCGGCGGGGTCGAAGGTTGGGCTTTCGCACTCTACCCAGGGACGCAGACCCTCCAACATGGTGGCGGCGTCGAAGGGTAGGGCGTTTGGGTCCATGGGGGAGGCTCCGTGGTGGGACGTGGGGAGGGTTACGGGCGGGGCTTCCGCCCCGGAACCCCGACCAGGGCTCTGCCCTGGACCCGCCAAGGGCGACGGCCCTTGGAACCCGGAACATTGTCGGTTGAATCCCTGCGGCCTACCCGGACCTATCATCGTCCGAGTAGGCCCCATGGTTTCAACCGACCAAAGAATCGCATTCCAAAGGCCGTCGCCTTTGGCGGGTCCAGGGCAGAGCCCTGGTCGGGGTTCCGGGGCGGAAGCCCCGTCCCCTCACCCTACTCCGCGGCCGCTTTCACCGGCGCCTTCAAATCCGTCGAATACCGCAGATGCACCGGTGCATTTGCCTCGAACGGATCCTTCAGGCCCAGCTTCGCGCCGAACTCCTTCACCGCCGGCATCACCTCGCCGCAGAGCAGCTTGATGCAGCGTTGGCGGTCTTCGCGGCTGACATTGCCGTCGTTCGCCCAGATACCCATGATGCCCGGGCGGGTGTTCTCGACGACGTATTTCAGCTTCTCGATCACCTGGTCCGGGGTCCCGGCGATGATCATCGTGCTCGCCAACTGCTCCTCGAAGCTCGGGCTGCCGCGCGGGTTGATGGCCCGCCCGGTCGCGAACTGCACGAAGTTGCGCCGCCCGGACGGAGAGAAGTATCCCGACGGATTGGCCCACACGGGATGCGCCAGACCGGTGAACTCGCCCTGCATCCACATGAATTGGCGCGCGTTCTGGAGTGCCTTTTCCTCGGTGTCCTGCACATGCACGCGGATCAGGTAGCCGAAGTTTTCCGGACCAGCGGTGTAGCCGTTTTCGGCCGCCGTGTCGGAATACTGCTTCCAGATCTCCTTCGTGTGGTCGATGGAGGTGTTCAGGGCGATATACGGATAGCGCTGCTGCGCGGTCCAGATGATCGTCTCCTTCGATAGCACGCCCGGCACCCACACGCGCGGGTAGGGCTTCTGCATCGGCACGGCCCAGGGGTTGACCACCCGGTGCTGGTAATGCGTGCCTTCCCAGCGGAACGGGCCGGGCTCGCTCCATATCTTCTGGATCAGGTCGTGCGCCTCTATGAAGCGTTCGCGGTTGTAGGCCGGGTTTACGCCGGACGCCAACTGCTCCTGCCCGCCGCCACGCACGAATCCGGGGACCAAGCGGCCCTTGGAGATCATGTCGATCATGGCCAGTTCCTCGGCCATGCGGATCGGATTATCGCAAAGAGGCAACGGATTGCCCAGGATGACGATCTTCACCCGCTTCGTCGTCGCGGCCAGGATCGCCGCGAAGACGTTGGTCTTGGCCTGCATGCAGAACGGAGCATTGTGGTGCTCGTTCAGCATGATGCCGTCGGCGCCGTATTCCTCGGCCAGCAGGTAGTCTTCCAGGTATTCGTTGTAGAGACGGCTCCCTTCGTTCGGGTCGAAATAACTGTTCGAGAAGTTCAGCGCCGTCGCACCATAAGCCAAACCCGCGTGTTCGTCATAGGCAGACATCGGCTGTTCGGTGAAATACATCATATGCATTGGCTTGCTCCCTTCTTCGGGTTGCGCCGACCGGTCAGGCGGAGATGAAATCCGTGACCAGTTTGGCGACTTCGGCCGGCTTTTCCATTTCCGCGAAGTGCCCGCATGCGGCGACCGTCGTCATCGTCGCGTTGCGCAGCGCGCCGGTGTAAGCCTTGCCGGCGCTGATCGGCACGATGCGGTCGTCATCGCCCCAGATCACCAGCGCCGGGGTCCGCACGCCGCCCAGCAGATGCGGCAAGGTCTGGCTGTACATGTAGGGCTTCCAGGCGGTCCGGAAGCTCATTTCCCGGCAGATGTCCCACTGTTCCAACTGATCGATGGAGATATCGCCATAGACCGCGGCGAAGTTGTCCTGGTTGTGGAAGCCGGACCGCGGATAGTCGATGTAGGACACGATCGCCTGATCCGCGATGTCGCCTTCCGGCGGCTTGATGCCCATGGCACCGATCAGCACCAAGCGATGGAAGGTCGTGGGCGATTGGCTCGCCATTTCCGCTGCGATCCAGCCACCGAAGCCGAGCCCGACGAGGGACACGTCTTTGGCGCCCATCTCGGCGAGCAGCCATGTGTGCATCGCGGCCATGTCGCGCGGATGGCGCAGCCATTGCGGGCGCTCCGACTTGCCCCAGCCCGGATGGTGCGGGACCAGCACGTCGTATTTCGCCGCCAGAGCATCGTAGAATGGCAGCCGATCCACGGTGCCGATGTCATGGTGCAATACCAGGACAGTGGGTCCGCTGCCCGCGCGCGACACATGCATTTTCGTGCCGGCGATCTCTTTGACCGTATCGGTCCAAACCACGCTCATCCTAACTCCCCCTTGGACGATTTCGGGACCAGTCTACCCACCGGTAGCCTGCCTTGTCCAATCACGTGACGGTGGTGCTGCCATTCGGATTGCTTCCTGGTCGCGGGCCGGCCTATCGACGACGGTACTCCTCGAGATCGACAGGCCCGATATCCGCAGCTGGCACGAGCCTGTAATGCCGTTCCGCTGCGACCTTGATCGTCCCCTCCTCCTGTCTGAGCTCGAACAGGGCAATCCGGTCGCCCGACATAAATTGTGCGGAGACGGATCTGCACACAAGATGCGGGAACGCAGCCGCGCAATAGTCCAAGTCCTGTTGTGTTTGGACTATGGCCAACTTGTCGTTGCCCCCTTTAGCCTGGACTGGAACGACGTACTGTGTTCCTTTCGAGTCGACGCCGACATATATCTCGTCGATCTCGATCTGCCCGATGCTTTTGATACTTGTACGCATATGATTTTGAAGCGAATAGGCCACGATGCCTAGGAACAAATCGATGAGGCGATTATAGCGGACCCGGGCAAGCAGTGCCTGCTCGTCATTCAGCGCATGTTTACTGATAATCTGGGGCGTCGCATCAGGGATTTTCGTTGTCACCAACAACGGATTGGGGACAATGCGCGCTTCCGGCACAAGCCGGAACCGGTATCTTGCACGACCCTGGCCCTCGATGATCCACTCCTGACCGTCCGGCTGTGTTGCCACGACCTTAGCTGGGAGCGCATTTCGATATCTGCTCGAATAAATTACATCGCCTATATTCTTGGGAGCCACTTGCAAAAGCCAACTGACAGGGTGAATTTCGCCGTAAATTCGCGATAATTCGGCGAGACGCCCGCGCCCGGTCTTTGGTATCATGCGTTTGCGAATCCAACAGATACCAACAGTAGAAACCAGGGCGCAGGCGATGTCGCT
>CALQHT020000216.1 GCA_943330455.2 Nitrosovibrio sp. Nv4 | reverse complement strand
GCCAAGAGGCCATCCTTGACAGCCGCCATCCCCGGCGTCCTTGGATCGTCAGGCCGGGACGGAGAAACGGCGCCCAACCGAACAGAGAAACACTTGAGGAAGACCGGATTGGGTCGTTACCACCCACTCCAAACAGCGAGGAGGCATTGTTTCCAACAGATAACGCGACAGTACCAGTCGACTTTATCGCCGACTGGTATGCGACCACACATGTCTTTGCCAAGACAGGTGTCGGTCTCGGACTGAAAGGGAGATTTGATGACCGACGAACACCTGCGCCTCGCCACACCCGAGGAAATCGCCGAAAGCATCGCCTTCGCCCTGCGCTATGAGGGGCGGAAGCGCGTAACCCATGCCGACGACATGATGGCCCGCATCACCGCCGATCGCCTGGTGCGGCATCTGCAAGGCTCGGGGTTCGTGCTGATGAAGCAACCAAGCGGACAGGCACCCAGGGTGGAGGGGCAGAAATGAGCACGCGAGTCGCCTCCATCGCCAACCGGCCATACCCACCGCACCCGCGAGACGACCAGCAGCCAGACGATCGGATTCGGCACCAATAAACCCTCAATAACGAATCCTATTGCGATCCCTGATACAGCGCGAGATCGCCATGACCACCCCCGAACTCCAGGTCACCACGAATTTCTCCTTCCTCCGCGGCGCCTCCCATGTGGAGGAACTGTTCGCCCATGCCGCCGTCATGGGCATTCCCGCCCTCGGCATCACCGACCGCAATTCGGTGGCCGGCATCGTCCGCGCCCACCAGCGCGCGAAGGAGGCGCATGTCCGCCTGATCCCGGGCTGCCGGCTGGACCTGACCGGCGGCCCCTCGGTTCTCGTCTACCCGATCGACCGGCCCGCCTGGTCGCGCCTCTGCCGGCTGCTGACCCTGGGGAAAGCCCGCGCCGGCAAGGGCGCCTGCGAGCTTCACTGGGACGACCTGGCCGCCCACAACGAAGGCCTGCTCGCCATCATGTGCGAGGGCATGACGTCCGAAACCATCCAACGCCTGCGCGCGGATTTCGGCAATCGTGCCTATGTCGCACTGACCCTGCACCGTCGCCCCAACGATGCCGTCCGGCTGCAACGGATCGCCGACATGGCGGCACAAACCCGCGTCGCCACCGTCGTCACCGGCGACGTGCTGTATCATGCCCCCGGGCGGCGCATCCTGCAGGACGTGCTGACCTGCATCCGCGAGGGCTGCACCATCGACGAGGTCGGCTTCCGCCGCGAACGCTCGGTCGATCGCCATCTGCAACCACCCGCGGAAACCGCCCGCCTGTTCGCCCGTCACCCCGAAGCCCTGGCCCGCACGCGAGAGATCGCCGAACGTTGCACATTCTCCCTGGACCAACTCAGCTACCAATACCCGTATGAGGTCCACATCCCCGGCCTGACCGCGCAACAAAGCCTGGAGCGCCTGACCTGGGAAGGCGCCGCCATTCGTTACAACGGAAATATTCCGGACACCGTGACGAAACAGCTCCACCACGAACTGCGCCTGATCGACCAACTGCACTACGCGCCGTATTTCCTGACGGTGGACAGCATCGTCCGCTTCGCCCGCTCCCGCCAGATCCTCTGCCAGGGGCGTGGGTCCGCCGCCAACTCCGCTGTCTGCTATGTGCTGGGCATCACCTCGATCGACCCCACCCAGAGCGGCCTGCTGTTCGAGCGTTTCGTCAGTGCCGAACGCAAGGAACCGCCCGACATCGACGTCGATTTCGAGCACGAGCGGCGCGAGGAAGTCATCCAGTGGATCTACGACACCTATGGCCGCGACCGCGCAGCTTTGTGCGCCACCGTCATCCGCTATCGTGGCCGCGGCGCGGTGCGCGATGTCGGCAAGGCCATGGGCCTGACCGAGGACGTGACCGCGGCCCTGGCCTCCCAACTCCCCCATTGGGGGGAAGATGAGGTCACCGACGAACGGGTCGCCGAACTGAACCTGAACCCCAACGATCGCCGCCTGCGCCTGACCATCGAACTGACCCGTGCGCTGGTCGGGTTTCCGCGGCATCTGTCGCAGCACCCGGGTGGATTTGTACTGACTCAGGAACGGCTGGACGACCTGGTGCCGATCGAGCCCGCCAGCATGGCGAATCGGCAAGTGATAGAATGGGACAAGGACGATATCGACGCCCTGCGCTTCATGAAGGTCGATGTCCTCGGTCTGGGCATGCTCGGCTGCATGCGGCGCGGCTTCGATTTGTTGGCACGACATCGTGACATATGTATCGACCTGGCCGGGGTGCCGCAGGAGGATCCCGCCACCTATGCAATGATCCGCAAGGCCGACACGTTGGGCACCTTCCAGATCGAATCCCGCGCGCAGATGTCGATGCTGCCACGCCTGAAGCCTCGGACCTTCTACGACATCGTCATCCAGGTCGCGATCGTGCGCCCCGGCCCGATCCAGGGCGACATGGTGCATCCCTATCTGCGCCGCCGCGAAGGACTGGAGCAGGTCGACTATCCCACCCCGGAACTGCGCCGCGTGCTGGAAAAGACCCTGGGCGTGCCCCTGTTCCAGGAACAGGCGATGCAGATCGCCATCGTCTGCGCCGGCTTCACGCCGGGAGAAGCCGATGCGCTGCGCCGATCCATGGCCACGTTCAAATTCACCGGCGGCGTGCATCATTTCCGCGACAAGATGATCAACGGTATGGTCGAACGTGGCTACACGCCGGAATTCGCCGCCGAAACTTTCTCTCGGATCGAGGGCTTCGGCAGCTACGGTTTCCCCGAGAGCCATGCCGCGAGTTTCGCGCTGATCGCCTATGCCTCGGCCTGGCTGAAATGCCATCATCCGGACGTGTTCTGCTGTGCGCTGCTGAACGCGCAACCGATGGGCTTCTACGCCCCCGCGCAGATCGTGCGGGATGCGCAACAGCATGGGGTGGAGATACGGCCGGTCTCTGTGAATGTCTCAGTGTGGGATTGCACGTTAGAAACAACCCGCGGCCGTTTCCTGGCGGTGCGGCTGGGATTGCGCATGACGAAAGGCATGGCGACCAACCACGCCGAGGAGATCATCGCGCGTCGGGCCGGCGGCTACCGCTCGATCGAGGATCTGTGGCGGCGCGCGCATATCCCCATAGCGGCGCTGGAACGCCTGGCGGAGGCGGATGCGTTCGGCGCGCTGGGCCTGGACCGGCGCCAGGCGCTATGGGCGATCAAGGGGTTGTCGGACACGCGGCTGCCGTTGTTCGACGATCTGCCGATCGCCCGCGCGGCACCGCCGCATCAGAACGAACCCGCCGTCACCCTCCCCGCCATGCGCCAGGGCCGGCAGGTGGTGGAGGATTACCGAGCGACCGGGCTCAGCCTGCGGCGTCATCCGGTGTCGTTTCTTCGCCATGACCTGGCCGCGCGGGGCATCGTCAGTTGTGCCGATCTGGCAACCATCCGTGATGGCCGGCGGGTGACGGTCGCCGGCGTGGTGCTGGTCCGCCAGCGGCCGGGCAGCGCGCGCGGCGTGCTGTTCATGACCATCGAGGACGAAACCGGTCATGCCAACCTGATCGTCTGGGCATCTCAGTTCGAGGCGCAGCGCCGGCTGATCCTGTCCGCCAGCATGATCGGCTGTCATGGCAAGTTGCAGCGTGAGAGCGGCGTGATCCATGTCATCGCCGATCATCTGACCGATCTGTCGGACCTTTTGCGTGGGGTCGGGCAGCGCGACGATGCGGCGCCTTTGCCGGATAGTGTGCCCGATTTGTCGGAGGAAAAGGGCCTCGGCGGGCGGACAGGGCGGGATATTCACGTGCATGGCCGGCGTCCGAGTTACGGGATCCGGGTGCCGACGCGGGATTTTCGGTAGCCCGCCAAAAAAAGGGGGGGGGGGCTTTGCCCCTATGGACACCCCCGCTTGCTGGGGCTCGGGGACCGGCGGGACTATGATCACACCGGTCTCGCTTCTCAATCTACTATCAGGCTAGGATGTTTGCTTTGTTGAACTGCCTTTTAGAAGGCTGTAGTGGCGTGAATAAGGCAATGGCACCGGCGCGTTTACTGCCATACCTGACGTAAGAGCATCTAGTAGCAAGGCACTTGTACCAATATAACGCGTTCGTGCGTGCGTCGCGCCCCATGGCAGATCGTTGTAGTGGAATGACTTCATGGAGAAACCCTCGCAGGCCCTCACGATCTCCTCAGTCTCGAACGTAACTTGTATACCTGCGTGTGCAAACGTATTTCTGACTTCGCGCAATATTTCCATGTCGCGCCTAATCTCATCTGAGATAAAACCAAAGACGTATGCTATGTTGGTTTGACTCGAGAAGCTGGATAAAGGACCGCTCCCGCCGAATAGGCCGTTCACGAGTTTTGCATCATGAACCCGCACACGGGCTTCAATAAATTGCCGAAGACGTGCCTCTAACTGAGCACTCGCCACCAGTGCGGCTCCGCGATCATTCTTGATCGCGATCATTTCGTGGTAGGTGTGCTCACTGTCACTTCGGGTTGGGCGTTTCTTTCGAAATTTTCTCAGTTGATCTATCCACGCCATTTGCCATTCCTACCATTAGGCGTATGAGCGGCTGTATGTATCGACCGCCGCCACCCAAGCGACGCACAATTCTCGACCAATGCCCTATACGCCGGAAGTCTCACTACGTCGCTCCCTGCTAATTCGCTACAGCCCATTCAATTCGCCGTGTCAAGAATTGCTGATCCTATAGTATCGGGTCGTGCGCGGGAACGCAAAAAGACGCACAGGACTAACCGCACCGCCGTCGGCACGACAGGCAGTGTTGATGCCACGATCTATCGTGGCTGCTGATGCCACAATTCCGGAGACAATCGACCGGCCCCCATCGCAGAAACGCGGTTTGCCTACCGCCCCACCGGCACGGTATCACCCAAACAACCAACCATCGCCTCGGGGGACGGCAAGACGTGAGCGACAAACCAGACTCAGCGCCGGCCCGATCCTCCGCGCTCGAAATCCTGCTGATCTTCCTCCGCCTGGGCAGCACATCCTTCGGCGGCCCCATCGCCCATATCGGCTATTTCCGCGCCGAGTTCGTCCAACGCCGCCGCTGGGTCAGCGAGGGCGGGTTCGCCGACCTCGTCGCCCTTTGCCAATTCATGCCCGGTCCCGCCTCCAGCCAGCTCGGCATGGCACTAGGGCTCCTCCGAGGCGGGCCGCTGGGCATGATCACCGCCTGGATCGGCTTCACCCTGCCCTCCGCGCTGATGATGCTGGCCTTTGCCTATGGCGTGCAGGCGCTGGGCGATGTCGGCAACGCCGCCTGGCTCAAGGGCCTGAAGCTGGTGGCCGTCGCCGTCGTGGCGCAGGCGGTGTGGGGCATGGCGCAAACCCTGACCCCGGATCGAGACCGCGCCACCGTCGCCGTCGCCGCCGCGCTGATCGCGCTGATGGTCCCCTCGGCGCTGGGCCAGATCGGCGCCATCGTGATGGGCGCCGTCGTCGGCCTGACCCTCCTGCCCCGTTCCGAACTCCGCATGCGAGGCGACCACGTCCCGCTGGGCTTGACCCTGCATCGCGGCGTGGCGCTGGTGTGCCTTTTCCTGTTCGTATTCCTGCTGGTCGGGCTGCAACCGTTGGCGGCCATGACGTCGAACCAGACGATCCATCTGATCGCCGCATTCTACCGGGCCGGCGCGTTGGTGTTCGGCGGCGGTCACGTCGTGCTGCCACTGCTGCAGGCCGCGGTGGTGCCGACCGGATGGGTCACGAACGATGCGTTCCTGGCGGGGTATGGCGCCGCCCAGGCGATGCCCGGCCCGCTATTCACCTTTGCCGCCTATCTCGGCGCCGTCATGCAGCCCGCCCCCAATGGCTGGCTCGGTGGGCTGATCGCCACCATCGCCATCTTCGCCCCGTCCTTCCTGATCGCGGTCGGAGTTCTGCCGTTCTGGGACACACTCCGACGCCAGATGCCGGTGCAAGCCGCGCTCCGAGGCGTCAATGCCGCCGTTGTTGGTGTGTTGCTGGCAGCGCTCTACACCCCCGTCTGGACCGCCGCGATGCACACGCCCGCCGATTTCGGCCTGACCGCGGTGGCCTTCCTGGCCCTGACGCTTTGGGCGGTCTCGCCCTGGATCGTGGTGGTCGGGGGCGCCGTGGCGGCAACCGGCCTCGCCGCGTTGGGAGTGGCGCTGTAATGTCGATCTCCTGAACCAATGAACGATGCGCCCCCACTGTCATTGTCCCCTCCCTCACCGTCATTGCCGGGCTCGACCCGGCAACCCGCGCTTCAACGGCAGGGAGCGGGTTGCCGGGTCAAGCCCGGCAATGACGGTAAAGGGGCCGGCAATGACAGTAAGGGCCGGCAACGACAGTGAAGGAAGGACGCCATCGGTCGCTGGTTCCCGCGGGTGGCACTGCACGCGTCCTCGGCCAAGGCACTCTGTTTCCAAAGGGCTTGACCCCGGCAGCCTCTGGGCGGAAATGCTGCCGACACCCCGAACCCGCCCCCCAACGCCGACACCGTCTCCGCCCTAACATCAGGAAGCCCCATGATCCAGATTCCCACCGCTCAAATCCCCGGCGTCTACCATCGCCGCATCGGCGACATCGTCGTGACCGCCCTGTCCGACGGCTATCTGGATGGCGTGGTGGAGGTGATGCACAACATCGCTCCGGCCGACGCCACCCGCATGCTGGCCGAACAGTTCCGCCCGGGACGGCGCACTTCGGTCAATTGCTACCTGGTCTACTCGGCCGGACGGCTGGCGCTGGTGGAAACCGGCTCCGGCGACTACCTGCTGCCCACCGCCGGCAAGCTGCAACAGAACCTGAAGGCCGCCGGAGTCGATCCCGCCGACATCGACACCGTCATCCTGACGCATATGCACCCCGATCACTCGGCCGGCCTGACCGACCCGAAGACCGGGCAGAAATTCTTCCCGAACGCCGAACTCGTGGTGCACGAGAACGAGCCCAAGCACTGGCTGGACGATGGGGAGATGAGCCGAGCGGGCGAGCGTGAAAAGACGATGTATTTTCAGTGCACGCGGGATCAGATCGCGCCCTATCACAACCAGACGCGCACTTTCAGCGCCAGCACGGAGGTCTTTCCGGGCATCCGCTCCGTCCCGATGCCCGGCCACACGCCCGGCCATAGCGGCTATATGATCGCCTCGGGCGACCAGTCGCTGCTAATCTGGGGCGATATCATCCATGTGCCGGAGGTCCAGGTGCCTCGGCCCGAGGTGACGATGGCGTTCGACACCGACCAGCACGCCGCCGCCGCGACCCGCAAGCGCGTGTTCGACATGGTGGCGACCGACAAGCAACTCATTGCCGGCATGCACGTGCATTTCCCCGGTTTCGCCCGCCTGGTGAAGCAGGGCGAGAACTACCTGATGCTGCCCGAGGCCTGGGACCAAGGCTTCGGCGGGTGACATTCGGCCTGTTGCTGGCATCGGCGGCATCCGGCGCCGCCTATACGCTGGCACCCGGCCCGGCGTTCCTCGCCCTTCTCGGTATCGGCGCCAGCCGAGGCCGACGGGCGGGGGCGCTGTTCCTGTGCGGCCATTTCGCCGGCGATATCCTCTGGGCGTCGCTGGCTCTGGTCGCGATCATCGGCGCCCGTTCCTTCGGCACCCTGGTCTTCGACGTCCTCGGCCTCCTATGCGGCATCTATCTCTGCTGGCTCGGCTACCGCGCCGTGTCCGCGCGCCGGGACACTGATGGCGGACTGACGCACCAGCCGAGCAAGCCGCTGTTGCGCGGTCTGCTGTTCGGATTGTCCAACCCGAAGGCCTATCCCGTGTCGGTCGCGATGTTCACCGCTTTGTTGGCCGGCCATGGCGGAGCGTTGGATTGGGACTCGTTTCCGCCGCTGCTGGCCGCCGCCTGTGTCGGGTTCATCGCCGCGGACGCGGTCCTGGTGGCGGTGATCGGTGCCGCCGTGGTCCGCCGGCTTTACCGGCGCCATGCCATCTGGGTCAGCCGGATTTCCGGGGTGCTGTTCCTGGGCTTCGGCCTGCACGCCATCGCATCCGCGACCCAGGGCATCCCGAGCCGCCATTGATCACGCCTCGGAGTTGGCCTCGGCGGCTTTGGCCAGGGCGTTGCGCTGCCATTCCTGCTCCAATTGCAGGGTTTCCGGGGGCTCCATCTCGACATCCAACCCGATCGCCAGCGCCGCGAACGCCATATAATAGGCACTCAGCAGAGCGATATCGACGATCTGCCGCGGCTTGAAATGCTCATGCATCGCCTCGGCGACGCGGGGCGGGATGCGGCGGCAGGCGTTAACCTCGAACGCATAATCGCACAGCGCATACTCCGCTGGCCCCAGGGTGCGCGGAGTCCGGCCCTCCCGGATCAGCAGCAATTGCTCCTCCGTGATGCCCGCCGCGCGGGCGAGCGGCGCGTGGTGGTTCCAGCCGTAATGGACGTCGCGCAGGGCGATCACGATGGCCAGCTCCCGCTGCTGTTCGGTCAGCAGGGAGCCGAAACGGCAATATTCGCCCAGAGAAGCGAACGGGCGCAGACCGTCCGGTGCCAAGGCCAGGGTCTGCATCAGATTGGAGACATAGCCCCGGCTCGCCGCGATCTGGTTCAGCGTGGCGTCCAGGTCCGCTTCGTCGATCGGGGGGATTTCGGTGATGGGTGGGGCCTCCTGGACTGCCGGACGATGCAAGCACAGGAGGGCCTGACGGTCGAGAGGACGCGCCCCTTACGCCGCCATGCGCGCCCCGGCCCCGGCGTCCTCCAGGATCATCGCGGAGACTTTCTCCCCGATCATGATCGTCGGCGCGTTGGTATTCCCGCCGACCACCACCGGCATGACCGAGGCATCGGCGACCCTCAGTCCGGCGATCCCATGCACCCGCAGCCGAGGATCGACCACGGTATTCGTCCCCGGCCCCATCGCGCAGGAACTGGTCGGGTGCTGGTTCGACACGCCGGTTTCGCGGATGAACGCGATCAGGTCCTTTTCCGCCGTAACCGACGGTCCCGGCATGATCTCCTCCACGATATAGGGCTTCAGTGCCGACTGAGCGGCAATCTGGCGGCAGAGGTCGATCCCCGCCAGCAGTGCCCGCATGTCGTATTCGCTGCGCAGATAGTCGAACAGCACCTTGGGCGGCGCCAGGGGATCCGGGCTGCCCAGCCGCACGGTCCCGCGTCCATCGGGGCGCAGATGCACCGGCATCAGGGTAAAACCCGGGAACGGATGCGGCTTCACCCGGGTCTTGCTGCGCTCCAACGTGCTCCATTCGAAGATGTTGATCTGCAGGTCCGGCCGCTCCAACCGCGGGTCGGATCGGGTGAACACACCGGCATGCACCCCGTTGCTGGCCATCGGCCCGGAGCGGAACAT
Source organism: Nitrosovibrio sp. Nv4 (assembly GCA_943330455.2). GTDB lineage: Bacteria > Pseudomonadota > Alphaproteobacteria > Acetobacterales > Acetobacteraceae > Rhodopila. The sequence goes on along the minus strand of CALQHT020000216.1, from coordinate 1,275 downwards.
CGCATATTGCAGTGCCGCGGTGATCTTCCTCGGCCAACTGCGTTCCAGATCGTTCAAGGTGATCGCCTTGCTGATCCGCCAGTTCAGGTTGGTGTTGAAATGATCATGCAGGTTGGAGCCGACCGCCGGCATATCCCGCACCACCTCGATCCCCATGTCGCGCAGATGCTCCGCTGGCCCCAAGCCGGACAGCAGAAGCAACTGCGGAGAACCATAGGCGCCGCCGGAGACGATCACCTCGCCCTTGCAACGGGCGATCTGGCGACCTTGCGGCGATTGGTATTCCACGCCGACGGCCCGGTTGTTTTCGATCAAGACCTTGGTGGCATGCGCGCCAGTACGGACTTCCAGGTTGGGACGCTTGCGAGCGGGTGCCAGATAGGCCTGCGCCGTGCTCCAGCGGCGGCGGTTGTTGGTGGTGGTCTGGTAATAGCCGCAACCTTCCTGGACCGCGCCGTTGAAATCGGGGTTCCGAGGAATGCCCGCCTGGACGCAGGCTTCCAGCGCGGCATCCGCCAGTTCGAACCGCGACGGCTGGTCGGACACGTGCAGCGGCCCGCCGACGCCATGGAAATCGTCGGCACCGCGGGTCTGGTTTTCCGCCTTCTTGAAGTAGGGCAGGACGGAATCCCAGTCCCAGCCCTCACACCCGCGCTGGCGCCATTCGTCATAGTCGCCATGGTTGCCGCGGATATAGACCATGCCGTTGATGGAGGACGACCCGCCGAGCGTCTTGCCGCGCGGCAGATAGAGTTGACGGTTGTTCAACTGCGGCTGCGGCGCGGTTTCGAACTTCCAGTTGATCTTCGGATTGACATAGGTGCGGGCAAATCCGAGCGGGATATGGATCCACGGGTTCGTGTCCGGCGGGCCGGCTTCCAGCAGCAGCACGCGATGACGTCCCGATTCCGACAGCCGCGCCGCAACGACGCAACCGGCCGATCCGGCGCCGGTGACGATGTAATCGAAATCCTCGGCCATTGTTTCCTCCATTCTCTTTGGAGACAGGATTGACGAGACGGGCATCGAGCGCAAGGCGCGCGCCATCTCATACCCGATCGTATGACCCGTCCCGCGAGATGCGCGCAGCCGAGCGACGATGGATGACAAGAGCGCTACTTGGGCGTTAGATGCGGTCTTCAGCCAACAAACCATTGACGCGGTAACAGTGATCGTCGACCGTAGAATCGGACCGGCAATAGTTCTGACGTAACGGAAAGGATTGCAGGAGCCGCGTCGCAATACGACCGTCCCGGCAACACCCATGCGCCAATT
>CALQHT020000215.1 GCA_943330455.2 Nitrosovibrio sp. Nv4 | reverse complement strand
GTGGTCCGGCTATACCTCCCGTGGTTACCGGCCGCCGGGGCCCAAGACTATGCATCACGGTTTGCTCCGTCTTGACCCGATATTGCTCGGATGGCGACTGGCAAATCGTTCCGCACTTGTGCGACTCCCGTAGCCCTTGCGGGAGGGGGCTGGGGGGAGGGGTGCCACAAGCACCGACAGTGGGGTGGTTGCACCCCTCCCCCCAGCCCCCTCCCACAAGGGGAGGGGCAGACTGCGTGTGCCCCAACCGCCGCACTTCCCGGAAAGACACTTATGGCGCACCATGGCTGTCCCACGCAGCGGAGGGAACCCCGGATGAGCACGGACGCCAAAACCCCAAATCTCGAACCGTGGCAGTGGCCCGAAGAAACCTGGCGCCAGATCGTCGGTCGAGCGCGCGGCGGACGCAGTATGAAGCCGAAGACATGGCCGAATGGGGCACGTTGCGCGGTGGCGCTCAGCTTCGATGCCGACCATGAGACCATCCCGTTGCGCGACAACGACCCCAGCCCGATGCGCATTTCCCAGGGGCAGTACGGGGCTCGTCAGGCCATGCCCCGCATCCGCCGCATGTTGGAGCGGGAATCGATACCCGCCAGCTTCTTCTATCCCGCCGTGTCCGCCCTGCTGCACCCCGACGAGGTCCGCGCGGTCGCCGACGACGGGCACGAGATCGGCATCCACTCCTGGATCCATGAAGCCAATACCGGCCTGCCCCGAGAGGCGGAACGCGACCTGACCTTCCGCGCCCGCGACACCTTGGCGCGCATTTCGGGCAAGGACCCGGTCGGGATGCGGACGGCGAGCTGGGACTTCTCGGTCAATACGCTCGACATCATCCGGGAGATGGGACTGCTCTACGACAGCTCCCTGATGGCGGACGACGACCCGTACGAACTGCTCGACCAGGGCGAGCCGACGGGGATCATAGAGCTTCCCCCCGAATGGATCCGCGACGACGCGGTCTATTTCAACTTCCTGCGGTTTTCGGCGCTTCGCCCCTACACCCCGCCCTCAGCCGTGGAGGAAATCTTCACCGCCGAGTTCGACGGCGCCTGGGATGAAAACGGGCTGTTCCTGCTGACGATGCACCCGCACTTCATCGGCCATCGCTCCCGCCTGCCCCTGCTGGAGCGACTGATCCGACACATGAAGGCAAAGGGAAGCTGCTGGTTCGCGACCCATGCCCAGGTCGCGGAGTGGTGCCGGGATAACGGATAACGCCGCCTAGAGAAAACTTTCCCCCTCCGGTTTTGGGTGCGGGCTATCGCATTCACACATCTCGAAATCGGGTGGCGGTCGGAGAAAACTCTCCCCCTCCCCTTGCGGGAGGGGCGGGGGGAGGGGTAATTTCGCACGGATATTGCGTTCAACCCCTCCCCCCAACCCCCTCCTGCAAGGGGAGGGGGAGAATTTTCTCCACTGACACGATGTGTGAATGTCGTAGGAGCTGGGGGAGAGGTAAACCCGCACGGATATTGCGCGAATCCCCTACCCCCAACCTACGCCAACTCCTCCGCGCAAACCCTGTTCCGCCCTTCCCGCTTCGCCCGATACAACGACTGATCCGCTCGGCTTACCAACTCGCCCACCGGCTCCCCTATCCGATACCGCGCAACGCCAACCGAGCAGGTGACAACACCCAGCCGTTGGCCGGTCGTTCGGTTCATAATCGGCCGACGCTCCAGGATGGAGCGCACCTGATCGCCCACGGTCATGCCCCTGGCCAGATCGGCACCCGGCAGGATGATCGCAAACTCCTCCCCGCCGTATCGAGCCGCGGTATCGCGCCCCTTGATGTGGTCCATCAGCACCCGCCCGACCAACCGCAGCACATTGTCGCCCAGAGGGTGGCCATAGGTGTCGTTGAACTTCTTGAAGTGATCGATGTCGAGCAGCACCAGCGACATCGGCGCCCTCTCCACCGCCGCTTGCTGCGCGGCTCGCAGCAGTGCCGAGTCGAACATCCGCCGGTTCGCCAACCCGGTCAGCGAATCCCGGGTGGCAATCTGTTCGGCCTGCACCAGCTTGCTCTTCAGGTCGGTAATCCGCTGGACAGAGGCGCTGAACAACTGCTCCAACGCCTGCAGCCGGTCACTGGCCTGGGTCGACGCATCGCCCAAGGTCGCCGCGGCCTTGCGCAAATCCAGCGGATTGGGCGCCAACCGAGCGGCATGGGAAAACCCGCCGAGGGCCCGACCCAACGTATCCACCACGGCGCGGTCGGCGGTGACCCGGTCGGCCATCTCGGACGCGATCTGCTGCAATTCGCTGGATCCCTCCCGGATCTCCGAGACGTCGACCGATCCGGCAAAAAACTCTCGATAGAGGTCATCCAGAATACCGGGCGTGACCTGCTGTCCCGACCGCAGCAGCGCATCAACGCGTTGGGTCAACGCCGGCTTTTCGGCCCCCGCGTAAGCGAACCAGATTTCGTAATTGCGTGGTGTTGGCGGAATTGAATGGGTCCGCATCGCATCCCAGGCCGTGTCCGCGTGTCCGCGGACCTGCTCGACCATCGTCATTATTGGTAACTCCCGCACCTGAACCCGGATCGACTTTTCGTGCCGTTGTCGTTCCGGCACTGGCTGATAACCGAACGCTATCACGGGAACGTGAGCGATCCGTTAAAGCGGCACCCGATCGCGTGAATGCCTGAAATAAACTGCATTCATTGGAAAAAACGGCGGCGACTCGCCCATTGCGCGCAATGCCTGGACGTTACACAACCCGATATTGATGATGGCGCGTATCCCAACCCGCCGAAACAATGACCGGTACACCGCCCCCCTGCCCGCTCGTCATGGCCGAGCATGATCCGGCAACCCGCCCCGTGCCGTTGCCCGGCAACCTGTCCCGTACCGTCACAGCGGCAACCCGCCCCGTGCCGTCACATCGCGGGGTGCCGGGTCAAGCTGGGCCATGACCAGGGGGCTGGGGGCGGTGCTTCGGTCCTTGTTTCGGCCGGTTGGGATCAGGCCTGCTCGGTTACCCGTGCCCGCAGGTCGAATTTTTGAATTTTGCCCGTGGATGTCTTGGGAAGCGGCCCGAATGAGACATGTCTCGGGCATTTGTAATGCGCCAGATGCTGCCGGCACCAGGCGACAATCTCCGCCTGGGTCACGGGCGCCGCGCCCGGCTTCAGGGTTACGAACGCGTGCGGCGTTTCGCCCCATTTCTCGTCGGGGCGCGCCACCACGGCGGCTTCCATCACGGCGGGATGCTTGTAGAGCACCTCCTCGACCTCCAGGGAGGAGATGTTCTCCCCGCCCGAGATAATGATGTCCTTGGCCCGGTCCTTGATCTCGACGTAGCCATCCGGGTGCATCACCGCCAGGTCGCCGGAATGGAACCAGCCGCCGGCGAAGGCTTCCTTGGTGGCGGTGGGGTTCTTCAGGTAGCCCTTCATGACGGTGTTGCCGCGCAGCATCAGCTCGCCCATGGACGTGCCATCGGCCGGCAGCCGGGTCATGGTGGCGGGGTCCATCACGGCGGCTTCCTCCAGCATCGGCGTGGCGACACCCTGGCGCGCCATGAAGGCGGATTTGTCGTCGATGGGCAGGTCCTCCAGCCCGGGTTGCCACAGGCAGACGGTGGACGGGCCATAGGTTTCGGTCAGGCCATATAGATGGATGACGGCGAACCCCATCGCCTCCATCCCCGCGATCACGGCGGAAGGCGGGGCCGCACCGCCGGTGGCGATGTTCACGGTCTGGGTGAAGCTGGTCCGGGTTTCGGCCGGCGCGTGGATCAGCATCGAAAGCACGACGGGCGCGCCGCACATATGGGTGACATTGTGTGCGGCGATGGCGGCGAAGATCGGCGCGGCTTCCACCCGGCGCAGGCAGACATGCACCCCGCCGGCGAGCGTCACCGCCCAGGTGTAGGTCCAGCCGTTGCAGTGAAACATCGGCAGGGTCCACAGATAGACGCTGTGAGGCGACAGGCCGAAGGTCAGCGCATTGGCGCAGGCATTCAGATAGGCACCCCGATGATGCGCCACCACGCCTTTCGGATTGCCGGTGGTGCCCGAGGTATAGTTCAGCGCGATCGCCTGCCATTCATCGTCCGGCAGCCGCACCGGATGGGCGGGGTCTCCCGCGGCGAGGAAAGGTTCGTAGGAATCCGCCCCGATGCGCGGACCCGGAGGCGCCAGGTCGTCCTCGATATCGACCACCAGCGGGTTGGTGCCGGCCTGGGTCACGGCGGGGCCCATGACGGCGGCGAATTCTCGGTCGACCAGGACGACCTTGGCTTCCGAGTGGCCCAGGATGAAGCCGATCGCGGCGCTGTCCAGGCGGATATTGATGCAGCACAGCACCGCGCCGAGCATGGGGACGGCGTAGTGGGATTCGAGCATTTCCGGGGTGTTGGGCGCCATGATGGCGACGGTATCGCCCTTGCCGACCCCGGCCCGCGCCAGGGAGGAGGCCAGACGGCGGGCGCGATCCAGGAACTGGGCGTAGGTGTAGCGCCGCTCCCCGTGCACGACCGCGATCCGGTTGCCATAGATGCCGGCCGTCCGGGTCAGGAACGAAACCGGAGACAGCGGCACATAATTGGCCGCGGCGCGACCCAGGTCCTGCTCAAAAATAGACACAGCCCAATCCTTTCGTCACATGGTATCCCCATGGGCGCGCTCATGCGGCATTCTTGCGCGGGGGCGCCTCGTTTCGTAGCGTGCGGCGCCACAGGGTATGGCAACACCCGCAAGAACACCAACCGGGAGACAGCGTCATGGCGGACTCACTCAAGGTCACCGTGCAGGACTATATCGCGACCGTCGTGATGGACCGCCCGCCGGTCAACGCGCAGAACACCCCGTTCCGCGAAGAGATCACCGCCGCGTTCGACAGCTTCACCGACCGGTCCGATGTTCGGGTCGTCATCCTGACCGGCATCGGCAAGATGTTCTCGGCCGGCGCCGACATGAAGACGCGGCCGTCCAGCGGAGAGCCCGGGGAGTACTGGTCGTTCAACCGGCATGGGCGGGAGTTGTTCAACTCCATCCATGAATGCTCCAAGCCGGTGATCGCCGCGGTCAACGGGCCGGCTTTGGGTGCGGGGTTCGGTCTGGTGGCGGCGTGCGACATAATCCTGGCGTCCGACAACGCGGTGTTCGGCATGCCGGAGATCGATATCGGGCTGATGGGCGGCGCCGCCATGCTGCAACAATTCTTCGGCCGCTCCCGGGCTCGCCGGATGTTCTACACCGGCTGGCGCGTCCCGGCCGAGGAACTGTACCGCACCGGCGTCATTGAATGCTGTGTCCCGCTGAATCAGTTGATGCCGGAAGCGATGAAGATCGCCACGGAAATCGCGTCGAAGAGCCCGCTGGCGATGAACTACGCCAAGCTGTCGATGAACACGACGATGCATATGCCGCCCCGCGACGGCTACCGGTTCGAGCAGGGCATGACGGTTGCTCTGTCGAAGTCGGAAGACGCCAAGGAAGCGCGGGAGGCGTTCTTCGAGAAGCGCAAGCCGGTATGGAAAGGGCGCTGACCCCGGTGGGCGGACCAAGGAGCCAACCCCACCGCCTCGGTTCGGCGAGATTTGCCGTGGCATTGTCGCTTCTGGGTGCAGGGACGGGCGTGCTTCCCATGGCCGCCCCCCAGGCGGCCGAGGTCAAGATGGCGATCCGCACGGATGTCAGCTCGATCGATCCGCATTACCATGTCTACTCGCCCAATTCGGCGGTCTGGCGGCATATCTACGACACGTTGGTCTGGTCCGATGCCCGCACCCGGCTGCACCCGGCGCTGGCGGTGTCCTACACGGCAATCGCCGAGGATGTGTGGGAGTTCAAACTGCGGCCCAACGTGAAGTTCCACGACGGCACGCCGTTTACGGCGGAAGACGTGGCGTTTTCCCTGGCGCGCGCGCCCAACGTGCCGAACAGCCCGTCGTCCTATTCGCAATATACCAAGCTGATCGCGGGCACCGAGGTGGTGGACCCGCTGACCATCCGCATCCGCACCAAAGGGCCGGCGCCGACCTTGCCGGGGGATATGGCCTCGGTCGCCATCGTGTCGAAGAAGGCGGTGGAGGGGAAGGTCACCTCCGACTTCAACAGCGGCGTCGCGGCGATCGGCACCGGTCCCTATAAATACGTGGAGTGGATCGCCGGGAACCAGGTGGTGCTGGCAAAGAACCCCGACCATTGGCGTGGGGTGGAGCCTTGGGACCGGGTGATCCGCAAGCCGATCCCTAATGACGGTGCTCGCGTGGCCGCAATGCTGTCCGGCGCGGTGGACCTGATGGAAGGCGTGCCCGGTGTCGATCGCGCCCGCCTGGACGGAACCCCCAGTCTGGCATTGCATGAATGCGATTCCATCCGCATCGTCTATCTGCATCTGGACTCGGCGCGCGATGCCTCCCCCGGTGTTGCCGACATCAATGGCCAGAAGATGGACCGCAACCCGCTGCGCGATCCGCGCGTGCGGCGGGCGTTGAGTCATGCGATCAACCGCGATGCCCTGACCGAGCGGCTGTTGAGCGGTCAGGCTCGTCCCGCCGCGCAATACACGCCCAACGGGCTGCCGGGGGCCAGCCCGAACCTGAAGCCGGATGCCTACGATCCGGTGCTGTCTCAGAAACTGCTGAAAGAGGCCGGCTGGGGCGAGGGGTTCAGCCTGGTGCTGGCCGGCTCCAACGACCGTTTCCCGAGCGATGCCCAGGTCACCCAGGCCGTCGGGCAGATGCTGGCGCGGATCGGCATCAAGACCGATGTGCAGACCATGCCCGCCGCCATCCTGTTCAGCCGTGGCAGCAAGCTGGAGTTCAGCGCCTTCCTGTCCGGCTGGGTGGGGACGGGGGACCCGTCGTCTCCATTGGTGGCACTGATGGCGACTTACGACGCCAAGAAGGGGCTGGGGCCGTCCAATCGCGGCCGCTGGTCGAACGCGGCCTTCGACGAGACCTTGGAAAAGGCGCTGCAAACCTTGGATTTCGACAAGCGGAATGAGCTTTACGGCCGAGCGGCGGAGATTGCTGTGGAGGATATGGGGGTGATCCCGATCTACTTCACGATCAACACCTGGGCGACGCGCAAGGGCTTCACCTACGACGCGCGGGCAGACGAACAGACACACGCCATGGGGCTGCGGCCGGCGAAATAGGGCGTCTTGCCGGTCTATGCATCAGTTTGGGTAATCGCCTGACTCCGACGGGGAAGAACACCATGGACCTGCAACTGCGAGGCAAGACCGCCGTCGTCACCGGCGCCAGCATGGGGATCGGGCGTGCCATCGCCAAGGCGCTCGCGGCCGAGGGCGTGCGGGTGGTCGGCGTCGCACGCCGGATCGAACTTATGGAAGCCATGGCCGATGAGGTCGAGGCCGCTCAGCATCCCAGGCCCATCCTGGTGCAACAGGATGTGATGGAGGAAGACGCCGCCGCGAAGATCGCCGCCGCGGCCAATAACGCGGTGGGGCGGGTCGATATCCTGGTCAACAACGCCGGAGGCTCCCGCCGACTGCCGGTCGACGCGCCCGAGGAGAAATGGGTCGAGGCCATGACCCTGAACTTCACCCGGCCTCGCCAGTTGGCGCATGCGCTGCTGCCCGGGATGATCGACAACAGCTGGGGCCGCATCATCAACATCACCGGCAAGAGCGAACCCGATCACCTGAACGCCGCCTTCTCCGCCAAGGCCGGCATCCATGCCTGGGCGAAAGGTTTATCCATTGAGGTCGGGCAGTTTGGGATCACGGTGAACTCGATCCCGCCCGGACGGATCATGAGCGAGCAGATCCGCCGGAATTACCCGGAGGATTTCCGCAAGGAATTCGCCGAGAAGGAAATCCCACTGAAATATTGGGGAGAGCCGGAGGATCTGGCGGTGATGGCGGTTTGGCTGGCGTCGCCTCTGGCGCGGTATATCACGGGGACGGTGATCCCGGTGGATGGTGGGTTGCGGCGGTATTCTTTTTGAGACATCCGCCCGGGGACAGGCGTCACCCATCCACCCCGAACCAGCCGATGGACAGCGGCGGTACGCCTTGGCACAAGCGTCGGCGGAACGAGGCGCCGCCATGAACGACCACACACCCCAAACCGAAACGGTCCTGACCCGCGCGGACACCGAAGACGGCATCGCGACCCTGACCCTGAACCGTCCGGCCGCGCGCAACGCCCTGTCCATGGGCCTGATGACCGCGCTCGACGCCGAGCTGGCCGCCATCGCCGATGACCGAGCCATCAGGGTCGTGATCATCGCCGCCACCGGCCCCGCTTTCTGCGCCGGGCACGATTTGCGGGAAATCCGAGCCAATCCCACCCGCGGCGCCTATGAGGCGGTGTTTGCCCTTTGCTCGCGGCTGATGACGCGGATCATACGCCTGCCCAAGCCGGTGATAGCCCAGGTGCATGGGGTCGCCACCGCCGCCGGCTGCCAGTTGGTGGCCAGCGCCGATCTGGCCGTCGCCGCCGACACCGCCCGTTTCGCCACGCCGGGCGTCGATATCGGCCTGTTCTGCTCCACCCCGATGGTCGCGCTGACCCGCGCAGTCGGGCGCAAGGCGGCCATGGAGATGCTGATGACCGGCGATCTGATCCCAGCCGATCGCGCCCGAGACCTCGGGCTGGTCAATCGCGTGGTGCCCCAGGCGGATTTGGGCGCCGCCACGATGGCACTGGCGCGCCAGATCGCCTCGAAAAGCCCGCTGACCCTGGCGATCGGCAAGGAAGCCTTCTACCGACAGGCGGAGATGGACCTCGATCACGCCTACGCCTATGCCTCCGAGGTCATGACCCGGAACATGCTGGCGCGCGACGCGGGGGAAGGCATCGATGCATTCCTGCAGAAACGCGCCCCAACCTGGACTGGGACGTGACCTGGGAGTTGATCTGGCACCCCCTTGATCTGGAACCCTGGGCCACACAGGTAACGGGGTAACGATGAAAGACCCATATCAAACCCTGGGCGTGCAACGCTCCGACAACGAAGCGGCCATTCGCGCCGCCTATCGGAAGTTGGCCAAAAAGCACCACCCCGACCTGAATCCCGGCAAGCCCGAGGCGGCCGAGACGTTCAAGGAAATCTCCGCCGCCCATGAGTTGCTGTCGGACCAGGACAAGCGCGCCCGGTTTGACCGTGGGGAGATCGACGCGGCCGGCAACGAAGTCCAGCCCCAACGCCCGTTCTACCGCGATTTCGGCGATGGCCCGGGGCACGAGAAATACCGGACGTCCGGCGGCTTCACCCAGGACGACATCGATTCCTACTTCACCCAGGCGTTCGGCCCAGGGGGAGGTCCAGGTGGAGGCCCCGGCCGTGGCGGCCCTGGTGGGGGTCGAGGCGGACAGCGCTTCTCCGCCCGCGGGCCGGATGCGCAATACATGCTGACCATTGGCTTCCTCGACGCGGCCAACGGCACGACTCGCCGTGTCGGCCTGTCGGAAGGCCGCACTTTGGACGTCCGCATCCCGCCCGGGACCGAGGATGGGCACGTCCTGCGGCTGAAGGCCCAGGGCATGGCCGGCATCGGCGGCGGACCGCCCGGCGATGCGCTGGTCGAAATCGCCGTGGCGCCCCATCCCCTGTTCAAGCGGCAGGGCGATGACATCGTGATCGAATTCCCGGTCTCGCTGAGGGAAGCCGTGGTTGGCGCCACGTTGGAAGTGCCCACCATTCGCGGCAAGGTGCGCCTGACCATCCCGCCCTATTCCGGTTCGGGCACCAGACTGCGCCTGCGCGGACGGGGCATCCGGGAGGGGCATCAGTTCGTGCAGTTGCACGTCGTCGTCCCGCCGGCCGATGAGCCGGAACTGGCCGAATTCCTCAAGACCTGGGAAGAAAAACACCCCTTCGACCCGCGCACCGGGCTGGAGGACGCATGATCAGCGTGACCTCCGTGGTGGCCCTTTTCACCGACCTCGGGGAAGCCGAACTCATCACCTGGGTCGAACGCGGCTGGGTGTGCCCAGACGGGGTTGGGTCGGAGGCCGCCTGGGTCTTCCACGACATCGACATCGCCCGCATCCGCCTGATCCACGACCTGAGCCACCGGATGGAGCTGGAGGAAGATGCCATCCCGCTGGTGCTGTCCCTGCTGGATCAGATCCACGCATTGCGGGGTCAGCTCCGGTCCGTATTGCGCGCCATAGAGGGGCAGCCGGAGGACGTTCGCAAGGTGATCCTGGCGGCGTTGTAGCGGCCCGATCGGACGCTTTTCCCTGCGTGATCAACTCGTTGTGGCTCGATCTTCGCGTGCCGTCGCAGATGAGCGACCGGTCCGGGGTTCGTTACGATCAGGCGCGTTTCCCAGTTTTCGCTGCTTTGCTTTAGAAACAGGCCCTTGACGGCAGCGGTTGCGATCCCGCTTGAGCGGGGCCGATCGGCGGACAGGGACCCCTCGCGATCGGCCTAATGTCCATTGGGGCCCCCTTCCCCCGGGCCCGCAAAGCCATCGGACCTCGGCTGACCGGAATGGTCCGACGGTTGTAGGCGCCCCCTCCCACCGATAGGGGTAGGGAAGGCTACCAACCTCCCCTCCCTCCGAACCGTGCTGGCGGTTCTCCCGCACACGGCTCTCCAGTGGCTGGTTATCCTCATCGGGGGTGTCTCGCGGTGTCCAGAGCCATGGTCAGGGAGAAGAGGTCCTG
>CALQHT020000214.1 GCA_943330455.2 Nitrosovibrio sp. Nv4 | reverse complement strand
GGGTGCGAACCAAAGTTGTGCGATCGAGTACACGACTCACCGTCATTGCCGGACTTGATCCGGCAACCCACCCCCAGCCGTTGAAGCGCGGGTTGCCGGATCAAGTCCGGCAATGACGGTGAGGTGAGTCTATCTGTCGATGGTTAGAGGCGTCGATATCACTCCGCACAATTTTGAACCGCACCCCAGGGAAATCGCGGCGGTCGGGAAGAACAGGATCAATACCAACCGACCGGACCATTGATCCTTGCATCGCCTCCTGATCGTCATCGCCGAGTTTGGCCCGGCAACCTGCGCTGCAATGGCAGGGGGCAGGGAGCAGGGAGCCGGATCAAGTCTGGCAATGACGGTGATGGGCGGCTTTGGGTGGCGCCGACTTACGCCCGTCCGCCCTCGAAGAAGTCCCGGACGCGGGCGAAGAAGCCTTCATTCTCCGGGCTGCCCTTGGTGTCTTTCTCGGCCTCGGTCTCGAACAGTTCCAGCAGTTCCCGCTGACGCGCCGTCAGGTTCTGCGGGGTTTCCACCGCGACCTGGATGAACATGTCGCCGCGGGCGGCACTGCGAAGGACCGAGAACCCCTTGCTACGCAGACGGAACTGATCGCCGGTCTGGGTCCCGGGCGGGATCTTGACCTTGGCCTTGGTGCCATCGACGACCGGCACTTCAACATCGCCGCCAAGCGCTGCCTGGGTCATTCGCAGCGGCACGCGCATCAGGATGTTGGCGCCTTCACGCTGGAAGAACTCGTGCGGCCGGATCGCGACATGCACGTAAAGATCGCCGGGTTGCGCGCCCGCGCCACCGGCCTCGCCTTCGCCTTGCAGGCGGATTCTTGTGCCGTCTTCGACACCGGGTGGGATCGCCACTTGCAGGCTGCGTTCGCGCTGCACTGTCCCGGCGCCGCGGCAGATGCGGCACGGATTGCGGATCACGCGGCCCTGACCGCCACAGGTCGGGCAAGTGCGCTCAATCAGGAAGAAGCCCTGTTGTGCCCGCACCTTGCCGGCACCCTGGCAGGTCTGGCAGGTATCGGCGGTGTGAGCCTTGTCCTCGGACCCGGTCCCGGTGCACGCATCGCAACTGACCCGGGTTGGCACCCGCAAATTGACCTTTACGCCGGCATAGGCATCGGTCAGGTCGATCTCCGCCGCCTGGCGGATATCGGCGCCGGTGCGGGGGCGGTTGCCGCCGCGGCGTCCCATGAACTCCCCGAACATCTGGTCGAAAATACCGCCCAGGTCGCCAGAGGCCGAGAAATCGAACCCGCCCGGTCCGCCGCCATTGCCTTGCTCGAACGCCGCATGGCCATAGCGGTCATAGGCCGCGCGCTTCTGGTCGTCCTTGAGGATCTCGTAAGCCTCACTCACATCCTTGAAGCGGGCTTCGGCGTCCTTGTTCCCCGGATTGCGGTCGGGGTGAAACTGCATGGCGAGTTTGCGGTACGCCTTCTTCAGGTCTTCGGAGTCCGCATCACGGGCCACACCCAGCGTGGCATAATAGTCTTGCTTGGCCATTTCAGCCCTTCACTTCAGCTCGCCCCACATGGGGGCATCATGTCGCGCCGCGGAACGTCACGCGGTATTTGACCCTGGCGGACCACGCTTCCGGCATTATGGGTCCTCCGGCGCCGATGCGCGAGGGTGCCAGACTCGGCATCCGACTCGGCATCCGACCCGGCACTCCCCACTCGGCATCCCCGCCCTGGCATTCCTTTGGGCAAACCACAAACGAAGCGCGCCCGGCTTCAGGGAAGCTCGGGCGCGCTCCTGTCATCGGTCCGCCCGAAACCGTCAGGCCGACTTCTTCTTCTTGTCGTCGACTTCCTCAAACTCGGCGTCGACCACTTTCTCGCCAGGCTTGCCACCCGGACCGCCTTGCGGCCCACCCGGACCTTCATCGCCGCCACCCTGGGCTTGGGCGGCTTCGGCCTTGTACATCGCCTCGCCAATCTTCATGGCGGCCTGGCTCAGACGCTCGGTCGCCTGTTTCAGCGCTTCGGTGTCATTGCCTTCCATGGCCGATTTCGCGGCGGCGATGGCGGCTTCCGCCTCGCCCTTCTCCTGGGCGCCGATCTTGCCCTCATGCTCCTTCAGGTTTTTCTCAACCTGATGGACAAGACCCTCGGCCTGGTTGCGCGACTCGACCGCCTCGCGCCGCTGCTTGTCGGCTTCGGCGTTGGCCTCGGCTTCCTTCACCATGCGCTGGATATCGGCTTCGGACAGACCGCCGCTGGCCTGGATGCGGATCTGCTGCTCCTTGCCTGTGGCCTTGTCCTTCGCCTGGACCGAGACGATGCCATTGGCGTCGATGTCGAACGTCACTTCGATCTGCGGCACGCCGCGCGGAGCGGACGGAATGCCCTGCAGGTCGAAATTGCCCAGCAGCTTGTTGTCCGCCGCCATCTCGCGCTCGCCCTGGAACACCTTGATGGTCACGGCCTGCTGGTTGTCGTCCGCCGTCGAGAACACCTGGCTCTTTTTGGTCGGGATCGTCGTGTTGCGCTCGATCAGGCGGGTGAACACGCCACCGAGCGTCTCGATGCCCAGCGACAGCGGCGTCACGTCCAGCAGCAGGACGTCCTTCACGTCGCCCTTCAGCACGCCGCCCTGAACCGCGGCGCCGATCGCCACGACCTCATCGGGGTTGACGTTGCGGGCCGGTTCCTTGCCGAAGAACTGCTTCACCGCCTCGATGACCTTGGGCATGCGGGTCATGCCGCCGACCAGGATCACTTCCTGAATCTCGCCCGCGGTGACGCCGGCATCCTTCAGGGCGGCCTTGCACGGCTCCAGGGTGCGGGTGATCAGGTCGTCGACCAGGGATTCCAGCTTCGCCCGCGACACCTTCATCACCAGATGTTTCGGCCCGGAGGCGTCGGCGGTGATGAACGGCAGGTTGACCTCGGTCTCCTTGGACGAAGACAGCTCGATCTTCGCCTTCTCGGCGGCTTCCTTCAGCCGTTGCAGCGCCAGCTTGTCGCGGCGCAGGTCGATGCCCTGCTCCTTGCGGAACTCATCGGCCAGATAGTCGATTATGCGCAGGTCGAAGTCTTCGCCGCCCAGGAACGTGTCGCCGTTGGTGGACTTCACCTCGAACACGCCGTCGCCGATTTCCAGGACCGAGATGTCGAACGTGCCGCCACCCAGATCGTAGACCGCGATCGTGCCGGCGGATTTCTTGTCCATGCCGTAGGCGAGTGCTGCCGCCGTCGGCTCATTGATGATGCGCAGCACGTCCAGACCGGCGATCCGGCCGGCGTCCTTGGTCGCCTGGCGCTGGCTGTCGTTGAAATAGGCCGGGACGGTGATGACCGCCTGGGAAACCGTCTCGCCGAGATAGGCTTCCGCGGTTTCCTTCATCTTGCCGAGGATGAACGCGCTGATCTGAGCGGGCGCGTATTTCTCGCCACGCGCTTCGACCGCCGCATCGCCGTTTTCGCCGCGGACAATGTCATAGGGCACCATGCCCTTGTCCTTGGAGACCAACGGATCTTCATAGCGGCGCCCGATCAGGCGCTTGATGGCATACAGGGTGTTGGTTGGATTGGTGACCGCCTGGCGCTTGGCCGACTGGCCGACCAGACGCTCTCCATTGTCGGAAAATGCAACCATGCTGGGCGTCGTGCGGGCGCCCTCGCTGTTCTCAATGACCCGAACATCCGAGCCTTCCATGATGGCGACACAGGAATTCGTGGTGCCGAGATCGATACCGATAACTTTGCTCATAAACAGTTCCTTTCAGCGGACACAGGCGGCCCGAAGCACCGCGCGCGTCCCCGGGTAGCAGTCGGGGAATAAGTGGGATGTATGAGGCTGACGTGCCCCAGGCAAGGGATCGCAGAGGTTTTTTCACACCGGACCATCGCAAGGCTCGGTCCGCGATTACGCAGTGGTATTCACGTTGGCGCCGGGAGCACCCAGTTCGGCCGCGGGCGCCTTGGCGACGACGACCATCGCCGGGCGAAGCAGGCGGCCATGCAGGGTCCAGGCGGCTGTCCAGGCCTGGATCACCGTGCCCGGCTTGTGCAGATCGGTCTCCTGTTCGGCCATTGCCTGATGCAGGTTGGGGTCGAATGCCTGACCGACGGGGTCTTCCTTCTTGATGCCGTTGCGGTCGAGCAGGCCGATGAAGCTGCGCTCCACGCCTTCCAGGCCTTCGCGCACCTTGGTCAGAAGTGCTGGGGTCAGAATTTCCGGCTGGCCTTCAGTCGGCGCGGGCAGGCTGTCGATTCCGCGTTTCAGGTTCTCGGCCGCTTCGACGACGTCGGTGGCGAATTTCTGCACCGCGTATTGGCGGGTTTCGTCCACGTCGCGCCTGGCGCGGGCACGCACATTGGCGTTCTCCGCCTCCGAGCGCATCCAGCGGTCCTTCATCTCGGCCAGCTCGGCCTCAAGCGTCTCGATGCGCGCGGCCGCGGCCTGCATCGTTTGCTCCGGCGTCGGCTGCGCGGTCTGGTTGGCGGGATCCGACTCCGACATGGGCGGGTCGAATATGCTGTGCGGGGTATGGGGGGGATCGTTGCTCATGGCGCGCATCAGTTAGGGCGGGTGATGCGCCGGAACAAGCGGGGGGCGAAGATTGATGTGCGTGTGGCATAGATCGGCGGTCCGGTCCTGCCCACCACACCATGACAACCGACCCCAATCGCCGTCAGCGCCACGCTCGGCTTAACAGAGCATCCACGGCGTTGAAGATGCGGGCTTCGTCGTCGAGCAGAGAGGCAACGGGCGCGCCAAGGGCGTCCCGCGGTACATTCGTGATCTGCAAAGAGTCGAGAACGACGCGTCGATCCTCGATCAGGAAATGGGGTCCCAGCGTCACTGTCGGGCAGGCCGAATGCTTCGGCCGCCAGCAACGGCACGACGACCCGGCGAGCCGCCTGTCTGAAGCGGTTCGATTGAACGACCACAACAAAAGGGATCACGGCCTTGTTGCGGCCGGAGTTCCGGTGGACCCCGAGTTGGTCCTGCGTCAAAGTCCGTCGAACTCGTGAGCGAGCGTGCCATGTTTTGCCGCAAAGGCGTCGCTTGCCGCGACATGGGCGGCGATTGTCTCCTCCCGCTGCGTTGCCTTTGTCTCGGCATCCTCGACAAAAGCCGCCAGGAGGGTTTCCACCGTTTCGGACAGGTTCGAGGTAACGCGGCGTGCCTGGGTGCGGTTCTGTCATACCCCATGATGGCGCTCCAATTATGCGCATCCTCCGCATATGGGCTGTCACGCCTCAAGCTTTTGCCCAGTGGAGACGGGGGTTGGCAGTGTGCCCCGATATCCGACCGGACGGCCATGAGTTTATCCCAGCAGCCGGCCGATCACGCGGGCCGTATAGTCTACCACGGGGATGATCCGGCCATAGTTGATCCGGGTCGGGCCGATGACGCCAATCGCGCCGACGATCCGACCGCCTTCGCTGCGGGCGGGCGCCACCACCATCGACACGCCCGACGTTGCGAACACGCCGCTCTCGGCCCCGATGAAGATTCTGACCCCGTCCGACTGTTCGGCCAGTTCCAGCAGGCGCAGCATGGTTTCCTGCGCTTCCAGCCGCTCGAACAACGCTTGGATGGAGGCAAGGCGCTCGATCTGCGTCACATCTGCCAGCAGACGGGCCTGTCCGCGGACGATCAGGCTGCCGGAGCGGCCCTCCCCGGTCCAGGTCGCGAGGCCGGCGGCCACCACATGCGCCGACAATTCGTCCAACTCGGTCCGGTTGGCGGCCATCTCCTCGGCGACCAGGATGCGCAGTTCGTCCAGCGGCCGGCCCGAGAGGCGCGCGTTCAGGTAGTTGCTGGCCTGTTGCAGGGCCGATGGCGGCAGGCCGGGCGGGGTCTCGATGACCCGGTTCTCCACATGGCCGTCGCCTGCCACCAGCACCACCAGCGCTCGTCCGGGGCCGAGCGGGACGAATTCGATGTGCCGGAGGGCGCCTTCGGACTTGGGGGCGAGCACCAACCCGGCGGCGGACGACAGGCCTGACAGCATGGAACTGGCCTCGGCCAAGGTGTCTTCCAGGCTGCGGCCGGAGGCCCCGAGCGCGGCGGAGATCGACTCCCGTTCATCCTCGGTCAGTTCGCCGAAATTCAGCAGCCCGTCCACGAACAGCCGTAACCCTTGATCGGTCGGCAGTCGTCCGGCCGAGGCATGCGGCGCGAACAGCAGTCCCGACTCGGTCAGGTCGGCCATCACATTGCGGATGGTGGCGGGAGACAGATGCATGGGCAGGCGCCGCGACAATGTCCGGCTGCCGACCGGGTCGCCGGTTTCGACATATTGTTCCACGATCTCCCGCAGCACGGCGGCGGAGCGGGCGTCGAGACCGGGTGGTAGCGCGGCACCCAACCCCGGGACGCGACCCATGAAGCGCGAGGCTGAACCGGGCGGATGGACGGGCATATTCATAGCTTGGGCTCCAATCCAGCACCCTATGAACGCCAATCGGGGGCGTCAATCGAAAGCGCTCGGGTGGGTGCGATTCAACATTGTGCGGAATGATATCGACGACTCTAACCATGGACCGATAGACTCGCCTCACCGTCATTGCTGGACTTGATCCGGCAACCCGCCCGCTGCCGTTGAAGCGTGGGTTGCCGGCTCAGGCCCGACAATGACGGTGAAGGGGCGCCATCGGTGAATGGCTCGGGTGGTCGCTATCAGACCTGCTTCGCCCCGGCCTTGCCGCGTTCCACGGCATAGGACCGTAGCGTCGTTGCCACGGGATCTCGCCGCGCAACGGTTCGCATGGCGCGCAGGTCGACCCGCAGCGATTCGGGCGTAACCTCGGCCAGGCTGTAGCCGCGGTAACGCGTCTCCGCGAACTTCACATGCGGGTTCAGGGGGAGCACGGCCTGGAAGGCGTCGTTCGACGGTCCTTCGGTGCTGATCGACGTGGTGACGAACTCGGTCGCCACGGGGGCCGCGGCGGTATCGCGG
Source organism: Nitrosovibrio sp. Nv4 (assembly GCA_943330455.2). Lineage (GTDB taxonomy): Bacteria > Pseudomonadota > Alphaproteobacteria > Acetobacterales > Acetobacteraceae > Rhodopila. Next base: position 3,767 of record CALQHT020000214.1, on the reverse strand, counting down.
AAATCGGTCTTCAGATCGGTGACCCAGAAGCTGTGGATGTCACCCCCCAGCACCACGACATCCTTGATTTTCCGCTGAGCGATGTGGTCCAGCAGCCTCTGTCGCCCGGCCGGGTAGCCGTCCCAGCCGTCGGACCAGAAGGACTCGCCCTTGGGTCCTTGGCGCAATTCCGCCATCAGCAGGGATTGGCCGATCAGTTTCCACGCCGGGCGCGCGTTGGAGAGCTGGCGCGCGACCCAGCGTTCCTGGGTGGGGCCGAGCATGGTGCGGGCGGGGTCGAGGCGCTCGTCGCAGTTGGTGATGAGCTGCCCGCCGAACCGCTCCGGCCCCCGGCAGGCAAGCGGCGAGCGGTATTGCCGGTTGTCGAGCAGGACCAACTGGGTCAGGTCACCGAAGGTGGACATGTTGTACATGCGCATGTCCGGACCCAGGGGCAGTGACGTGCGCCGCAGCGGCATGTGCTCGTAATAGGCTTGGTACGCAGCAGCGCGGCGGGCCAGGAAGACATCGATCGGGGCCCGATCCTCACTGAATGCGCCGGCATAGTCGTTCTGGACGTCGTGGTCGTCCCAGGTCAGCAGGAACGGATAGGCGCCGTGAGCGGCCTGTAGTGACGGGTCCATTTTGTACAGGGCATGGTGGTTCCGATAACCGATCAGGTCTTTCGGCTCCTCCAGTTGCCAGCGGATTTTCGGGCCGGTGTCGTTTTCGTAGATGTAGTCGCCCAGGTGCAAAATGAAATCGAGGTTGTCGGCCAGCATCGCGTCATAGGCGTTGAAGTAGCCCTGGACGTAATGCTGGCAGGATGCGAACGCAAAGCGCAGCCGGTCTTTGGGTGTGCCCGCCACCGGGAAAGTGCGGGTGCGCCCGATCGGGCTTGCCTCATTGCCGGCGACAAAACGGTAGAAATACCACCGGTCTGGCTCCAGGCCGTCGATATCGACATGAATGCTGTGGCCGACAGCCGGGCGAGCCAGGGCGATGCCGCGCCGGACGATCCGCTGGAATCGGTCGTCGTCGGCCACTTCCCAGCGCACTTCATAGGTGGCGTCGGGTGGCAGGCCACCGCCGTTCAACGGATCGGGGGCGAGCCGGGTCCACAGGACGAAGCCATCCGCCACCGGATCGCCCGATGCGACACCCAACGTGAATGGATTGCCCGAGAAGACCGGGGCCGCGATCGTGGGTCGGGACCAAGCCGCGGCGGCCAGAGGAGCCGCGGCGAGCAGTCCCGTGGATTTCAGCAGGCCGCGACGGGTGGGGCCTGAAGGGGCGGGTGCCATGATGCCCTCGGTTTGTCAGTGGTGGCCACGACATCGCATGGGGTATCCGGTGCCGCAAGCGACTGCCGATCAGCGAATTGTTCGACGTCGGTCCGTGGGTTCGCGCCTGCTATGCCGAGTAGATCAAAATGCGGGGATTGGATTGCCGGTCTCTCACCGTCATGGCGGGTGCCGGGCCGCCATCCACGACTTTCCGCTGTTGGGAGCAAGGCGGTCGTGGATCGTGGGCCTGCGCCCACCATGGCGCGGAGAGCGAGACATGTGCCGCGATCCCCGCAAAACCAACGACACGGATCAATCGTGAGTAATTGACACCGGAGCATGCCGGCCTCGCCAATTGGTCCTGGTGATCGGCAAACGCGCCCGTTGATCCGGGTCCCCCATCGCGCGCGGCGGGGGACCCATGTGTCGCGATCGGGGCCACGGCCCTGTCAGTCAGGTCGCCAGTGTGCGTGACCGCTTACGCGGCGCGACGGAAGGTGGGTGGCAGACCGGCCTTGGAGACCTGCCCGTTCAGCGGTTCCGCCGGCAGCCCGGCATGCAGGACCTTGCGGGATTCAAACAGTTTTTCGAGGTCGATCCCAGTGCGGAAACCCATGCTTTCCAGCATGAACACCAGATCCTCGGTCACCACATTGCCCGACGCGCCCGGCGCATAGGGACATCCGCCCAGACCGGCCAGGCAGGAATCATAGGCGCGGATGCCTTCCTCCAGCCCTGCCAGCGCATTGGCGATGCCCAACCCGCAGGTATCGTGCAAGTGCAGGCCGTAAAGTGCCGGTCCAATCTCCTCCCGCACCGCGCGGACCACTTCGCGCACCTGAGCCGGATGGGCGTACCCGACTGTATCTGCCAGCATGATGTGCTCCACGCCGGCGCCTACAAGGCCCTTGCACATGGCCACCGTCTGCGCGGTCGTCACCACGCCGTCCATGGAGCAGCCGAACGCCGTCGACCCGCCGACGATCACCGGCACATGGCGCGGCTGGGCCTTCATCCAGTCCATCACCGCTCGCATCACCTCGATCGAATCAGCCGTCGACCGGTTCAAATTCGCTCGGCTATGCGCCTCGCTGATGGAAATCGGCATGCTGATCTTGTGCACACCCGCGTTGTAGGCGTTCTGCGCGCCGCGCAGGTTGGGCGCCAAGGCCTGCACCACCAGATCGGGGATTTCCGCCAGTACGCGAGACACGACCTCGGCCGTGTCGGAAAGCTGCGGGATCACCCGCGGCGGCACGAAGCTGCCGACCTCGATTTCCGGCACCCCGGCGGCGGCGATGGACTTGATCCACGCGACCTTGTCATCGGTGGTCATGCGGGTCTTGGCGATTTGCAGCCCGTCCCGCGGGCCGACCTCGCAGATGGAAACGAATTCGCCGGATTGGGAGGAGGCGCTCATGGTGGGGGTATCTCCGCGATCAGGATGGTGCCGGTTTCGGATTCGGTGATGACCAGCCCGCGCTCGTCTGGGGTCAGCGCGCAGTTGGTGGTCATCCGACCGTGGCTGGATTGAATACGATACAGCGGCATGCCGAACGGGTCGATCACCCAGACGCAGCCATGGCCGGGATTGGCGATATAGAGCCGGTCCGCGCTGTCCATGGCCAACCCGTCCGGCCCCGCCAAGCCAGGCGGCACGCGCGCAAAACACTGGGCCTTGGCCACCACGGCGTCGGGGCGCAACTGGAACCGCCAAACCTCGCTGGACCGGGTCATCGCCACATAAAGGTGGGTTTGCGCGGTGTTCAGCACCAGCCCGTTGGGGCTTGGACCGGTCGAGATCAGCCGGTCCAGCCTGCCGTCCCGGTGCAGCCGCCAGACTCGCCCGGAGGGGTCCTGCAGGCCGGTCTGGCCCTGGTCGGTGAACAGGATCGATTCGTCGTCGTGCAAGGTCAGGTCGTTCAGACCCTTGAAGCTCTCGCTCATGACGGTTTGCAGCACGGCCGATGTGGCGCCGTTGCCCGGATCGATCCGCACCAGCCCGTGCCGGTAGTCCGCCGCCAGCAGGATACCGTCCGGTTGCACCTTCAACCCGTTCGGCCAGCCGGGATAGGCGGTGATTTCGGTCCATCCGCCGTCCTCGATCCGGAAGATGCGACCGTGCGGGATGTCGACGACATAGAGGCGGCCCTGGGCGTCAAAACACGGGCCTTCGAGGAAGCAATCCACCGGCTCCCCACCGCGGTTGGCGTCGGCCCATTCGGTGCGCTCCAGGCGACGAAAATGGTCCGGCATACGCGTCAGGACGCGGGCTTCGATTTCCTTGGGGGGCGAGAAAAACATCGGGCGGGACACTGAAACCGTCGGAGCGGGAACGCAAGGGTGGCGCGCGATCGGGGAAGCAGAAGCCTTGGGGCTCTGCCCCAAACCCCGCGAGGGCTTTGCCCTTCGAACCCACCAGGGGCTACGGCCCCTGGACCGCGATCAGTTGGGTCAGGGGGGAAAGGGGGCCGACCATGGCGTTTCAACGTCCGTGTCGGC
>CALQHT020000213.1 GCA_943330455.2 Nitrosovibrio sp. Nv4 | reverse complement strand
TCAAGCTCGGCGATGACGGTGAGGGGGAGGACCGTGGGTCAATGCGGCTGGGTGGCTGGCGCAATACCAACTGCTGGAAACAATGACCGATAGCCTCCCCTTACCGTCATTGGCGGGCTCGACCCGGCAACCCGCCTCCACCGTCGAAGCGAGGGCTGCCGGGTCGAGCCCGCCAATGACGGTGAGGGGAAGCCCATTGGTCACTGGTCCGGGCCGCTGGTGTGAACTTCCAATCCCGACAGAAACAAAGAGGAATCCGACCGATGGCTAAGAAAACCACAGACAAGCGTTTCACCAAGGATCATGAATGGATCATGCTCGATGGCGACATCGCCACCGTCGGCATCACCGACCACGCCCAGGAACAACTGGGCGAACTGGTCTTCATCGAATTGCCGGAGCTGCAGCGGGAAGTCGTGGCCAACGAGGCCTGTGCCGTCGTCGAAAGCGTCAAGGCGGCGTCCGACGTTTACGCCCCGCTGGCCGGCAAGGTGGCCGAAATCAACGACACCATCACCGAGGACCCGTCGATCGTGAACAACGACGCGGAAGGCGAGGGTTGGTTCTTCCGTCTGGAACTCGACGATCCGGACAGCTTCGAGGAACTGATGGATCAGGACGCCTACGACGAATTCCTGGAGACACTCTGATCATGGATCCCATGGCCGAACTTGCCGCATTGGAAGAAGCCGACGGGTTCGTGCGCCGGCATATTGGCCCGTCGGAGGACGATCTGGCCGCGATGTTGGCTGCGATCGGAGCCGCGTCGTTAGACGATGTCGCTGCGAAGACGGTGCCGGCGACGATCCGGTCCAACCTGACCATGGCGTTGCCTCCGGCGATCGACGAGGCCGCCACGATCGCGGAACTGCGCGGTCTGGCGGATCGCAATGTGCTGAGGAAGTCGCTGATCGGGATGGGGTATCATGGCACCGTCACGCCTCCGGTGATACTTCGCAATGTGCTGGAGAATCCGGGTTGGTACACCGCCTACACCCCGTACCAGGCCGAAATCGCGCAGGGGCGCCTGGAAGCGCTGCTGAACTTCCAGACCATGATCTGCGAACTGACCGGCATGGAGATCGCCAACGCCTCCCTGCTGGATGAAGCCACCGCCGCGGCCGAGGCGATGGCCATGGCCCACGCGCTCAGCAAGTCGAAATCCGACGTGATCGCGGTCGCGGCCGACCTGCATCCGCAGACCCGCGCGGTGCTGGCCACACGGGCGCGCCCATTGGGGATAACCCTGGTCGATGTCGCGCCGGCCGATGGGGCGGCGATCCGGGCGGCCAAACCGTTTGCCGTGTTGTTGCAATATCCGGGATCCACCGGCGCGGTGCGCGACCTGTCGGCCGAAATAGCCGCCGCGCATGAGGTTGCCGCCCTGGCCATCGTCGCCGCCGATCCGCTCGCGCTGACTCTGCTGACTCCGCCGGGAGAGATGGGGGCGGATATCGTCGTCGGCTCGTCTCAGCGCTTCGGCGTGCCGATGGGCTTTGGCGGCCCGCATGCCGGGTATTTCGCAACCCGTGACAGCTTCAAGCGAGCGATGCCGGGGCGGTTGGTCGGCGTGTCGGTCGATGCCGCTGGGCACCCCGCGATGCGCCTGGCGCTGCAAACGCGGGAGCAGCATATCCGGCGTGAGAAAGCGACCTCCAACATCTGCACCGCCCAGGTGTTGCTGGCGGTCATTGCCGGCTTCTATGCCGTTTGGCACGGTCCGACCGGCCTCACCCGCATCGCGCGCCGGGTCAGTCTGCAAGCCCGACTGCTGGCCGGCTGCGCGCTGCGTGGCGGCCACCGGATCCGGCACGAGGCGTTTTTCGATACGATTGTGGTGGAAACCGCCGACGCGGACCGCCTGATGGCCGACGCCCTGGCCGCCGGGTTCAACCTGCGTCGGGTCGATGCGGGTGCGGTTGCGATCGCTCTCGATGAAACGGTCACACGCGCGGACCTTGAGACTCTGGCAACGGTCCTCGGCGGGATATTGGCCGACACCGAAGGCGGCGTGCCCGCGTCCATGACCCGCCGTTCCGCGTTTCTGCAACAAGCCGTGTTCGGGCTGTACCATGCCGAACACGAAATGCTGCGCTACCTGAAACGGCTGGAAGACAAGGACATCGCGCTCAACCGCAGCATGATTCCCTTGGGGTCCTGCACCATGAAGCTGAACGCCACGGCGGAGATGATCCCCATCACCTTGCCTGGCTTCGCGGACATGCACCCGTTCGCTCCCGCCGATCAGACCGAGGGCTTCACCACCCTGATCCAACGTCTGGCCGACTGGTTACGCGAAGCCACCGGGTTCGCCGCCGTGTCCCTACAACCCAACGCCGGCTCCCAGGGCGAGTATGCCGGGCTGCTGGCGATCCGCGCCTATCAGGAGGCGCAGGGCCAGGCGCATCGCGATATCTGCCTGATCCCGTCCTCTGCCCACGGCACCAATCCGGCCAGCGCGGCGATGGCCGGGCTGCGGGTGGTGGTGGTCGGCTGCGACAAGGATGGCAATGTCGATCTGGCCGATTTGCGCGCCAAAGCGGCCCAGCACGCCGACAAACTGGCGGCACTGATGGTCACCTATCCGTCCACCCATGGCGTGTTCGAGGCGGCGATCCGCGATATCTGCGCCGTGGTGCATGACGCCGGCGGGCAGGTCTACATGGACGGCGCCAACATGAACGCGCAGGTGGGGCTGACCTCGCCGGCACTGATCGGGGCGGATGTCTGCCATCTGAACCTGCACAAGACGTTCTGCATTCCGCATGGCGGCGGCGGTCCCGGGGTGGGGCCGATCGGGGTTGCCGCGCATCTGGTGCCGCATCTGCCGAACCATCCGTTGCGCGCGGATGCGGGACCGGCGAGCGGGTTTGGACCGGTCTCGGCCGCGCCGTTCGGCAGCGCGCTGATTCTGCCGATCTCCTATGCCTATATCCGCATGATGGGGGCCGCCGGCCTGAAACGCGCGACCGAGGTTGCGATCCTGAACGCCAACTACATCGCGCATCGGCTGCGCGATCATTACCCGATCCTGTATTCGGGGCCGGGCGGGATGGTGGCGCATGAATGCATCATCGACTGCCGCGGCTTCCAGGCGGAGGCCGGGATCATGGTCGAAGACATCGCCAAGCGCCTGCAGGACTACGGCTACCACGCGCCCACCATGTCCTGGCCGGTTGCCGGCACCTTGATGATCGAACCGACCGAAAGCGAGTCGCGTGCCGAAATCGATAGGTTCTGCGAGGCAATGGTCGCGATCCGCGCCGAAATCGCGGCGATCGGGGCCGGACAGCAGGACCGGGCCGACAATCCATTGAAGCACGCGCCTCACACCGCCGCGGAGGTCATGGCCTCGGTCTGGACCCATGCCTACACGCGGGAGCAGGCGGCGTTCCCGCTGCCGTGGGTGGCATCGTCGAAGTATTGGCCGCCGGTGAAACGGGTGGACAATGTCTACGGGGATCGGAATCTGATCTGTACGTGCGAGCCGTTGGAGAGTTATGCGGAGGCGGCGGACTGAGGCGCGGGGCTTCCGCCCCGGACCCCGACCAGGGCTCTGCCCTGGACCCGCCAAAGGCGCGGCCTTTGGAATGCGATTCTTTTGTCGTTTGAATTCCTGGGGCCTACCCGGACCTATCACCGCCCCGGTAGGCCCCAGGAATTCAAACGACAATGGTCCGGGTTCCAAGGGCCGTCGCCCTTGGTGGGGTCCAGGGGCAAAGCCCCTGGTCGGGGTCCGGGGCGGAAGCCCCGCCCTTAGCGCCCCCGCCATTCCCGCCTACACTCCCACCCGCACAAACAGGAGCGACCGTGACCATCGACCCCCAGACGATCCTCCCGGATGTCATCGCCGCCGTCGCCGAGGCCGGACGTCGCATCGCCGAGGAATTCGCCCTCCCCGGCGGCCCCCGCCTGATCGACCACGTCACCGCCCCGATCGACCACGAGGTCGAACTCTACCTCCGCGATCTCCTTATCGCCCTGGTGCCCGCCCGCTTCGTGGGCGAGGAAGCCGGTGTCGTCGCCGCCGAAGCCAACGGGCTCTGCTGGGTGGTCGATCCGCATGACGGCACCCGCGCCTTCCTGGAAGGCAAACGCGGCAGCGCCGTCTCGGTGGCACTCCTGCGCCAGGGCATCCCGGTGCTGGGCGTGGTGTTCGCCCCGCTCTGCCCCGACCGTGGCCCGGACATGATCGCCTGGGCCGAGGGCGGCGGCATCACCCGCAACGGCGTTCCGGTCTCGATCGACCTGCGGGAGCGCGGTCTCGCGGCCGACGATGTGGTGTTTCTCAATCACGGGGTCTGGCAGCGCCCGGTCTGGAACTCCATCGCCTGCGCGCCGGCCCGGTTCATGCCCCTGCCCTCGATCGCCTATCGGCTCGCCCGGATCGCGGTCGGCGACGGCATTGCCACCCAGACCTTGCGCCCGGTCAACGCGCTGGACATCGCGGCCGGCCACGCCTTGTTGACCGCGGCCGGCGGCATTCTGGTAGCCGAGGACGGCGAACCCGTCACCTATAACGAGATGGGCGAAAGCCGCCCGTCCGCCTGTTTCGGCGGCGCACCCCAGGCCGTGGCGATCCTGCGCGGTCGCGCCTGGCGCGGCAGCACGGAAACAAGGCGGGAGCCAAGGGTCACCCTGACCTGGCCGCGCGCGGCGGAATCGACCGCTCTGGATCGTGCCGTGGGCTGCCTGCTGGGCCTGGTCATCGGGGACAGTCTCGGCGGCCAGGTCGAAGGGCAGAGTGCGGCCGAGATCGTCCGGACCCACCCGGACGGCGTGCGACATCTGTTCGATGGCCCGGTCTGGAACACGATCGCCGGCCAGCCGACCGACGATTCAGAACTGGCCATGGCACTGGCCCGCGCCTTGCTGGGCCAATCCGACTACGATCCCGACAGCGTCGCTCATGCCTATGCGGATTGGTACCGGTCCGCACCCTTCTCCTGCGGACCGACCAGCGCGCGCGCCTTTGCCGCCGCCGTGGACGATACCGAGCACCCGGCCGCCGCCGCGGAAGCCGCCGCGGATCGAGCCAGCCGCAGCAACGGGTCGCTGATGCGAGTGGCGCCGATCGGCCTGTGGGCCGGATCGGTGGCGATGGCGGCCGAGGCGGCGATGCGGGATTCCCGCCTGTCCCACCCGCATCCGGTGTGCCAGGCGGCGTGCGGGGCCTTCGCCGCCGCCATCGCCGCAGGCATCCAGGGCGGCGATCGGGCGGAGATGGCACAGGTCGCGCTCCAGGTTGCGCGAGAGGTCCCCGGCGGCGAACCCGTCGTGGCCGCGCTGTCGCAAGCCGCCCAGGGCCAGGGACCCGCGGATTTCGAGAGCTTCACGGGCTTCGTACTGGTGGCCCTGCAAAACGCGTTCGCCCATCTCGCATCCGGCATCGATGCCGAGACCGCGTTGGTGCAAACCATCGCCCACGGCGGTGACACTGACACCAACGCCGCCATCACGGGCGCGCTCCTCGGCGCGGCCGACGGGCGCCTGGCGTTTCCGACTCGATGGGTGATGCCGGTGCTGACCTGCCGCCCGGATGTCGGCATGGCGGTGGAACGGCCGCGGCCAGAAACCTACTGGCCCGACGATCTGATTGAACTGGCCGAGGCGCTGCTGCTAAGCCGCACCGCCGAACCTCGGAAGGCACCATGATCGACCTGGACTACGCAAGACTGGACGCAGCACAGCCCACGCTGGACCCGTTCCCGCATGTGGTCGTCCCGAACTTCGTGCCCCCCGACAGCCTGAGCGCGGTCGCCGCCGGCCTGCCCAGCCTGAACAAATCAGGGTCGTTCCCGATCGACTCGGTGCCTCTGGGCCCCGACGCCGCCGCATTGATGGAGGCGATGGAGGGCCCGCGTCTGCGGCAGGCCATCGCCTCGAAATTCGGCCTGGACCTGTCCGATGCGCCGACCATGCTGACCCTGCGCGGCTGGACGAGCGCGCGGGACGGTCGCATCCATTGCGATTCGCTGGCCAAGCGGGTGACGGTGCTGCTGTATCTGAACCGGGAAACCGAAGCCTTCGCGCATCAGGATGGCTGCCTGCGCCTGCTGCGCGGGCCGGACGATCTGGAAGATTACGCGGTGGAGGTGCCGCCCGTGAACGGCACCCTGCTGATCTTCCCGAACGGGCCGACGACCTGGCACGGGCATCGGATCTTTGTGGGACCTCGGCACAGCGTGCAGTTGAATTACATGACGACGGACGGGAAGGCGCGCAGCGAAATGCGCCGGCACCGCTGGTCCGCCTTCGTGAAGCGCCTGACGATGGCCGCATGATGGGGGCTGCCTGATGGGGGCCGGCTGATTGGGCCACCTGACCGGGAAGGCCGAACGGCTTGCTCGTCATCGGCGCCGAAGGGGGTAACATTGCCAATGCCCCCACCCCCACCTGTCATCCTATGGTTCCGCAATGATCTGCGGTTGTCCGATCACGCCGCGTTGCAGGCCGCGCTCGCGACGGGACAACCGGTCCTGCCGGTCTATATCCTCGACGACACGGCCCAAGCTGCGTGGGCTCACGGCGCGGCGTCGCGCTGGTGGCTGCACCACAGCCTGACCGCTCTGGCACGAGACCTGACGCAACGCGGCGCCTGTCTGGTCCTGCGGCGAGGCCCCACCCAAACCGTGCTGCCTCACCTGATCCAGGAGACGGGCGCGACCGCGGTGTTCACCGGCGGTTCGCCCGATCCGTCGGCGCGTCAGCTGGACACCGCGTTGGCGGCAAGCCTCCAGCCGATCCGACTGCACCGGATGCGGACGACGATGCTGTTTCACCCGGATGCGGTGCGCTCCAAATCCGGCGGCGCCTATGCCGTCTACACCCCGTTCTCCAACGCCTGCCTTGCGTTGCCGCCACCGCCTCGGCCACTTCCCGCACCCGAGCGGATTCCATCCCCGTTACCACCGGACTCCGACCGATTGCCCGATTGGGACCTTCTGCCCACGGCACCGGATTGGGCGGGAGGCCTGCGGGCGAGCTGGCAGCCGGGAGAGGCCGAAGCCGCCGACCGTCTGCGCCGGTTCGTGGCAAACCAATTGGCCGATTACGCGGGCCGCCGGGACCGACCGGATATCGAGGCGACGTCCACGCTGTCGCCCTATTTGCATTTCGGGGAAATCTCCGCGTCTCAGGTCTGGCACGCGGTGCAGGCGACGCCGCCGACACCGGGGCGGGAAAAATTCCTGCGCGAATTGCTGTGGCGGGAATTCGCCATTCACCTGCTATGGCATCACCCCACCATGTCCGACCAGCCGCTCCGCTCGGCCTTTGCCGCCATGCCGTGGCGTGACGATCCCGCCGGATTGCGTGCCTGGCAGACCGGGCGGACCGGCATCCCGATCGTCGATGCCGGGATGCGACAATTATGGCAGACCGGGTGGATGCATAATCGCGTGCGGATGATCGTCGCCAGCTTCCTGGTCAAGCATCTGCTGATCGATTGGCGCCATGGAGCGCGGTGGTTCTGGGACACCCTGGTCGATGCCGACCTGGCAAACAACAGCGCCGGCTGGCAATGGGTCGCGGGCTGCGGAGCGGATGCCGCGCCCTATTTCCGGGTGTTCAACCCGGTGCTGCAGGGCCGCACCTACGATCCGGACGGCAGCTATGTCCGGCGCTATGTGCCCGAACTCGCCCACTTGCCCGGGCCGTCCGTGCATGCGCCTTGGCAAATCCCGGGTGTGGCGCTGTTGACCGGCTCGCGTGCCGGCAATCCGTATCCGTCACCCATCGTCGATCTGGCGGCCGGGCGAGCGCGCGCGTTGGATGCGCTGACAAAGGTGACGTCGCAGCGGTGATCGGCCACCCGGTCGCGCCGGCGATGAGTTCTTGTTCGGGGAAAGCGGCTCTGTCAGCTCGCCATCGCGTAGCTGCGCTGGACCTTGCTGACGGCTTCGAGGCGGCTGCTGGCGCCGAGGGTGCGATAGATCCCCGCCAGATGGACCTTGACCGTTCCGACGCCAAGATTGAGCCGACGGGCAATCGTCTTGGTCGGGCAGCCTTCGACCAACAACTGGAAGACGTCGCGTTGACGTTCGGTCAGGTTCGGGACGGCGGACAGATCATGCGTATCGTTGGCGATCGGCGCGGGTGGGGCGATCACCTCCAATTTAACGCCGCCGGTCAGGGACGCCGGCGCGAAGACACCGCCGGCCATCACCGCCTCCACCCCGCGCAGGAACTGCATCGGGTTGGCGTTGCGCTGGATATAGCCGCTCGCGCCCGCCGAAAGCGTGGCCAGGATCGACGGCCGGTTATCGTCACCGGCGAGACCGATGAAGCTGTGCTCCGGATGCGCCGCATGCAAGGTAGCGAGCCCGGCCAGGCCGCCAAGCTCCGGCAGATCGAGATCGATGAGGACCACCGCGGTGGGCGATATCATCGCATTGTCGAGCAGATCGTCCAGGTCGTCCAGGTCGTCCAGCACGGCGAAACGCCAATCGGGATGGGCGGCTTGCAGGAAGGAAACGAGGCCGGCGCTGAAGAACTCCTGGCGGTCAAGGATCATGACGTCCGCTTGTGCCATCCAGTCGTCCATCATCGCGTCCTACTCCTCAAGGCCGATCATGTCGGGGCCTTTCGCGGTTCGTGCCATTGACACGGACGTCCCGCGATCGACCTTGGTCGACACTTCCGGCAAAATGCCCCATGCGCTTGCCTGTCCCGTTCGGTTGGGATCGAAGACGGGCGCGGATTGTCGTGACGCGCCTTGCGGCACGGGCCGATATGCTTGGCTCACATCGACGTGAACAATGTGTCATGCGGGCCGCCGCCGCACAAGTTTCAATTAGGTCAGAATTGTATTAATAATACACAATATGACAATATAATAATCAAAAATACCCAATGGACGTGTTAAAGATACGGAATACCTTCAAGTTGTGGGATCGGACCCGAGACTCAACCAAAGATTGAATGCCAAAATAATACTTTAGATTGTAATTTATACAGACCCTTCTCGCCTATCGTGCAATTCGGATAAAACCACCCGCGCACGCCCAGCCGAACGGCAAGATGGAACCGCGATCGGCGGTTTCTTTGCTTGGCGCTGGAATCGGCCCGCCCAAGCGCCTATGTTCTCACGTTCAGATGAACCCGCCCCGCATACCTCCCACCGCCAATCTGCGCGTCGTCGGCGATGTTCACGGTGATGCCGTCGCCTTCGCCTACGCCGCCGCAACCGATCGTTTCATCGTCCAGCTCGGCGATCTGATCGACCATGGGCCGGACAGCGCCGCCACGCTGCGCATCATGTTCGAGCTGATCGACCAGGGCCGCGGCCTCTTCCTGCTGGGCAATCACGATCTGAAACTGGCGCGCGCCTTGGCCGGACAGCCCGTGCGGATGGAACCGGTGCTGCGCGAAACCATCGAGCAGTTGGATGCCCCCCTGCGCGCGCGCATCCAGCTCGAAGCCGCGCGCGCGCCGGCCTGGCTGCAGCACGGACGCGCGTTCTTCGTGCATGGGGGGTTTCATACGGCGATGCTGGACCAGATCGCACCGGAACACGGGCTGGAACGCCCATCCGGACCGGTGTCCCGCGCCCTGTTCGGCGAGCCGACCGGGCGCACGCAACCGGACGGCTATCCCGAGCGCAGCCTGCGCTGGGTGGACCGGATCCCCCGCGGCCTGACGGTCTATTGTGGTCACGATCGACGCAGCACCGACGGCCGCCCCTATGTCCGCCACGGCCAGGCGGGCGGCAAAGCCGTCTTCGTGGACACCGGCGCCGGCAAGGGCGGCCATCTGTCCTGGATCGACCTTCCTGCCTGAGCGGCAAACCGGCCCAAGCCACGCGCATCCCCCTACCGAATTCGCACATCTCTACGGCGGAGAAAAACCTCCTCCTCCCCTTGCGGGAGGGGGCCGAGGGGAGGGGTTGCACGCAATATTCATGCGCCATAACCCCTCCCCCTAACCCCCTCCCGCAAGGGGAGGAGGAGGTTTTTCTCCATCCGGCATCCTATTCCGAGATGCGTGAATGCCGGAGGGCGCATCCTCGGGTGACGACAAGCACGCGAACGCGTGGCAGAATTGGCCCATGCGCCAGCTCATCCTCCTCCGGCACGCCAAGTCATCCTGGGATGACACCAGCCTTCCCGACCGTGACCGCCCGCTGAACAACCGCGGACGCCGCTCGGTCGCCCGCATGCGCCTTGCCATGCATGAGCACGGCCTGGCCCCCGATCTGGTCCTGGTTTCCGCCGCGAAACGCACGCTGCGGACCCTGGAAGCGCTGGAACCCTGGGACGATGTCCCGCTGATCGAGCCGATGGACACGCTCTATCTCGCCTCCGCCACCCTGCTGCTGGAGACCTTGCGTGGGGTTGCCGACACCGTTCGTTCGGTGCTGCTGATCGGGCATAATCCCGGGATGCACGATCTGGCGCTCGCCCTCGCCGCGCCACCCGCCACCCAGGCCGAACGAACCGCCCTGCGCGCGGTCACCGAGGGGTTTCCCACCTGCGCCCTGGCCGAATTCACGGTTCCCGCCGCCTGGTCGGCTCTGGGTCCCGGTGGCGGGCGGCTGCAGCGCTTCCTGACCCCGCGAGGGCTCGAAGCGTCCGATGGAGGCAACGCACACGAATAATCGCTACAACCGAGGCGTCCCCTCACCGTCATTGCCGGCCTTGATCCGGCAACCCGCCCCCTACCGTTGAAGCGCGGGTTGCCGCGTCGAGCCTGGCAATGACGGTGAGGGGCGGTGC
>CALQHT020000212.1 GCA_943330455.2 Nitrosovibrio sp. Nv4 | reverse complement strand
ATGCAGGTCTGCAACGTGGTGCGGGGAAATACCGCCGCCAGTGCCGCCGGCATGCCCGTCGGCCCGGCAGTCACCGCGATCGGTTCGCGAAGCGCGCCGATGTGCCGGAGGGCGTTTGCCGCACCCAGAATGTCGTTGACGCCGCGGGTCTTCAGGTCGTTGAACACCTTCATCCAGAACTTCGCGCCTTCGGTGGTCTCGATCCAAATTCCGAGAATCTCGCGCGTGCCACAGCGTCGCCATGCGCATTGGCTCCTTCCCGCTAGGCGGCGGGCCACCGGTCTCACAGCAGCGATGCCACACAATTCGACCGGCAGTCCAAAATTTTGAAAAATTTTGACCGCCGTTAGCCGAAACTTTTTCCACAACGGAGAGCCTTGGTAAAGGCCAAAAAGCTTCCATCCGACGGAGGTCCCAAACCGTCGAAAATGTTGCCTGTGCCGATGCTCCATTCACAAAATCGGTGGAAGTGGGCAATAAATGGGGTGGGGGTGGGGTGATTCCCGCTAGCCGCAAATGCCTGATGGCCCTGTAATTGAAGCATCGTCGCTGATGCATCCGGAGTCGAGATGCCCGGCGCCACGATTGTCCTGCTGCGGCGTCCAGCCCCGGTCGGGGGCGGGACGCTCCGGTGAAGATTACGAGTTGCGCCGCGTCTCGTTAGGCTGACGATTCCGCGCGCTTCGGATTATCACCCAGTTTGCTCCCCATTGCATCCACGGTGTCCCGAGGGCAGTTCACCGATATGTGCACATTCGTTGAAAATATCACAATGTGAAGGTTGTCGAACAAACGGGGAATATTAATCGTCAATCGGCGGGTGTTGGGCCTTATCTGAAGCCCCTATGAAGCCCGGTCGATCGCGCGTGTGTTGCTGTGCACGTTCAGAAGACCATAACCCGTTGATTTCGCTGGTGCCGGCGCACAGAATTGAACTGTGGACCTACTGATTACGAATCAGTTGCTCTACCCCTGAGCTACGCCGGCCAGTCAGAGAGGTGAGCGGCGGTATACACGCGCGACCGCCCTATCGCAACCACGGGGATTCTGGGATAATTCGGATCTCCAAAAACCCACCACCAGACCGGTCTCGCCGTAACCGCGGGACGATTGAAACCACATAGAATGGCGCATGCATCATCGATTGAAGGGCTATCCCTCGTGCAGCCGCCCTTGATCCACGCCGACAGTGATGCTGTGCATACGGACGCCCAGACCAAACCGCGCCTGCGAGAATGCAAGGACTGTGGCCAGTTCCAGGTTGTTCCCGCGCTGAGCCCAGGAACGCGAGCCTCATGCTTGCGCTGCGATGCCGTGTTGCGCCAGACCCGGGTGGATCCGTTCGGTCTGCCCATCGCGCTCAATCTGGCGGCGTTGATGCTGTTCTTTTTGGGATCGGCGATGACCCTGCTGTCGGTCAGCACCGCCGGTCAGTACCATATGGCCACCTTGTTCAGCGGCCCGCAAAGCTTGCAGGCAAGCGGTATGTGGGAACTCGCCCTGCTCGTCACGATCACCACGGTGGCGATTCCCCTTGGACGGGTCCTGTGCACACTCACGGTCCTGCTCGGTCTGCGTCTGGCCAATCCCCCCAGGATGCTGCGGATGGTCTTTGCCTGGGCCGAACACCTCAGGCCATGGTCGATGGTGGAGATCTACCTGCTGGGCGTGTTCGTTGCCTTCGTGAAACTGGGTGCGATGGTGCAAATCGAGCTGGGAGTGGCGCTTTATGCCCTGGCCGGCCTGATGGTTGTCATGGTCGGGGGCGATGTGTTCCTCGACGGTCAGGCAGTCTGGGAAGAAATTGAGCGCCACGAAGCGCAACGCACCGGAACGCAACGCGTCAGAATTGAACGCGCCAGAACCGAACGCGCCGCCGGGGCGCTCGGTGCGCGCCTGACCCGCATGGGATGTCATACCTGTGGCCTGGTCAGCCGGGGGCGGGATGGCGCGCATTGCCCGCGCTGCGGTTTTGCCTTGCATCACAGAAAAGCGAACAGCCTCACCCGGGCATGGGCCCTGCTGCTTGCCTCGGCGATCTTGTATGTTCCGGCGAATATGTATCCGGTTCTGACGGTGATCTCTCTTGGCGCGGGACAGCCCAGCACGATTCTGGGGGGCGTGCATGAGTTGCTGGCCGCGGGCATGTGGCCGCTCGCCGCCCTGGTGTTTACCGCCAGCGTCGCGGTGCCGATGTTGAAGCTTTTCAGTTTGGGATTTCTGCTGATCACCACCCAAATGGGCTGGAATGATCGCCTGCGCGAGCGGACAACGCTGTATCGCATGGTCGATCTGGTCGGGCGGTGGTCGATGATCGACATATTCATGGTGTCGATTTTGGTCGCTTTGGTGAAATTCGGTGCCATCGCCACAATCCAGCCAGGTGGCGGCGCCACAGCCTTTGCGGCCGTCGTTATTCTGACCATGCTGGCGGCCGAATCCTTCGACCCGCGGCTGATGTGGGATACCGCCGAACCATCCCGACAGGAGCACGTGTGAGCGACCAAACCCCGGAGCAACCCCCGTCGGCCGTGCTGCATTCCAAGACTGGTCGCCGGCGGCGGTTTTCTGTCGTTTGGGCGATCCCGGTCGTCACCGCATTGATCGGCGGTTGGCTGGTCTGGACGACCCTGTCGCAGCGCGGACCGCTCATCACCATCTCGTTCCAGACCGCGGAGGGCCTGACGGCGAACCAGTCTCATGTCCGCCATAAGGACGTAGACATGGGCGTGGTGCAGAAAGTCGACCTCAGCCCCGACATGAAACGCGTGATCCTCACGGTGCGGATGAACCGGGAGGCGGAACCGCTGCTGACCGACAAGGCCCGCTTCTGGGTCGTCAAGCCACGGTTTTTCGCCGGAGCGTTCACCGGGCTGCAGACCCTGGTTTCAGGCGCCTATATCGAGTTGCAACCGTCGGCCGCCGAGGGAGAGGCAAAGCGCAACTTCGTCGGGCTGGAGGATCCGCCGGTCATGACGTCGGAAGTGCCAGGCAGCACGTTCATGCTGAAAGCCGCAAGGATAGGATCGCTCAGCCTGGGATCGCCGATATTTTTCCGGGATTTCACGGTCGGCGAAGTATTGGGCTGGGATGTCTCGGCGATGGCCGAAAGCGTCACCATTCACGCCTTCGTCCGCGCGCCGTTCGACAAATATGTGCATGACAGTTCGCGCTTCTGGAATGCCTCTGGCGTAGCGGTCAAGATTGGGAGCAACGGGCTGCAGGTGGAGTTCGAATCCCTGCGTGCCCTGGTTCTTGGCGGTATCGCGTTCGAAACGCTGACGGACGCGCAGACCACACCGGTCAGTGTTTCCCGCAAGGAGTTTCCCCTGTACGTCAGCAAGGATGCTGCGGAATCGGCCCTCTACGCCCGCAGCGCGCCGCTGATGGCCATCTTCCGGGGCTCGGTGGCCGGGCTGCAGAAAGGCGCGTCCGTCACCTTGAAAGGCATGAAGATCGGTGAGGTGGACGATGTCACGCTGGAATACGACCGGGAGAGCGCCGGCATCGTCGTCCCGGTGCGGTTCGCCATCGAGCCCGGCCGGATCAGCCAGGCGCCATCCCCGTCGCCCGACCAGGTGGAAGCCGCGTTACGCGCCCTGGTGCAGCGAGGTCTGCGCGTGCGGCTGGAAAGCGGCAGCCTGATCACCGGCCAGAAGCAACTATCCCTCGAACTTTATCCGCTCGCGGAACCCGCCACCCTCGGCCGACGTGGGGACGCTTTCATCCTGCCGATCTATGAAGATGGCGGATCGGACGTGGTCAGTGCGGCAACCAATCTCATGAGCCGGCTGGGGAGCCTGCCATTCGAGGAAATCGGCCGGAATCTGAACGGTGTGCTGGCGGGTGCGAATGCGTTGGCCAACGACCCGCAACTGAAGCAGGCGATTGCGTCGTTGCAGTCGACGTTGGTGACGACGCAGACCATGTTCGCCAACATCAACCGCGGGATCGAACCGGCGCTGAACCGCCTCCCGGGGATCGCGAATGGGTTGGATGACGCGGTCAAGCGCACCGATCGGCTGATCGCATCGATGGAAACCGGCTACGGCGCGAATTCCCAGGTCAATCGCGACATTGCGCGCCTGATGGTGCAATTGTCTGACGCCGCCCGATCCATCCGGGTGCTGGCCGACCTGCTGGCTCGTCATCCCGAGGCTTTGATCCGTGGCCGCACCTCTCAAGGACCCTGATACGACCATGACACTTTGCATTCTGGGCCGGCGGCGGGCGCTGCTGCTGCTGGCAGCGGCTCCGGTGGCATGTACGTCGCCCAACCCGAATCTCTACACCTTGGAAGCCGTGCCTGGGCAGAACCGCCCCGGAGCGCCGCGCACGATCGAACTCCGGGCCATCGCTCTGGCACGCTATCTGGAGCGGTCGCAGATCGTCCGCTCCTCGGAAGATTTCCGCCTGGACGTGCTGGGAAATGACTGGTGGGGGGAGCCGCTGGACGCCATGCTGGCACGCGTGACGATCCAGAATTTGACGCAGCGCCTGGATGGCAGCACGGTTTTCTCGGAGAACGGCGCCATTTCCGGCATTCCGGACGCGACTTTGGGCATCAACATCCAGCGGATGGATCAAAACCGGTCGGGATCGGTGGTGCTGATCGCGCAGGTCTCGGTCACCCGGAGAACCAGCGTCGCGCGGACCATCACGATCACCGTCTTGCCGCCGGCCGCGGGCACACCGGGACTGGTGGCGGCGATGAGCCAGGCGGTGGGGCAGCTCGCGGATCAGACGGCCGGCATGTTGGTGGCGTAGCACCAGATACCACCCAACTGCCCCCTCTCCCCCGTTATTGCTGGATTAAATCCGGCGATAACGGGGGGAGGAGGGCGGTGAAAGAACGCTATCGATCAAGAGTTCTGGCCGGTGGAATTACGATTGTGCGTCCGGCGAAAGCACGATGCAGCCGGTGCGTCCACGCGACAGTTTCTCGCACGCCTGGACCGCGGTCTCACGGGACAGGCCCGTGACACGCGCCCGCCACAGGACGCCATGAGGCTGCTTCACACTGCCGACCTGGACCCGGCCGAGCGCGAGTTCGGACCGTGCCTGGTCACGCGCGGTGCTCAACGCGGTCTGCGCCTGGTTCTGATTGGCATAGGCGCCGACCTGCACCGCCCATTGGCCCGGCCCCGCGGTCGAGCGGCGCATCGGGCTCGCTTCCGCCGCGTTGGCCGATGAGATCAGGCCGAGTCCACCGCGGGCCTGGGGGGCGGGCGCTGGTGCGGCGGGCTGCGGAGGAGGCGAGGGGGGCATGACCATAGCGAACTGCTGCGGCTGGATGGGCGCGGCCGTCCGCGGCGGCGTCGGCAATTGCGCGACCTCCACCACCTGAGACCGCGGCGGAACCCGGCCGCTGCCAAGCGTGGCTGCATAGGTCGTACTCGGGCTGACGCTCGACGCAAAGTTCGGAGACGCGCTGGCCAGTTGCACCGCGCCTCGGCCATAGCGCGGGCCAGGCGGAATGTTCAGCGGCAACTCGTTCATAGCGTATTGTTCGGCGGGGGACCGGACCCTCGGCGCGTCGCCTGCCAGGTTGGGGCCGATCATCGCGACGTATTTGCGGGTCTCGTCGGGCAGTCCACGATTGTTGGTCAGGTAGTCGTCCAGCCGCCCGGGACCTGCGTTGTAGGCGGCCAGGAAGCCGGGGGAGCCGTAGATGTCATACATTTCCCGCATATACGCAACGCCGGCCAGAATGTTGTCGCGTGGGTGGAACGGATCGTCGCCGAGATCGTAGCGCTCCCGCAGTTCGCCATAGGTGCCGGGCATCACCTGCATCAGGCCCATGGCCCCGGCGCTGGAAGTGATGAGCTTGCCATTCATATACATCCGTCCGCCCGATTCCTGGCGTATGATGGCGCGGACCCACGATTCCGGCATGTCGAAGCGGGTCGAAGCAGAACGGATATAGGGGCCCCAGGGATCTTCCGGCGGTCCGGGCGGCGTGTAGTTGCCGTGAGCGTGCGCCAGATAGCGCGCGGTATCCTGTTTGGCGTTCTGGCTGGGACCTTGCGAGCAGGCCGCGAGTCCCGATAGCGCGATCAGGGCGCCGATGGTCCGCACGAGACTGGCATGGCGCCTGAATGACGACATCCTCGGGATACTCCGTCGTGGTGCACGCCCGGATACGCGAGCGTGGCGCGGCTGCAATAGCCTGGGGATACGACGACCGGTCGGCCGCCGCTAAGGTGCTCGTTCAGGAACTTGCTGTAAGTCCTTATCCTAAATCGCTCTTTCAGGCAAGACGTGCAGTCTGGATTTGAAGTTTTTTGCAATCTGCCGGGAATTGAAGAACAAGTTTGGAACATTCGGCAGGCATACCATCGACGGTGATCCTGGTTGTGGTCCGGTTTCCCGGTCCGCTGCTTGGCGTCACCAGCAAGATTTTGCGAGGAACATGGCGTGAATAGGGTCGCATTCGATCTGTTTGAAGGCAGCGGTGAGCGGGCGGGTGGACCAGCCGTATGGGCCCTGGAATTCGGACCCGCGTTTCGCCCCAGGTCTTGAGCCCCGCCCGCTGACACCGGGGTGTTGGCCTGTTGCCGGACAGGGGGGGATGGTTTATCGCCCTGCGTCGCATGAACAATGGCGCAACACCCCTTGCGAGGACAGCGGTCCTCGAATTCGAAGCCGATATGTCCACCGCCGGCCGGCACAGGCTCGCGGTCGAGGACTTGCGCGGTGGACTGAGGCTTTGGCGGCTGGCCTGGAGCCTGGGTTGGTTGGACACCAGGCTGCGGTATCGCGGCTCGATGCTGGGTCCGCTGTGGCTGACGATCTCCACCGGGGTGATGGTGGGGGCTCTCGGGTTTCTTTATTCCGCGTTGTTCGGCATGGAAATCCGCGAATATCTGCCGTTTCTCAGCCTGTCGTTGGTGCTCTGGGCGTTCCTGTCGTCGCTTGTCTCCGAGGCTTGCACGACGTTCACCGAGGCGGAGTCGATTATCCGCTCGGTTCGGATGCCGTTCTTCGTGTTTTCGATCCGCACTCTGATCCGCAACGTCATCGTGCTGGCGCATAACGTGATCGTGATCCTGATCGTGTTCGGGATCTTCGCGGTCTGGCCCAACTGGAACTGGTTGCTGATCCTGCCTGGGTTGGTGTTGTGGATCGCGGACGGGTTGGCGCTGACCCTGCTGCTGGGGGCGTTCTGTGCTCGGTTTCGCGACATTCAGCCGATCGTAAACAGCATCATGCAGATCGCCTTCTTCCTGACCCCGGTCATCTGGAAGCCTGAGCAATTGGGCACCGGCGCGGCCAAACTGCCGCTAAATCCGTTTTTCGACCTTATGGAGGTCGTCCGCGCGCCGCTTCTCGGCCACACCCCTGGGGTGCTGGTCTGGGTTGGGGCCATCCTGTTCAGCATGGCGCTTTGGGCGGTGTCCTGGGCTTTGTTCATTCGCGCGCGTGGGCGTGTGGCGTTCTGGATTTGAATATGACGACCGAGGCCAGTATCGACGTTGAAGGCATTTCGGTCTTCTTCCCGCTGTATCATGGCAGTTCCCGCAGCCTGAAGAAGATGGTGGTCGCCGCGGCGGCCGGACGGTTGGCGAAGGATCAGCAGCAGCGGATCGTCGTGCAGGCGTTGCGCGATATCCATCTGAAGCTGCGCAGCGGTGACCGGCTGGGCCTGGTTGGATCCAACGGCGCCGGCAAGACGACCCTGTTGCGGGTGCTCGCGGGGATTTACGAGCCGGTGATGGGCCGCATGCGGATCCAGGGCAGCCTGAACGCGCTGCTCGATCCATCGCTTGGCATGAATGCCGAACTCACCGGGCGGGAGAATATACGCCTGCGGGGGTTATATAACGGGTTGCCGAACGCGTCGCTGTCTCGCCTGGAAGACGATGTGGCGGAGTTCGCGGAACTGGGCGATTTCATCGACCTGCCGGTACGGATTTACTCGGCGGGGATGGTGGTGCGTTTGGGCTTTGCCCTCGCGACGGCCATCAAGCCGCAGATCCTGCTGATGGACGAATGGTTCCTGGCGGGGGATGCGGCCTTCCTGGAAAAGGCCCGCCACCGCTTGGAAGAGATGGTCAAAGGGGCGGACATCCTCGTCTTGTCCAGCCACCAGGACGAGATCGTGCGGGCCTGGTGCTCTCGGGTCCTGTGGCTGGATCAGGGTAAGGTGCGGGCCGACGGGCCGTCGGGAGAGGTGCTGGACGCCTATCTGGGACGGGAGCCTGCCGCAGCGGCTTCAGCCGAATAAAGGAGCCTGTCATGCTGGTGCGCGTGCTGACGATGCGGGTGAACGCCGAGCGGGTGGGGGATTGGGTGGCTTATACGCGGGAGATTGGGTTTCCGGGCATGCGTGCCCAGCCCGGTTGCCGCGGGATATGGCGGCTGCACAAGCAAGATGCGGGATCCGTCTATCAGGTAGTCACGGTGTGGGAGAGCCTGGCCGATCTGGACCGGTTCAAGCAAAGCGACGCGATGCGGGCGTTGAGCGCGAGTGCAGTGGGGCTGACCATTCCCCCGCATGCCGAGGAACTCTATGAGGTTGTCGAGGACTGACGGGTCGCGGGCATTTGGGTTCCGTTGGCTTCGGGTTTCCCGCCGAGATGGCCGTTGGAAAGGGGGCCGACAACCGGCGGCGGCGCCGGTGGTGATGGCTGATCGGATCCATGGCCGGTCCCGACGACCCACTCTGGGGTTCGGAAAACCGCATCCTCTGAGCGATGCCCACCACGACAGCAATTTCCATGATGGTCAAATGAGGCGTCCTCATCGTCGTGCCAGATCGTCGTGCCAAGGCTTGCCTTGGGCAACACTGTCGGCATTTTCATTGAAATTATTGTATTTTTGGAAGTTTCCGGGATTGCGAGGCCAAGCCCGACGATGACGATATGACGGTTCCGCACCACAATGAGCGTTGCTGCCGTCGCCACCCAGCTGTGGCATGGACCTGCCGGTCAGTGTAGAAGCGGGCCTCGCTTTCCATGGAGACCAGGAATCCGATGACCGAGACAGCGCGCTTTGCGGCGATGATGCTGAAATCGGCGGCATTGAAGCAGCGGATAGCCACCGAGCTGGCTGACGCGGTGATCGCCGTGGTGGATGCCTGCGAAACCAGCCTGCGGGCGGGCGGCAAGCTGATGTTCTGTGGCAATGGCGGGTCCGCGGCCGACAGCCAGCATTTGGCGACCGAGATGTTGATCCGGCTGCGCCCCAACGTCGAACGAGAGTCGATCGCGGCTCTGGCCCTGACATTGGACCCGGCCGCACTGACCGCCGGCGGCAATGACTACGGTTACGAACGTGTGTTCGAGCGACCGTTGCGGGGCCTCGGGCGGCGAGGGGACGTGTTGTTCGGCATCACCACGTCCGGCCGTTCCGCCAACATCATCCGGGCGCTGGATGCGGCGCGGGAGATGGGGATCGTGACCGTGGGCCTTCTTGGCGGCACCGGGGAGCCGGCGTTGTCTCGCTGCGATCATGCGCTGGTCGTCCCGGATACCGAGACCGCGCGGATCCAGGAATGCCACATCGCACTCGGCCACGCGGTTCTGGAACTGCTGGAGGATCGTCTGATCGGCCGCTCCACCCCGTGAAAGTTCTGCTCACCGGTTCGGCAGGGTTCATCGGCTATCATGTCGCCCAGGCGTTGCTGGCGCGTGGCGAGACCGTGCTGGGAGTGGATAATCTCAACGATTACTATGACTTGCGGCTAAAACAGGCGCGTCTGGACCGGTTGAGCGCGCATCCGGGATTTGCGTTTCATCGGCTGGATATTTCGGATCGCCAGGCGGTCGATGCACTGTGTGCGTCGCATGGCGATATCACCCATATCGTGCATCTCGCGGCCCAGGCCGGGGTGCGCCACTCCTTGGTGGACCCGTTCGTCTACATCCAGGCCAATGTGATGGGCCATCTGGTGATGCTGGAGGCGGCGCGACGGCTGAAGCGGCTGGAACACCTAGTGTATGCGAGCACGTCGTCCGTGTACGGCGCCAACCGGAGCATGCCGTTCCGGGAGACGGACCGGGTCGATGAGCCGGTGTCGCTGTATGCCGCCACCAAGCGGGCGGATGAGCTAATCAGCCACGCCTATACGCATCTCTTCGGGCTGCCGCAGACCGGATTGCGGTTTTTCACGGTGTATGGGCCCTGGGGGCGACCCGACATGGCCTATTACGGGTTCGCCCGGGCGATCATGGCGGGGGAGACGATCACCTTGTTCGATGGTGGCCGGCTGAAACGCGATTTCACCTATATCGACGACATCACCAGCGGCGTTGTCGGCGCGCTCGACCATGTGCCCGTGGGCGTCGAGCGGCTGCTGAACATCGGCAACAACCGCGGCGAGGAGGTGCTGACCCTGGTGCGATTGCTCGAAAAATCGCTGGGGCGGTCGGCGATCGTGCGGTCCGCGCCGCGGCCGGCGGTCGATGTGGAGGAAACTTTTGCCTCCATCGATGCGATTCATGCGCTGACCGGATTCGTGCCTTCGACCGCGCTGGATGACGGAATTCCGCGCTTTGTGGCGTGGTTTCGGGAGTGGCATCGGGTCTGAAAGGCTCGATCGCCGACGCGATTTGAACATCGCGTGAAAATTACCTGTTGACCGGGTGGCGGCCGTGGCCTACATCCCCTCCACCGACGGCGAGCAAACTTTCCGCTTGCTTCCGCCGGAAAGACAAGATAACTTCCTCTGCCTTGGTCGAGGAAACACCTTCCAAAAGGTTACTCAACCTCCCACCCCACGAAAACTGGGTGAGAGGCGTTTCCGGTCTCCGTTCTTTGACAACCGAATAGGCTAGGAAGGGATACGTTGGTGGCGTCCTTTGCGTCTGCTGGCACGT
>CALQHT020000211.1 GCA_943330455.2 Nitrosovibrio sp. Nv4 | reverse complement strand
ATGACAAATCGCATACGCTCGTCCATGACACCTGTGACTTTCCAAACCATCGGCAGGTCCTCCCTGCCGTAGATCGTGGACTGTCAACCATGTGCCCGGTCTGTTTTGTCAGGTATGTGCCCGGTTCATACCCCCGGCAACCCGCCCCCTGCCGTTGCAGCACCGCTTGCCGGATCAAGCCCGGCAATGACGGTAAAGGGGGCGATGTCGGTCAGTGGCAGGGGCCTGTCCGAAAATGCTTGCTCCACGTGGGGCACGGACGCCCAACCCCGTCATGATGGGCAGAAGCCCACCATCCACGCCTTTCTCTCGACCGGCACCGCAAGCCGTGGATGGCCTGCCTGCGCCGACCATGACGGAGAAAGGCCGGTCCATCGCCCCAGCCGACTCGGTTGTTCCCGACCAAGACCCAAGCACTGGCTGGTGTGACCCGTTGGGCGACTCAGACCCGGTGAGGTCCATCCCGCGCAAGGCCAGCGAGCCTCATGATCGCCCGCCCCCGTCACACCCAGGCCCATCCGACCCAGGCCGAACCACCCCGCCTGGAAACCAGCCACCTGCCCAATCCACGCGCAATCATGAACGACCGGGTTAACCGCATGGAACCGGAACAATACCCCCCGAGTCCCGCACTGGTTCGTAACGAACACCCCCCTTATCCGCGCCTGACCGGAACGGATCGCCCAAACACCCGAACTTAAAGTAGAATCTTACGAATCCCAATAAATCCCGTCATATCAAAGACCAACACCCCAATCCGAAACCCGGATATGAGCTTCCGCAAAAACCACCAACCTACCGTTTCGCGCAGAATTAACCATTCGTGGTTTTTCTTAACCATTGCCCAAAACCCAGGCAAAACACCGAAAATCCGAGGATTTCGACCTCTAAAACCCGCATTTTACCGCCGGTATCCGCTTTTTACTTGCCACCGATCCCACACCCGACCTAGAACAAAAAGCAAACATTCAGCCGATCCCCTTGCCCCAGGATCCCCGCTCCATCCCAATATCCCCAGCGTCGAAGGTCAAAGTCGCACACCCACCGTCGAAAACGGCACGATGAAACCCGGGGCAGAGCCGAGCCGGGGGAGGAGAAAGGGTCATTCGGCCAGGATGATTGGTTGCCGCAGCGGTCAGGACCGCTTCGTCGCAAAGAACGCCCGCAACAACGCCCCGGCCTCGGCCTCTCTCACGCCACCCACCACCTCCGGCCGGTGATGGCAGGACGACGCCGCGAACACCCGTGCGCCATGATCCACCCCGCCGCCCTTGGGATCATAGGCGCCAAACACCAGCCGTCGGATGCGGAAGAAGCTGATCGCCTGCGCGCACATCGGGCAAGGCTCCAAGGTTACCACCAGGTCGCAGTCCGGCAGCCTGGGATCGCCCCGAACCGCGGCCGCCGCTCGCAAAGCCAGCAGTTCGGCGTGGGCGGAGGCGTCGTGGGTTTCCTCCACCCGGTTGCCGGCGCTGGCCAGGATCGCGCCGTCAGGGCCGACGACGACGGCGCCGACCGGGACTTCGCCACGGGCAGCGGCGGCGCGGGCTTCGGTCAGGGCGAGGTCCATGGGGGTCATGGGAAGGGCGGGGCTCCGCCCCGGACCCCGCCAGGGCTCTGCCCTGGACCCGCCAAGGGCGACGGCCCTTGGAACCGGAACATTGTGGTTTTCAGGACAGGGCCTACACGGACGGTCAAACGCCCGTGCAGGCCCTGTCCTGAAAACCACAAAAGAATCGCATTCCAAAGGCCGTCGCCTTTGGTGGGGTCCAGGGGCAAAGCCCCTGGTGGGGTCCGGGGCGAAGCCCCGCCCTTCCAACGCCCCCCAAAAACCCCTACCAACCGTCCCATGACCAAGCGACCCCTTATCGGCGTGACCCTCGATTCCGAAAAGCCCGGCGGTTACTCCAAATACCCCTGGTACGCCCTCAGGCAAAACTACGCCGACGCCATCGCCGCCGCCGGCGGTCTGCCCGTCACCCTGCCGCATGACGCCGGCCTCGCCCCCGACTACCTGGACCGCATCGACGCCCTGGTCGTCACCGGCGGCGCGTTCGACGTCGATCCCTCCCTCTACGGCGGCGGCGAGCGCCACGCCACCGTCACCGTCAAGGAAGGCCGCACCGCCGCCGAACTCGCCTTGACCCAAGGGGCGTTGGAAAGAGGCCTCCCCGTCCTCGGCATCTGCGGCGGCCAGCAGCTTCTGGCGGTGGTGCTCGGAGGCACACTAATCCAGCACATTCCCGATACCATCCCGGACGCCCTGGCGCACGAACAACCCAACCCGCGCAACGAACCCGGCCACCCCATCGCCGTCACGCCCGGCACTTTGCTGCACCGGATCGTCGGCAGCACCACCATGCAGGTGAACTCCGCCCATCACCAGGCCGTCCGCACCCCCGGCCCGCACGCCGTCATCAACGCCATCGCCCCCGACCAGGTGATCGAAGGGATCGAGGACCGCCGCTACGCCTTCTGCCTCGGCGT
The DNA here is from genome assembly GCA_943330455.2 of Nitrosovibrio sp. Nv4. Lineage (GTDB taxonomy): Bacteria > Pseudomonadota > Alphaproteobacteria > Acetobacterales > Acetobacteraceae > Rhodopila. Next base: position 8,349 of record CALQHT020000211.1, on the reverse strand, counting down.
CCAATGGCACCCGGAATTCCTGATCGACCCCGGCGACCGCCGGATTTTCGACGCCCTGATCGCCGCGTGCGCCAAATGAGCGAGACCACCGAACGCGGCGATCGCATCGCCAAATGGCTCGCCCGTGCCGGCGTTGCCAGCCGCCGCGACGTCGAACGTCTGCTGGCCGAGGGCCGGGTCAAGCTCAACAACGCGGTCGTCTCCCACCCGGCCACCTTCGTCACCAAGGGCGACATCGTCCAGTTCGACGGCAAGGTGGTGGATGAGCCCGAACGCACCCGGCTCTGGCGCTACCACAAGCCGGACGGGCTGGTGACGACGCATCGCGACCCGGAAGGCCGCCCCACCGTCTTCGACAAGCTGCGAGAACAACTCCCCCGCGTCATCAGCGTCGGCCGCCTGGACCTGACCAGCGAGGGTCTGCTGCTGCTGACCAATGACGGCGCCCTGGCGCGCCGGTTGGAACTGCCGGAAACCGGCTGGATCCGCCGCTATCGAGTCCGCGTGCATGGGATTGTTGACGACAAGGCCCTGGCATCGCTCGCCAAAGGGGTCACGGTCGAAGGTGTCCGCTACGGCGCGATCGAGGCGGAACTCGACTCGCGCAAGGGGGAGAACGCCTGGCTGACCGTCAGCCTGAAGGAAGGCCGCAACCGCGAAATCCGCCGCGTGATGGTGCATCTGGGCCTCTCCGTCACCCGCCTCATCCGCATCGCCTACGGCCCCTTCCAGCTCGGCACCATGCCCCGCGGCGCGATCGAGGAAGTGCCGCCCCGCGTCCTGCGCGAGCAATTGCCGGCCGACGTGGCGCCCGTTCCTACCAGACCGAGTCGGCGGTAGGATTGCGGATCGTCGCCGGACGCTGGCGTGGCCGCACCCTGACGGCTCCAACCGGAGAAGCCACCCGGCCGACGGCGGATCGGGTGCGTCAGGCGCTGTTCGACATGCTGATGCACGCACCCTGGGCCGGGCCGGAGACCATCCGCGACGCAACCGTGCTGGACGTGTTCGCCGGCACCGGCGCGATGGGGCTGGAAGCTCTGTCCCGCGGCGCCCGCCACGCGACGTTCATCGAGAATGCCGCGACTGCCCTGGCCTGTCTGCGAGCGAATATCCGCGCCTGTCAGGCCGCTGACATCAGCACGGTCATTCCCGCCGACGCGCTGAAGTTGCGCCCCTCGACGACCCTACCCGCCGGTCTGGTGTTCCTGGACCCGCCTTACCGGCAAGGCTTGGTCCCACTGGCGCTGGCAGCCCTAAAGGCGAGCGGACTGATCGCCCCGGACGCTCTGATTGTCGCCGAAACCGGGCGCGATGAGCCATCGCCGCACCCGGACAGCCTGGCAGAACGGACGCATGGCGCGGCAAAGGTGACGATTTGGCGGGAATCTGGCAGTTGATCGGGCAGTTCCACGCGCAAACCTCTTGCCTTATTCGCGCGGTCCGGCAAGCATTCGCCCATGGTTGAGCCGATTAACCTCAGCAGCATACGCGACGACACGCTCTGGGCGGTCGTTGCATCGGTTGGGCGCACCACCCGGGTGGCCGAAATCTTTCCCAGCCGCCTGGCGGCCTTGGCGGACCAAGCGTGGCGCGAACAGCAGGTTAAGGCCTATGCGCATTTTCTGCGCACCGCCCGACAGCCCGCGCCTATCTATAGTGTGAAGCCGATCAGGCGAGCGGATTTGCCGCGATCGTGGCGACCACTGCCGGCGCTGGGGTTCTTACACGGAAAGTTCGTCTAGCCGTGCCAGTCTGCGCCGCGGTTCGCTGGCTGGACGATCCGTCCGACTACGACAGATTGGGCCGGATCATCGCGTGACCACAACATCGGGTAGTTACTGTCGATCACGGTCGTATAATCACCCAAGCTCGCCCGAGTCGCCGATGCAATGGCGGCCAGACTGACAGGTGCCCCATGTTTGAAACCCTGACGACCAGCGAAGCCGCTGCCGCCGCCAACTACGCAGACCCTGTTCGGCAACTGCTGGCAATCGACGAACCCGACGGTATCGGGGAAGAGACTTGGCCCGACTATGTCGCCGAGTACGGGCTGACCGAGGCGCACGGTCCCGAACTGCTCCGCATCCTCCTCGATCAGGCCCTGGCAGGCGCCGATATCGATGGACCGTTGGTCTGGGCTCGGGTTCATGCCTGGCGGGCGCTGGGACAATTGCGGATGGTCGCCGCGATCGGGCCTTTGCTCGATTTCCTGAATCTGGAGGATTTCAGCGACGAGGATGGCGCTAGCAGCGAACTGCCGGTCGTATTCGGCCTGATCGGACCCGCCGCGATTCCGCTGATTGCCAACTTCCTGACCGATCCGGCCATCCACACGACACCCGCGACAGTCGCCATGGAAGGCCTGAAGGAAATAGCATCTCGGCATCCCGAGCAGCGCGCGACGTGCATCGATATTCTGATCCATCCCTTGCAAAATCGGGCCGACGAGGATGAGTCGGTCCTTGGTTTCGCTGTCAACACCCTCGTCCACATGAAGGCCGTCGAGGCCATCGATCCAATCCGGGACGCATTCCGCAGGGACGCCGTCGATATCTCGATCGTCGGCGATGTCGAAGATGTCGAGATGCTGCTCGGCCTCCGCCAGCGACGAGCGACCCCCAAGCCTCTTTATCATGCTCGATATGGGACGCCATTCGCGAAGCCGGAGGGGATGTTTCAGACCGAGATAGACGAGGAGCCGGTCAAATCCGTCAAGGTCGGCCGAAATGACCCCTGCCCTTGCGGCAGCGGCAAGAAATACAAGAAATGCTGCCTCGCATAGTGCCTGACTCGGCGGGCCGTGAACTCATGACAAGATTGGAAATCGTGCCATGCCTCCGCCCAAATCGATGAAAATTCCGAAGGGCGTCGAGTATGTCTACGACGGTCTGACGGAAATGACCGACCGTTTCTGCGCGGCGCATCTGAACGAAGAATACGCCGAGTTGTCGCGCCGCGCGATCGCTGCCTTGTGCCGGAAGCGGCCCACGCCGTTGACCAGCGGCGCGCCTCAGACCTGGGCATGCGCCGTGATCTATGCGTTGGGGCAGGTCAACTTCCTGACCGATCGGGCATCGAAGCCCTATATGGCGATGGCCGATGTCTGTGCCGAGTTCGGAGTCGCCTCCAGCACCGCGGCCGCCAAGGCCAAACTGGTCCGCAAGGCGCTCGGAGCCACCCAGTTCGATCCCACATGGATGCTGCCAAGCCGAGCGGCGAACAATCCGCTGGGGTGGATGCTGGGAATGCAGGGGATCGTGATTCATTTTCCGGACCCGTCGGAGGAGGCGCCCGCGAACAGCGAGCCGGGTGCCGATTATGCACCGACCAGCGCCAAATCGGGTCGAACGTCTCGGCGCGTCGGATAGCGAGCTGCGCTGGCGGCCCGGCTGTGCATGGATCACCCCCCCGTACCGTCGTTGCCGGACTGGATCCGGCAACGGCGGGGGGCTGTCCATGGGTCGATGGTGCGGGCGGTTGGTATCGGATCCATTGAGAATGCAACGGACGGCGAACCGTCTTCCGCCCGTTGCTCGAACTGGGGTGCTACCCCAATCCGTTCAGAAAATCTCCCATCGCGACATTGAAGGCCGCCGGCTGGTGCAAGTTCGCGGCATGGCCGGCGTCGGGAATGATCGCCTTCTTCGCCCCGGGGATCTTCGCCGCCATATAATCCGTCGCGGCGAGGAAATTGGTGTCGTTGGCGCCGACCAGCACCAAGGTCGGCACCGCAATCGACGGGAGAGACTCGATAACCCCGGCGTTCTCCTGCGCCAGCATCCCGCGTGCCGCTCCGGCAAGGCCCAAAGGAGAGCGGTGCTGGCTCATGCGAACTTCGTCGCTGCCGCCCAGGGCCGCGAACCCGCGCGCTTCCAGATCGTCGGCGCGATCGCGGGAGCGTTGGTTCCAGGCCTCGCGCGCCTCGTCCTTCTTGAATCCTGGCCCCGTGTCGAACAGCATCAGCGCTCGGCAGGTCGCCGCGTGGCGCAGATGGAAGGCCAGGGTCATGTAGCCGCCGAGCGAAAGGCCTCCGATGACCGCTTGGGTTTCTCCGCACACATCCAGAATCGCCTTCATGTCGCCGACCGTCGCGGCTTCCGAGTAGGCGGCCGCATCGGTGGGCACGTCGCTCTGCCCATGGCCGCGCATGTCCCAGACGATAATCTTGTAGCTGTCCTTGAAAGCAGCGATCTGCCCGTCCCACATGCGGCAGGTGGCGCTGTAGCCGTGGCTGAGCAACACGGCGGGGCCGCTGCCATGCACCTCGTAATGGATGCCGACCCCGTTTCTGTCCAGGCGTGCCATGGGTTTCCTCCCGTGCATTGTTGTTCCGGACGCTTGCCCATAAACTGGCATCCAGCGACGCATCGCAAAAGCCAACCAGGGCAGGGAACCATGACGCACCACGAAGCCTATGACCATATCGCCGTCAGCGAGGACGGTTTTGTCGCCACCATCGAGGTCCGCCGCGGCCCGAACAACTTCGTCGATACCGACATGGTGGGCGAAATTGCCGACGCCCTGGAAATCTACGACAAGGTGCCCGGCATCCGCGCCATCGTGCTGTGCGCCGAGGGCAAGCATTTCTGCGCCGGCGCCGATTTCGGCAGCCGTGGCCCGGATGGAGTGGCGCGAGTCACCAAGCGCGGCCGGCATCTTTACAAGGAAGCCCAGCGGCTGTGGAAGACATCGAAGCCGATCGTGGCCGCGGTGCATGGCGCGGCCGTGGGCGCCGGTGTCGGTCTTGCGGTCGCGGCCGATTTCCGGATCACCTGCCCGGAGGCTCGGTTTTCCGTCAACTTCACCCGGCTGAACTACCATCCCGGGTTCGGTCTGACCGAATCCCTGCCGCGCCTGATCGGGGCCCAGAAGGCCACGTTGCTGATGTACACGGGCCGCCGGATCACCGGTGAGGAAGCCGTGGAAATCGGGCTCGCCGATTACTGCGTGCCGTTGGATCAGGTCCGCGCGAGGGCGGTGGAACTGGCGACTGAAATCGCTGGGTCCGGGCCGCTGGCGATCCTGTCCACCCGCGAAACCATGCGCCGGGGCCTGGCCGAAGCCGTCGCCCGCGCGACTGAACGTGAGTATGAAGAGCAGGATTGGCTGCGCAACACGGCCGATTTCCGCGAAGGCACCAAGGCGATGGGGGAGCGGCGGTTGCCGAACTTCCAGGCGAAGTAGGACCGGGTGGGGCGGCTCAGGCCGCCCCTCTCGTATCACGTCCCGGACAATCTTGGTTTGAGATTGCTATTGGTTCGACCTGCGGACCCACGGCCGAACCAGCTCCGAAGGGCGAATACCTGGGTCAATTGTGGGGTGACCCGCATTCCGGTGACTCCGTGGGCAACCGCTTTCCACGACAAAAGGTAAAGCGATCATGCGTCGTGTTGGGGCTCTAATTTTTGGGCCAGCTCTTGGGTTCTGCTTTGCGCTCCTGCTGGACTGCGGTTTGGGACATGCCCAATCAGCAGCTGCGATCCAGCAATATGTCGCCAAGCGAAATCCTGGATGCGACATCTTTGGTTTTGCGGAAAACTACCGTGGCCCTCTTGCCGGGTCGCCGCGCCCGGTGGTGATTGCGGCCTATACGGTAGAAGGGTGTGGTCGCGGCAACTACTATGAACGATTCTTCGGTGTATTCTACGACGAAAACGGAACGGTACAGCAATACAAAAAGCCACCGGGCACGCTCAACGGCGTGGAGCGCGTCACGGTTGCCGGGGGGCGGATTACCGTCCACATGAAACAACTCGGTCCCAACGACCCACGGTGCTGCCCGACCGTCTCGCGCCAAGCTGTGTTTGAGTTGCGCGATGGTGCGATAGTCCCCGTGAAATAGGGCATAATCTAGCCGCTCGGAACGATTCCCATGCGGACCATCGGCCCCCGGGCGGAACGGGATCGCCCCCTCACCGCACCTTCCGCGCCCGTTTCTCCACAAATGCGCCCATCAACCGCTTCGTTTCATCCGTCCCATGCGCTGCGGTGACGGCACGGATCCCCTGCTGGATCGCGTCCGAGATCGACATCCGCTCCCAATCACGCATCAATTCCTTCTGAGCGCGGATGGCGTTGGGACCGGCTGACAGGATCGCATCCACCCAGTCCTCCACCGCCGCGTTCAGGTCTTCGGGCGCGACAAGGCGTTCGACCAGACCGCAAGCGGCGGCTTCCTCGGCATCGATGTGGCGGCCGGTGAACACCAGTTCGCGGGTCTTTCCCCAGCCGATCAGTTGCGGCAGCAGGCAGGCCTCCATGCCGGACGGCAAGCCGAACAGCACCTCTGGCATGCCGAACTTCGCGGTGTCGACGGCGGCGCGCATGTCGCAGGCGGCGGCGATCTCCAGCCCGGCCCCGAAACAATAGCCGTTCACCCGTGCGATCACCGGCACCGGTGCGCGCCGGATCGCCTCGCACACACGATGCGTCAGAGATGGCCCCTCTGATGCGTCGTGCTGCACGAAGGTCGACATCTCCTTGATGTTCGCCCCGCCGATGAAGGACCGGTCCCCTGCCCCCGTCAGCACGACCACGCGCAAGCGAGGATCGGTGGAGACGCGCTCAAACGCCTCCGCCAGTTCCCGCTTGCCGCCATTGCCGAGCGCATTGCGCTGTTCGGCATTGTTGACGGTGATGCGCGCGACCGTTCCGGCCTCGCCGCGATCGTCGATCGTGACGAGAATGATGCTCATTTCGCCCGCCGCCGCAGCACCGCGTCGCGGATCAACGGCATGCGGTCATTGCCGAAATACATGTCGTCGCCACCCACGAAGATGGTGGGAGAGCCGAATCCGCCGCGATCGATCAGTTCCTGCGTGTTGTTGCGCAGCTTGTCCTTGACCGGCTGCTGTTCGATCCCTTCCAGCACCATCTTGGGGTCGATACCGGCCTTCTGGCAGATTTCGGTGATGACCGGGACCTGAGAGATGTCCTTGTCGTCGCCCCAATAGGCGTCGAACGCAGCCATCATGAACGGCACGAGCTGGTCCGTCCCCTCCAACAGGCAGCAGGCCCGCATCACCTTTACGGCGTTCACCGGGAACACGGTCGGCCGATAGTGCATACGGATGCCCAGAAAGCTCGCCCAGTTCTGCTGGTCCTTTTTGTTGTAGGCCTGCTTCGGCACCACCGGCTTCTCCCGCGAGTTATGCACGCTGGGATTGACCGCGTTGAACACACCGCCGACCAGATGCGGGCGGAAGGCGATGGTGACGCCGATTTCCTTTTCCAGTTCGCGCAGGCTGTGGACCGCGAAATAGGTCCAGGGGCTGGAGCAATCAAAGAAGCATTCGACTTCGGCCATGAAGGGGCTCTCCTGTTTCGGTTCAACTTTGGCGTTGAGGTTGTTCTGTATTGGGCCGCTGTTCGGCACACGCCGGGATGGCCTGTGCCGAGGCGAAGGACGCGCGCTCTAGGCCGCCGGGACCGGGCGAGCGCGCTGGTTGTACATGATCTTCGCGCGCCGCTCCTGCTCCTCGGGCGGCAGCTTGGTGATGTCTTCCGACAGGTTGGCCCCCACGGCCATGCCGCGCTGCACGGCTGGACGCGCGCCCAACTCATCAAACCAGCGCTTGAAATACTTGAATTCCTCGATGTCCTGGCCCTGCGCGGCCCAGTTCACCGTCCACGGATAGCAGATCATGTCGGCGATGGAGTAGGTGTCACCGGCCAGATACTTGCTCTCATACAGGCGGTTGTTCAGCACGCCGAACATGCGGTTCACCTCATCGGTGAAACGGCGCACGGCATAGGATTGGTCGCCCTGCTTGTCGCCGAGACGACGGAAATGGCCGCACTCGCCGCTTTTCGGGCCCTGGTTGGCCATCTGCCAGATCAGCCATTCCGTCACCGCGTATTTGCCGCGGACGTCCTGGGGATAGAAGCGGCCGCATTTCTCGGCCAGATACATCATGATCGCGCCGGATTCGAAGATGGAGATCGGCGCCCCGCCGCCGGCGGGCGCGTGGTCCACCATCACCGGCATGCGATGGTTGGGGTTCATCTTCAGGAATTCCGGGGTGAATTGGTCGCCCCGGCCGATATTGCAGGGGACGATGTTGTAGGGGATGCCGGCTTCCTCCAGCAGGATCGTCACTTTCTTGCCGTTCGGCGTCGGCCAGTAATGCAGGTCGATCATGGGGTGTTCTCTCCTGGGGCTCCGCGGGGGAGTTTAGCCTATGGTGGGGCGGGCGGCCACTGGTGGGCGTGGTAAGGGCGGGGCTTCCGCCCCGGACCCCGACCAGGGGCTTTGCCCCTGGACCCCACCAAAGGCGCGGCCTTTGGAATGCGATTCTTTAGTCGCTTGAATTTCCGGGGCCTACCCGGACGTTAATAGGTCCGGGT
>CALQHT020000210.1 GCA_943330455.2 Nitrosovibrio sp. Nv4 | reverse complement strand
GGGGTCGCCACAAAAAACCTCCCGAACTATCTCGGATGGCGCCGGACCTTGGAAGCGATGGGTCAGACCGCGAGTTCGGCCGCCATGATCCTCGGAGCCATCGGTCTGGGGCCATACCAACAGAAAACGCTATAAGAGCCAATTTCATCCGCAATTCCGTGGACGGGGTCAGCTCCGCCATGGGCACCGAGCCGTTGTCCTTTTTCCCGGCCTATCTGACGACCGCGTTCCGTCCCGCGCCGGTCTTCGTGTTCCTGGCGGTGTTCGGCGCGACACGGGCCCCGGCGCTGGCCATCGCCGCGTTGGTCGTGGTGGCGATGCATATGGCGGTGCCGCACAAGGAGGTCCGGTTCATCTACCTGGCCCTGGCCATCCTGCCGGTACTGATCGGCCTGGGTGCCGCCTGCGTCCTGCAGGTGGTGGCCGAACGGGTGCGCGCGATAGGGGTGCCCGCCGGATGGGTGGCGTGGCTGGCGGCCCCGTTGCTGGCGCTGGGCGCCTGGGCGTCGTGGTCCGGCGCGACCACCCAGCCTCTGGTCGAGCGCTGGTCCTTCAATCGCGGCCCCATCGAGGCCTTCCTGCTGGCCCATCGCCAACCCGATTTATGCGGCCTGGGTGTGGGGGACATGCGGGTGATCGACAGCGGCGGCTATGTCTATCTGCATCGGGACGTGCCGCTCTATTTTTCGGACTTTGCGGCGTCCGTCGCGCTGCCAGGGGTCCGCGCACCGCTGCGGTTTTCCGTCGAACGTCAGGGGCGAGAGGTGCCGCAAGCAGCGGGCGAGGGGTTCTCTCCGTCCAGCGGCCTTTACAATTACCTGGTTGCCTCGGCCGGGTTCGAGCAGCCGGGGTTTGTCCGGCTGTCGTGCTTCGATGGGGTATCGTATCAAGGCCGGTCGTCGACCTGCCTTTACCGGCGCCCGGGGACCTGCGAGCGGGCCGCGGCGGAACGGTAATGCCGCCGAGGTCGAAGCGGACGTCCGATGCATCGCTCGACGCCCCAATTCGGCTTGGGGCATAATCGGCGGGTCCATCGCCTTCGGTGCACCGGATTGGCCGAGGCTCTAGCCCGTAGCCGCATTGGTGAAAAACCGGGCAGGTTGGTGATTTCCGTGGCAGGTGCGCACCGATGGTTAACCGCGCCTATCCGGAACGAAACACCGCGTTTTCCGCGCCTGACCGGAACAAAAAACCCGGTTTTCGGCGCTTATCCGGAATGGATTACCAAAAATCCATACTTAAAGTGATTTCTCAAAACGATCGTAAATAATGTGTATTTTCAATATCATGAGCGGTTTTCCGAACGTAAAATCTGAGCTTTTACGGCTCGCGACTGTCCGCTGACCGGGCCGTATCAGGAATGCGACGCACCCTGTTAACACTTGCACATAAATTCGACAAATAACCTGGAGTCAATAGGTTGTAAGACGCCCGTGATCTGGAATCTGAGCTATTTTTGCGATTTTCTTGCCTTTCATGGCGATCCGGCGTAGTGAACAAACGATGAATCTACGATATTGCATCTCGAAAACCGCGTGATGCCCCCTCGACAGAACCGCGCACAGCCGAACGGACCAGGCATCGGCTATCGTCAACGGGGGCCGCGCCGAGCAGGGGGCGGGATGCGGGTGGCGGGGACGGGAACACGGTGGGTGCGTCCGCCCCATTCGGGGATGGGAAGCGGTGGCGGGACCCTTGCTTGCCATGGCTGCCGCGTGATCTTCGTGGTGGGGAACCACAGCCTGGGGGTGGGGGTTCGGCTCCGTCACCCCCCACCCTCGCCGCGGCGCACCATTCCGTGGCAAACTCCGGAAACGGGCAGGGTCACACCCATGCCAACACGCTGACTTTTTGGGGGAGACAAGATATGGCGACCGTAGAGACCCGCTCCGTCCGCCGTCGGGAAGACCAACGCCTGCTGACCGGAGGCGGCAACTACGCCTCCGACGGCAAGGCCGCCGGGATGCTGGTGGCGATTCTGGTCCGCTCCCCGCACGCTCATGCGCGGATCGTAAGCATCGACACGGAGGCGGCCAAGGCTGTGCCCGGCGTCGTCGCCGTCTACACCCACGACGACCTCACCGACGTTTCCCCCATCCCCGGTGGGCTCGGCTTTACCCGCCCCGATGGCAGCCCGTCCGCCAAGACCCATCGGTCCCTTTTGGTGAAGGATCGGGTCCGTTTTGTGGGCGAATCGGTTGCCGCGGTCATCGCCGAAACCCGCGGTGCCGCCATGGAAGCCGCGGAAGCCGTGATGGTCGAGTATGATGAATTGCCGATCGTCACCGATGTGCTGGAGGCGCAAAAGCCAGGCGCCGCACCGGTATGGGACGAATTCGCCGATAATATCGGCTTCCTTTGGAAGCGCGGCGACGTCGAAGCCACCGCCGCCGGCCTGACCAACGCCGCCCATGTCACGAAACTGGAATTCACCGTGTCCCGCGTGACGGCCAACACGATGGAACCGCGCGGCGTCTGGGCGGAGATGGGGCCGGATGGCCGCCCCGTCGTGCATGCCGCGCACCAATCGCCGTTCAACCTGCGCAACGGCATGGCCAAGGAGAATTTCGCCATCAAGCCGACCGACCTGCGGGTCATTCCCGGCGATGTCGGGGGCTCCTTCGGCATGAAGTCCGGCGTGCACGTGGAAGAGGTCTTCATCACCTGGGCCGCGCGTCGTCTGAACCGGCCGGTGCGCTGGATTTCCGACCGCACCGAGGGCTTCCTGACCGACGAACAGGCGCGGGAAATGCACATCTCCGCCGAACTCGGCTTGGATGCGGACGGAAAATTCACCGCGCTGAAACTGCGCTGGGACTGCAACCTCGGCGCCTACACGTCCGGCCGCTCCGGCTGGGGCGTCGGCAATATCGGCGGCATCGCCGGCACCTATATCATCCCCGCCATCGCGGCGGAGGTCTGCGGTGTGATGACCCACACCGTGCCGACCGCCGCCTATCGCGGCGCCGGCCGGCCGGAAGCGACCTACGCGATCGAACGCCTGATCGACGTCGCCGCCCGCGAGCTTGGCATTTCCCCCTACGAACTGCGCCGGCGCAACCTGATCCCTCCCGAGGCGATGCCCTACAAGACCGCTCTGACCTTCACCTATGATTGTGGAGAATTCGAGGGGAACATGAAGCTGGCCGCTGAACTGTCCGAACTGGATGGGTTCGAGGCGCGTCGGAAGGAGGCCGCCGATCGCGGCATGCTGCGCGGCATCGGCCTGTGCAACTGTATCGAGGTCGCCGGCGGCCCGTTCCTGCGTCCGGCCAAGGACCTGTCCACATTGCGGCTGCGGGAGGATGGCACCCTGGTGCTGCGCTCCGGCTCGATGTCGGTGGGGCAGGGGCTGGAGACGACGATGACCCAGATCGTCGCCGATCGCTTCGGCATACCGATCGAGAACGTGATCTGGGAAGGTGGAGACACCGACCTGCTGCCCAGCGGCAAGGGCAACGGCGGCTCCGGCGCGCTGTGCATCGGCGGGTCGGCGGTGATGCTGGCGGTGGACAAGGTGCTGGAAACGGCGAAGAAGCTCGCGGCCGAAGTGCTGGAAGCGGCGGTCGTCGATATCGAGTTTTCCGAAGGCAAATTCAGCATTGCCGGCACCGACCGGTCCATCACCCTGGCCGATGTCGGGCGCGCCGCGCATGACCCGAAGCATATTCCACCCGGTGAGGAAGGCGGCCTGGTCGAATCCGGCGAATTCACCCCGACCGCGGTGACCTTCCCGAACGGCACCCATATCTGCGAGGTGGAGATCGATCCCGACACCGGCGTGACCGAAATCGTGCGCTACAGCGCGGTGGAGGAGTTGGGCAAGGTGTTGAACCCGCTGATCGTCGCCGGCCAGATCCATGGCGGCGTGGTGCAGGGTGTCGGCCAGGCGCTGGGCGAGATCATCATCCACGACTCGCAGTCGGGCCAGATGCTGACGGCGTCCTTCATGGACTACCAGATGCCGCGCGCCGACGAGTATCCGGAATTCCGTCTGGCGACTCGGGAGGTGCCCACCAAGGTGAACCCGCTGGGCGCCAAGGGCGTCGGCGAGGCCGGCACGGTCGGCGCGATGGGCGCGGCGATGAACGCGATCAACGACGCGCTGGCGCCGTTGGGGATCCGGCATTTCGACATGCCCGCGACTCCGGGCCGGGTGTGGGAGGCGATCGCGGCGGTGAAGGGAGCAGCCTAGGCGAATCGGGGCGGGGGAGAGGAAGCCTTGGGGCTCCGCCCCAAACCCCGCGAGGGCTTTGCCCTTCGAACCCACCAGGGGCTACGGCCCCTGGACCGCGATCCATTGGGTCTGGGGGGAAAGGGGGCCGACCATGGCGTTTCAACGTCCGTGTCGGCCCCCTTTCCCCCCAGACCCCATTAACGGCATCCAAGGCCCAGCCTTGGTAGGGTTCGAAGGGGCAAAGCCCCTCGCCGGGGTCCGGGGCAGAGCCCCGTGGCTGCTCCTCCCTCTCCTGTCGGCCGCGGCCGAACCCCTGTGACGCGCCACCCACGGGCACCGCAGGCCACCGACCGGGTTGCTGGAATACCTGATAGCCCTTATGTGTTATTGACGGCGGGCGAAGCAGGTCGCAGAACCGCCGCCGCGCTGCCCGAGCCATGGGTTCGGCGGAGAGGAAAAGGAAACCAAGTTGCAGCCGACGGACATCCGGGACCCGGATTACTTCCACAAGGTGGTGGACTGCCAGTGGGCATGCCCCGCGCACACGCCAGTACCGGAGTATATCCGGCTGATCGCGGACGGGCGTTACGCCGACGCGTTCATGATCAACTGGAAGTCCAACGTATTCCCAGGGATCCTGGGTCGCACCTGCGACCGTCCCTGCGAACCGGCCTGTCGCCGCGGGCGGGTGGAAGATGAGCCTGTCGCCATCTGCCGCCTGAAGCGAGTCGCGGCCGATTACAAGGGCGATATACGCAACCGCCTGCCCCCCAAGCCCAACCAGCGCAATGGCAAGAAGATCGCCCTGGTTGGCGCCGGCCCGGCCTCGCTGACGGTCGCGCGCGACCTGGCGCCGCTGGGCTATCACCTGGTCATCTACGATTCGGACCCACGCGCCGGTGGTATGATCCGCAGCCAGATTCCGAAATTCCGCCTGCCGGAAGAGGTGATCGACGAGGAGGTCGGCTACATCACCGATCTCGGCCCGGAAATGCGCCTCGGCCAGCGAATCGACAGCCTGAAGTCGCTGCTGGAGGAGGATTACGACGCGATCTTCGTGGGCTCCGGCGCACCGCGCGGGCGCGACCTGCCGATCCCGGGCCGGGAGGAAGCCGCCGCCAACATCCATATCGGCATCGACTGGCTATCCTCCGTCTCCTTCGGTCACATCACCAAGATCGGCCGACGCGTCATCGTGCTGGGTGGCGGCAACACCGCCATGGATTGCTGCCGCTCCTCCCGCCGCCTGGGCGGGGACGACGTGAAGGTGATCGTCCGTTCCGGGTTCGAGGAAATGAAGGCCTCGCCCTGGGAGAAAGAGGACGCAATCTCCGAGGACATTCCCATCCTGAACTTCCTGGTGCCGAAGGAGTTCAAGCACGACAACGGCAAGCTGATCGGCATGACGTTCGAGAAGGTGAAGGCCGAATACGACGCCCGCGGCCGGCGCAACCTGGTCCCGACCGGGGAGCCCGATCACTTCTTCGAATGCGACGACGTGCTGGTGGCGGTCGGGCAGGAGAATTCGTTCCCGTGGGTGGAACGCGATATCGGCCTGGAATTCGACGATCGCTGGGACATGCCCAAGGTCGACGAGATCACCTTCCAGTCCACGCACCCCAAAGTGTTCTTCGGCGGCGACGCGGCGTTCGGCCCCAAGAACATCATCTGGGCCGTCGCGCATGGGCATCAGGCCGCGATCTCCCTCCACAAATTCTGCCAGGGTGAGGATGTCGCCGATCGGCCGCCGCCGATGGTCAACATGACCAGCCAGAAGATGGGCATCCACGAGTGGAGCTACGACAACGACATCTCGCTGGACCTGCGTTACAAGGTGCCGCATCGCGACAAGTTCATCGCGCTGAAGGACATCAAGTCCGAGGTCGAACTGGGTTTCGATGAAAAACTGGCCTTCTCGGAAGCGCAGCGTTGCCTGAACTGCGACGTGCAGACGGTGTTCGACGACAAGCTCTGCATCGAGTGCGATGCCTGCGTCGATATCTGCCCGGTCGACAGCATCAGCTTCACCGAAAATGGTGAGGAAGCCGACCTGCGCACCAGGCTGAGCGCGCCGGCGACGAACCTGACGCAAGACATCTATGTGTCTGTGGCACTGAAGACTGGCCGCGTGATGGCGAAGGACGAGGATGTCTGCCTTCACTGCGGATTATGCGCGGAACGGTGTCCGACCGGCGCATGGGATATGCACCGTTTCCTGATCGACGTGGCACAGGCGGAGAGCGCATGCTGCAGCAAGTAGACCGCGTGGAAGGCCTCCAGCGGGTCAACGATTTCGTCGTCAAATTCGCCAATGTGAACGGATCCGGATCGGCCAGCGCGAATGCGCTGTTCGCCAAATCCGTCCTGCGCATGGGCGTGGCCGTGACGCCGCGGAATATCTTTCCGTCCAACATCCAGGGTCTGCCGACCTGGTATGAGGTGCGGATTTCCGACGCCGGCTATCTCGGCGCGCGGGGTGGCGGGGTCGACCTGATGGTCGCGATGAACCCGCAGACCTGGGACCAGGACGTCGCCTCGATCGAGCCAGGCGGCTATCTGTTCTATGACAACACCAAGCCGATGCAGCCGTCGAAGTTCCGCGAGGACGTCGTCGTCGTCGGTGTGCCGCTGACTCGTATGAGCAACGAGGCCTATCGCGATCCGCGCCAGCGCCAGTTGTTCAAGAACATCATCGGTCTGGGGGCGCTCGCCGCGTTGCTGGACATGGATGTGCCGGCGATCGAGAAACTGTTGGGCGAGCAGTTCCGCAACCGGGAAAAGCTGATCGCCGCCAACATCCAGGCGCTGCATATGGGCATCGACTGGGTGAAGCAGAACCTTGATGACCCGATCAAGCTGAAGATGCAGAAGGCCGATGTCGTCGGCGACCGCATTTTCATCGATGGCAATAGCGCCGCCGCTTTGGGCGCCGTCTATGGCGGGGCCACGGTCTGCGCCTGGTATCCGATCACGCCGTCGTCCTCGCTGGCGGAGGCATTCACCAACTATTGCAACCGCATGCGGGTGGACAAGGAAACCGGCAAGGCGAAGTTCGCGATCGTGCAGGCCGAAGACGAGCTTTCGTCCATCGGCATGGTGATCGGTGCGGCATGGAACGGGGCGCGGTCGTTTACCGCCACATCCGGCCCCGGCATCTCGCTGATGCAGGAATTCATCGGGCTGGCCTATTTCGCCGAAATTCCGGCCGTGATCTTCGACGTGCAGCGCTCCGGCCCGTCCACCGGCATGCCGACCCGCACGCAGCAGACCGACATCCTGTCCTGCGCGTATGCCTCGCATGGCGATACCAAGCATGTGCTGCTGATCCCCGAAGACCCCTATGAGTGCTTCGAATTCGGCGCCCTGGCCTTTGATCTGGCGGACCGATTGCAGACCCCGATCTTCGTCATGCTGGACCTGGAAATCGGCATGAACGAGCGTCTGACCAAGCCGTTCGTCTGGGATGACAGCCGGAAGATGGATCGTGGTAAGGTCATGACCGCCGAGGACCTGGAAGCCGGCAAGAAATTCGGCCGCTACCTGGATGTGGACGACGACGGCATCACGTATCGCACCTTGCCGGGCACGCATCCGACCAAGGGCGCGTTCTTCACCCGCGGCACCTCGAAGGACCGCATGGCGCGATATTCCGAGGAAGGCGCGGACTACCAGGAGAACATGGAACGGTTGCTAAAGAAGCACGGCACGGCGCGCAGCTTCGTTCCCCCCGCGATCATCCGGCGCGGTGCCGAACCGGCGAAATACGGTGTCGTCTATTTCGGCTCCACCAGCGCCCCGATCGCAGAGGCGGAGGAGCAGTTGGCCGAACGCGGCGTGACGGTGGATCTGATGCGCCTGCGCGGCTTCCCCTTCGGTGACGAAGTGGCGGCGTTCATCGCCGAACACGAACTGGTCTTCGTCGTCGAGCAGAACCGCGACGGCCAGATGCGCAGCCTGTTGATCAACGAACTGGAAATCGACCCGGCTCGGTTGGCAAAAGTGGTGCACTACGATGGGACGCCGATCACCGCGCGTTTCATCTCCGGCGCCATTGCGGATCGTCTGGAAAAGAGCAACGTCGTGCCGATGCGCAAGGTGGTGTCATGACCTTCATCCCGAAGCCGAAACTCCATCATCCCGACCTGCAGAAGAACGCGCTGGGCTATACGCGGCGCGACTATGAAGGCCCGGTCTCGACCCTGTGCGCCGGGTGTGGGCACGATTCGATCAGCGCCGCCATCGTGCGCGCGTGCTTCGAGTTGGACATCGCGCCGCATCGCGTGGCGAAACTGTCCGGGATTGGCTGCTCGTCCAAGACGCCGACCTACTTCCTGGGCGCGTCGCACGGGTTCAACTCGGTGCATGGGCGCATGCCGTCGGTGTTGACCGGGGCCAACCTGGCCAACAAGGACTTGATCTATCTGGGCGTGTCCGGGGATGGCGACAGCGCGTCGATCGGCATCGGGCAGTTCGCCCATGCCATGCGCCGCGGTGTCAACATGGTCTACATCGTTGAGAACAATGGCGTGTACGGCCTGACCAAGGGCCAGTTCTCGGCGACATCCGACAAGGGTGCCAAGTCCAAGCGTGGCCTGATCAACAGCGATGAGGCGATCGACCTCGTCGGCATGGCGCTGCAACTGGGGGCGACCTTCGTCGCGCGGAGCTTCTCCGGCGACAAGGCGCAACTGGTGCCATTGATCGAGGCGGCGTTGAAGCATGGCGGGGCGGCGTTCATCGACTGCATTTCCCCCTGCGTGGCGTTCAACAACCATGAAGGCTCGACCAAGAGCTTCGACTATGTCCGCGAGCATAACGAGGCCGTGAACGCGATGGACGTGATCACGCCGCGGTCGGAAATCACTGTCGATTATGCGCCGGGCACGGTGGAAATGGTGACGCAGCACGATGGCTCCATGCTGCGGCTGCGCAAGCTGCACGCCGGATACGATGTGCATGATCGGGTCGCGGCGCTGACCTACATGCAAGAGCGTGCGGCGGCCGGGGAAATCGTGACCGGTCTGCTGTATGTCGATCCGAACCCGCGCGACATGCATGAGCATTTGAAGACCGTGGACGTGCCGCTGAATGTGCTGGACGAAGCGGCGTTGATCCCGGGATCGGCCGCGCTGGACCGTTTGAACGCTGGTCTGCGGTAGAGTCATGGGAGCAGGACGGGGCTTCCGCCCCGGACCCCGACCAGGGGCTTTGCCGCTGGACCCCACCAAAGGCACGGCCTTTGGAATGCGATTCTTTCGGTGCCTTGGAGGATGGGGGCCTACACGGACGGCGATAGGTCCGTGTAGGCCCCCATCCTCCAAGGCACCAATGGTCCGGGTTCCAAGGGCCGTCGCCCTTGGCGGGTCGCAAGGGGCCATGGGGGCAGAGCCCTGGTCGGGGTCCGGGGCGGAAGCCCCGCTCTTCCTCTCCCAATGACCGACCTCACCCACATCAAAGTATGCATGTTTGACCAGTACGGCACCCTGGTCGACATGCAATCCGGCCTGCGCGACATCGCCACCCCCTGGCTTGCCGCCAAGGGCTGGACCGGCAACCCCAATTCCTTCGTCACTTGGTGGCGGCGCACCCACTTCGAAAACTCGATGATCGATGCGCTGCTCCAGCGCGACCACATCCCCTATCGCGAAATCGGCCACATCTCCCTGGGCCAGGTCATGCGACGCGCGGAGATCGAGCATACCGAACAGGACGTCCGTGACCTGGTCGGTGCCATCGAGCGCCTGAAGCCGTTCCCCGAGGTGCCCGCCGCGCTCGATCGGCTGCGCCAGCGCTATCGTCTCGTGATCCTGTCAAACGGCGATCCCGATATGCTGGAGAACGCGCGCCCGCATCACGGGTTGCAGGTCGACGACATCATCTCGGTCGCCGCGGCCAACGCGTTCAAGCCGGCGGTCGCGACCTATCTCATGGCGGCGGAGCGTTGTGGCGTGGCGATGGACGAAATCCTGTTCATCGCCAACCACGAATTCGACTGCGTCGGCGCCAAGGCCGCCGGCATGCGGGCGGCGTTCATCGACCGCAGGCAAAGGCCGTTCGCACACTGGCCGTATCAGCCGGACCTGATCGTGCCCAGCATGACCGCGCTGGCGGAGATGCTGGGATAGTTTGCAGAAAAGGGGCAGGGGATGGAGCACAAGGGCGGCTGTCATTGCGGCAATCTACGTCTGACCCTGCGTTTGACCCGCCCGCCAGCCGAACATTATTTGCGGTCCTGCGCTTGCTCCTTTTGCCGTGGACACGCGACTCGCACCGTGTCCGATCCCGCCGGCACGATTGAAATCGAGGCGGATGACTGGGCTCGCGTGGAGCGTTACCGGTTCTCCACCCGCACCGCCGATTTCCTGGTCTGCAAGACCTGCGGCATCTATATCGGCGCCGTGTGCGACACACCGGACGGCCCAAGGGCCGTGACCAATGTGAACAGTCTGGAAGACCGGGCCGCGTTCACCCAGCAACCCGCGCATCCCAACCACGACGGCGAAGCGACCGAGGCGCGGATGGCGCGCAGGGCGGCCAACTGGACGCCGGCGGTCCTGCGCGGGTAACCACGTTTAAGAAGGCTCTTATAGCGGTATTTGTTGAAATCGGCTAGGATGCCACCGGCGGGGGGGCAGCATGGAAGCGACTGCATTCGAAGCGTGGCTTGACGGGATCGCTGGTCTTACCGAATCTCAGCGGCAGCAGGCATTACAGGTGCTGGTCTT
>CALQHT020000209.1 GCA_943330455.2 Nitrosovibrio sp. Nv4 | reverse complement strand
GGGGCCGACACGGACGTTGAAACGCCTCGGTCGCCCCCCTTTCCTCCCTGACCCAATTAACGGCATCCAAGGCCCAGCCTTGGTGGGGGTCGAGGGGGCAACGCCCCTCGCGGGGTTTGGGGCAGAGCCCCAAGGCTTTCTCCCCTCACCCAATCGCCCCACCAGATGGCGCATCGAGCGGCGCCTACCGCGGTCCCAGCGACATTCCCATGATGGCGAAGGCCAGGCCGATGATCTGGTCCAGCATCACCATGTATGCCGCCAGCAACGGCCCCGCGCTGAATACCAGCCGCACCGCGTACCATTCCAGCCACAACGCCCAGCCCAGGGCCACCAGTTGCGCCGCCTGCTCAACGACCGGAGGAACGCCCAGCAGGCCTGGGACGCCCCCCAGCATGACCATCAGGTTGCCGATGACGTTGCACCAGTTCCACGCCACGATAAATCGCGGCCATTTTTCGGTCCGACCGACGGAACCCGCGATCCGATACGACATGATCGCGAATACCAGCCAACTGACGGTGTAGACCATCAGATCGCGCAGCAGAATACGGCCACCGTTTGCCGGCACGCCGGCCTCGGCCCAGGCGATCAATCGGATGCCGACGATCACGGGCACCGACACGGCCACCGCCACGAAGCTGCGTGCCGCGTCGTCCATCGTGGTCGGAAAGCACAGCAATCCCTCCGCCCGGCCGCGCGCCAGCAGCGCGGCCCCGCGCAGGCCATTGACCACCGATGCGGCGATACTCACGGACGCGCCAGGCCAAGCAGCAGTTTGGGGCCAAGAACCGCCATGATGGTGCCGAAATTGGTGCCAAGGACCAGCAGGGCGGCACGCAACCCGGATAACTGCAAGGCATTGCGCGCCAGGAACCAGTGGAGCCACAGCCCATAGAACCCCAGCCCCAGGATCAGCCCGATACTGGCCGAACGATCGGCGAGCCCCAGGCTCATGCCGACTCCCATCACCAACAGGATCAGGGATGCGACGACCGGCAGCGCCCATTGGCACCAGTTGAAGGCGGTGGCGAAGCGCAGCCACAACGCCTCCCGCTGCCACATGCGCGCGAACTGGAACGACAGCACCGGCGGCGCCAGCAATGCGCACAGGGTCGCCAGCAGGTCCACCAAAGACCTCGCCCCGCCGCCGCGCAGCAGCATCAGGATGGAGCCCACCAGCGGAAAGGCGATCAGCGGCGCCAGGCTGGTGAGGAACCCCTGCGGCGTGTCGGAGAACAGCCCGATTCCAGCCACCCGCCCGCGTGCGACCATAAAAATCGCGCGCAGGACATTCGTGGCGCCCCTGGTGCCTCCCGAGATGCCATTCGGCGTGCCCCCCGGACGTTGCGGGGGCGGAGAGTCGCTCATCGCGCGACCTTCATGCCAGGAACGCCCCGATCACACCGCGATAGATCCGCGCCAGATCGCGCAATTCCGACACCGGCACGCGCTCGTCGATCTGGTGCATGGTGGCGCCGACCAGACCGAATTCCGCCACCGGGCAGTAATTCGCGATGAACCGCGCGTCGGAGGTGCCGCCACCGGTGTCCAGCTTGGGCTCGACCCCCGTTGCCGCGACAATGGCGCCGCGCAGGATATCGACCAGCGGGCCGGGCTTGGTGACGAAGGACTCGCCGCTGATGGACGACTCCAGGTCGAAGCGTTCGGCATGCTGCGCCACCGTGGCGCGCACCCATTCGGTCAGCGACTTGCCGGAATGCTTGTCGTTGAAGCGGATGTTCAGCGCCGCCCGCGCCGAAGCCGGGATCACGTTGGTCGCGGTGTTGCCGACATCCAGGCTGGTGATTTGCAGACTGGACGGCTCGAACCAGTCGGTGCCGGCGTCGATCGGCGCCGCGGTCAGCGCCTGGACCGCGCGGATCAGTCGGTGCACCGGATTATCGGCGCGCTGCGGATAGGCGACATGGCCCTGGGTGCCGAAAATCTCGATCTTCATGTTGACGCTGCCGCGCCGGCCGATCTTGACCATGTCGCCGAGCTTGACGGGACAGGTGGGCTCTCCGACCAGGCAGAAATCGGGGATTTCGCCGCGTTGTTGCATCCATTCCAGCACTTTGACGGTGCCGTCGATCGCCGGCCCTTCCTCATCGCCGGTGATCAGGAAGCTGATGGAGCCTTTGGTTCCGCCGTCTTTCAGATGTTGGGCCACTCCGGCCACGAAGGCGGCGATCGCGCCCTTCATGTCGCAGGCACCGCGGCCATACAGGACCCCGTCCCGCACCTCGGCGCCGAACGGATCGGCCCGCCAGTTGGCCCCGCCGACCGGCACCACGTCGGTATGACCGGCGAAGCAGAGATGCGGACCATCGGTGCCCAGGCGGGCATACAGGTTCTCGATATCGCCGAACCGCAGCGGCGTAACGGTGAAACCGAGGCGTTTAAGCGCCTCGGTCAGCACCGCTTGCGAACCACCATCGGCGGGTGTCACCGAGTCGCAGCGCATCAGCGACTGCGCCAACGGCAGCGGGTCGAGCAGGTCGATCAATCGCGCAGCAATTCGTTGATCGAGGTCTTCGCACGGGTCTGCGCATCCACGATCTTCACGATGACGGCGCAATAGAGCGACGGTCCCGGCGATCCATCCGGCAGCGGCCGACCGGCGAGCGCGCCCGGCACCACGACGGAATACGATGGCACACGGCCGATATGGATCTCTCCGGTCGCGCGGTCGATCACCTTGGTGGAGGCGCCGATAAACACGCCCATCGACAGCACGGCCCCACGCTCCACGATCACGCCTTCCGCGACTTCGGAGCGGGCGCCGATAAAGCAGTCATCCTCGATGATGACCGGATTGGCTTGCAACGGTTCCAGCACGCCGCCGATGCCGACACCGCCGGACAGATGGCAGTTGGCGCCGATCTGGGCGCAGCTTCCAACCGTGGCCCAGGTATCGACCATGGTGTTCTGGCCGACGCGGGCGCCGACATTGACGAAGCTGGGCATCAGCACCGCGCCGGGTGCTATGAAGGCCGAGCGGCGGACGACGGCACCGGGAACGGCGCGGAAACCGGCTTCCTTGAAGCGGTTTTCGCCCCAACCAGTGAATTTCATGGGAACCTTGTCCCACACCGGCGCCCCGCCCGGGCCTTCCATCGGCTGGGAATCGGTCAAGCGGAACGACATCAGCACGGCCTTTTTCAGCCACTGATTCACGTGCCAGCCGGCATCGGTCTTTTCCGCCACGCGGACGGTGCCGTTGTCCAGCGCGTCGAGCGCGGCCTCGACCGCGTCGCGGGCTTCACCCTTGGTGGCGGAGGACAGGGTATCCCGCTGTTCCCACAGATCCTCGATCGGTCGCTGTAAACTGTGCTCGCTCATTCCCGTCGCTCATCCCGTCTTGCTTGTGTCGTCCGGCAGGCCCCTAGAGTCATGTGTCCCTCGGGGGGTCATGTGTCCCTCGGGGGGTCTTCTCCCTTGGGGGGTCTTATCCCTTGGGGCCATGTCCCATGGACGAGGCCAAAGGCCACGCCCAGGCGATCCGGCCGGACGATGCGCAAGCGGGGCGTCTCCTGTCAACGAGGGCTCGCCCGAATCCTCACGGCAAGCGGCCTCCTCGCGGCGATCAGCGAAAACTGAATCCGAAATTCACGCTCGGCGGGCCGTAATAAACCGGCGGCGGGGGCGCGTAGTAGTACGGGACGGCGCGGGGGGGGACGTAGACGACCGGCGGGCCATAGTAGTACGGGCGCCCGTAGCCTTCGTGGCGGTGATGATACCCGTAGCCGCCACGCTCCCGCCATTCATGGCGGCGCCAGTCGTCACGGTCGGCCATCGCCGGAGCGACGGCACCGAAGGTGAAAACGGCGGCCAGCGCGGCCAGTATGATGATACGTGTTCGCATGCTCGCCTCCTGACGGCGACTTTTCGCCGATAGAGGGGAGTGTTGGCCCCATAAGTGGCCAGACTTGGGCGAAATCAGGGTTTTCAGGCCCCAATTCCCGAGTGGCGACGACCGAAGGCGGGACTGGCGAGTCGGGTCGGATTTGTCCCGCATCACCGCACGCCGGAATGGCCATGAACCACTGGCGGCGGCCGAGTCGATGCACTACATTGGCCACGAGAAAAAGGTGCAAACACAATGGCCTTCGCGTTGGATCTCAAGCGTCGAACGAGGGCGATTATCGCGCCCTGCGTCTTCCTGGCGATCACCGGCTATTTCGTCTGGAGCGTCACGCAGGGCAATCGCGGCCTGGTCGCCTACGCCGAACGCCAGGAATTGTTGCGCCAGGTCCAGACCGCCAATACGGGCGCCAAGGACGATCGCGACAAGTGGGAGCAGCGGGTGGCCGGCCTACGTGCCCGCCAGCTCAATCCCGACACGTTGGATGAGCGGGCCCGCGCGATGCTGAACCTGGCGGAACCCACCGACGTGGTGGTGCAATACGGGCCGCAGGAAAAGCTGTTCTGAGCTGACGGCGGCCGTCAGCCGCGCCGCGCGCCTGTCGCTTTCACACATCTCGGAATAGGGGCCGGCCAGAGAAAATTCTCCCCCTCCCCTTGCGGGAGGGGGTTGGGGGATGGGTTGCAGGCAGTATTTATGCGTCATCACCCCTCCCCCCGCCCCCTCCCGCAAGGGGAGGGGGGAGAATTTTCTCTGGCCGGCCCCTATTCCGAGATGTGTGAATGCCGTAGCCGTCGTGTGCTGTGTATCGCCCCCGCCGTCGCGGGAGGCCCCTCACCCACGCGCTCGCGCGATGAAAAACAACCGCCGGAACGGCAGCAGGGTCGAGCCATCGGCCCGTCGCGGGTAATGCGGACGCAGCGCCTCGGTGTAAGCGGCGCGGTATTGCTCGCGCAGACCGTCGGGCAGTTTGTCCAGGAACGGGCGCAGGCTGCTGCCGGCGGCCCATTCGGTGACGGCGTTCTCCCCTTGCAGGACATGCAGAAAGATCGATTCCCACATGTCCAGGTCCGCCACCAACGGCCGCAGCAGGTCGTAATAGGCGCCCACCGGCAGAAGGCCCCGCGCGAAACCGGCATCGGCCAGGATAGGCGCCCAAGGGCCGACGGTGGCGACCTCGTTTTGCAGGCGCCGCAGCGGTTCGTCGTGCATCGCGGGCATCTGCACCGCCAGGACACCACCCGGAGCGAGCAGCGAGACCAGCCGCGGCAACAGCGTCTCGTGCCCGGTCGCCCAATGC
Source organism: Nitrosovibrio sp. Nv4 (assembly GCA_943330455.2). Taxonomy (GTDB): domain Bacteria; phylum Pseudomonadota; class Alphaproteobacteria; order Acetobacterales; family Acetobacteraceae; genus Rhodopila. Next base: position 5,745 of record CALQHT020000209.1, on the reverse strand, counting down.
AGCGCGGCGTTGGAGAAAATCAGGTCGGGTGGCGTGTCCGGCACCCAGGTCGCGAAATCGGCAACCTGGAACCGGCATGACGGTGCCGCGGCGCGCGCCTTGGCGAGCATATCCTCCGAGCCATCGACACCCAGCACGTCCGCGTCGGAAAATCGCTGGCGGAGGATCGCGGTGACATTGCCGGCGCCGCAGCCGAGATCGACGACATGGCGCGCGGCCGATAGCGGGACCTGGGCGAGCAGGTCGAGCGCGGGACGCAGACGCTCGTTCGAGAAACGCAGATACTGCGCGGGATCCCAGCTAGCGGCGGTGATGGCCATGATGGATGCTCGTTCCAGGGGTTGCCTGCCAATGAGCCTATAGGGCGCGTCCGCCCAGGAATCCATGGGAGACGGGCAAGGGTGCGCTTCAACATTGTGCGAAGGAACGCCGACGACTCTAGCCATGGGCCGATAGACTCGCCTCACCGTCATTGCCGGGCTTGACCCGGCAACCCGCGCTTCAACGGCGGGGGGCGGATTGCCGGTTCAAGCCCGGCAATGACGGTGAGGCGCGTACTCGATCGAACAAGTTTGGTTCGCACCCGACGGGCAAAGGTCCGGCGAAGCGCGGGCGACGACCGGGGTCGCCCCCCGTGTCCGATCTTGACCGCCGAGCTCGACGGCTGGACGCCGCCGAACCCGGGTGGCCGGTCAGATCTTGGTCGACGCGCGGGTCAGCAGTTTCCAATCGCCGTTCTGCTTCTGCCAGTTCATCAGGATATGCAGGTTGGTGGTGCTCTTCTTGCCGTCCGCCACCACCTCACTCTCACTTTTCCAGGTAAACCGCACGATTGCCACGTCGCCGACGACGCGGATCGACGGGTCCTTGTAGTCCAGCGACAGCGTGCGGGTCGCGAGATTGGTGGCCCCCTTAAGGAACGCCGCCTTGTCTTCGACGCGTGCGTCCGAGTGGCTGTAGCTGAGCTCCGGCGCGACCAGTGCGGCAAGAGCGTCACCGTTCTTGGCGGCCTGGGCGGTGCGGAAGGCCTCCAGATTTTTGGCGACGGCTTGTTCGTCGGCGGTAGAGCCGGCGGCTGGCAGGGCGGCCATCAGGGCAAAGCCCCCGAAGACGGTGGCCAGCGCGATGCGGCGACGTTCGATGTCCATGGGTTTCCTCCGTTCCCGCCGAACCTCGTATCGGGTGTCTGGCGGCGGGTCAGCCTAGGACCACGGGAGCGGGTTCCGCAACGCCTGTCCGCCAACCCAGTTCCAGATGTATGACTGCCATAGGGCGCGTGGCAGACGATCGCGCGCCCATCCTTCACCAAATATTAAACATCCCCCGCGACACTCCCGCCCGGACAGGACACAGGCTCGTCTTTGTTCCCCCGCGGGAGCACCGCCATATGAACGCCTCGATCGGTTCCCCCACGCTTTCCATCGTCGTCCCCGCCTGCAACGAGGCGGAGGTGCTGCTGGAATTCCACGCCCGCCTGGACCGCGTCATGCTCGCGCTGGGGGAAACCTGGGAACTGGTCTTCGTCAATGACGGCAGCCACGACGCCACCCTGGATATCATGGAGGAACTGCACCGCGCCGACCCACACGTGACGGTGATCAATCTGTCGCGCAATTTCGGCAAGGAAATCGCCGTCACCGCCGGGATCGACCACGCGGCGGGAGAAGCGGTGATCGTCATCGACGCCGACCTGCAGGATCCTCCCGAACTGATCCCGGACCTGGTCGCCGCCTGGCGCCAGGGCTTCGACACCGTCTACGCGCAACGGCGGGAACGCGAGGGCGAGACCTGGCTGAAAAAGACGACCGCCAACGCGTTCTACCGGCTGATGCGCCATCTTGGGCAAGGCCAGGTGCAACTGCCCCCGAACACCGGCGATTTCCGCCTGATCAGCCGCCGCGTGGTGGACGCCCTGGGCCAGGTCCGGGAGCATCACCGCTTCATGAAGGGCCTGTTCGCCTGGGTCGGTTTTCCCAGCAAGGCAGTGCCCTACGACCGCGCCCCCCGATACGCCGGACAGAGCAAATGGAACTACTGGCGGCTCTGGAACTTCGCCATCGAGGGGATCACCGGCTTCACCGTCGTGCCTCTGAAGCTGGCCACCTATCTCGGCCTGTTCGTCGCCGTGCTGTCCGCGATCTACCTGGCCGAGGTGATCGTGAAGACCCTGCTCCATGGCAATCCCGTCGCCGGCTATCCCAGCCTGATGGCCGTCGTGCTGTTCCTGGGGGGCGCCCAACTGGTGACCCTCGGTGTCATCGGGGAGTATCTCGGGCGCATCTTCAACGAGACCAAGCGCCGTCCCCTCTATTTCATAGAGCGCCATTTGCGCGGCCCGGTCCCGATCACGGCGCCGGGATCGGAGCGGCGCTTCCGAGCGGTCCTGCCCGAACCGGGCGGCGTCCCCATCCGCGATCGTCCGCCGCAAGCCGCCCCACAGCGGCAGCGGGACATGGAGGATCTGGAGCAGGTGCGGCCATAGAGAGAAGGACTATTTACCCACAATCCATGGAATGCGCTATCGTCATGGGACCGACAGCCACCTGACCGGCCCCATATCCGATTTTCGACCTACACCTGAATTCTCGACTCGACTCGACGACGATTTTATCCCTATGTTCGTCTTATGTTCCTTGCAGCCTCCCCCCCTCCCAAGCCCCTCCACTCGGCCGTCCTGCACGACCTGCGCGCCAGGATCGCGCGGATCGAGCACGGAGCCACCTCCCCCCGCCCCAACACCCCCCTGCCGCTCGGCCTTCCCACCATCGACCAGGCCCTGCCAGCCGGCGGCCTGAGGCTGGGGGCCCTGCATGAAACCGTGGGCGCCGGCCCGGATACCGAATATGGCGCCGCGGCCACCCTGTTCATCGCCGGCCTGCTCGCTCGTCTGCCCGGCCGGGTCCTGTGGGTGCTGCGGCAGGCCGATCTGTTCGCCCCCGGCCTCGCCGGTGCCGGCCTGCACCCCGATCGGGTGATCTTCGCCGAAGCCGGCAAGGATGTGCTGCCGGCGATGGAGGAAGGGTTGCGCCATGCCGGCCTCGCCTCGGTGGTGGGAGAAGTCACGGGCCGCCTGACCCTGATCGCCTCCCGCCGGCTGCAACTGGCGGCGGAGCAGAGCGGCGTGCTGGCCATGGTGTTGCGCCGCAGCCAAAGCTTCGACGACCCGGTGCTGGCCGAACCCAGCGCCGCGATCACGCGATGGCGTGTGGTGTCCCTGCCCTCTCCCCCCGCGCTGCCACACGCCCCCTCTACCCCCGGGCTGGGACGCGCGCGCTGGCGACTGGAACTGACAAGATGCCGCGGCGGAGAGCCGGGGTCCTGGATCGTGGAGGCATGCGATGCGACGGGTCATCTCGCTCTGGTTGCCGACCTTCGCCACGGATCGGTTGCACAAACAGAACGCCGCTCCGCCTGATGCGTCGGGGGCAACATCACCGCTGGTCACAGCTTGGCATGACGGCCGGCGCCGGGTGATCGCCGCGGCGGATGCGGTGGCGACGGCGCAGGGGCTGCATCCCGGCATGACCCTGGCGCAGGCCCAGGCCATGGTGCCGGGGTTGGTGGTGCGAGAAGCCGACCCGGCCGCCGATGCCGCGGCGCTGCAACGCCTGGCATGGTGGTGCCTGCGCTACGCCCCCCTGGTCTCGACCGATCCGCCCGATGGGATTTGGCCCAATGGGATTTGGATCGACGTGACGGGCACGGCCCATCTGCATGGCGGCGAGACAGCGCTGTTGCGCGACCTGACCAGCCGCCTGCTGGCTCAGGGCCTGAACGCCCGCGCCGCAATCGCCGATACGCCCGGCGCCGCGCATGCGGTGGCCCGGTTCGGAAAAACGTCCAGGGGAGCGTCCCTACCGTATTCGCACATCCCGGCCATGGAGCAGCCTCTCCCCCTCCCCTTGCGGGAGGGGGTTGGGGGAAGGGGGTTCGCGCAAGATCAGTGGGACTTCCCCCCTCCCCCCGGCCCCCTCCCGCAAGGGGAGGGGGAGAGGTTTATTCGAACAGTGCTAGATCCCATGGCGAGCGAATGCGGCAGGGTTACGCCCGGGGGGACTCCCATCACCATCGTGCCGGTCCAGGCCCATGCCGCCGCCCTTGCCAACCTGCCCATCGAGTCGTTGCGTCTTCCCAGCGAGATCGCCGAAGGCCTGCGCCTGTTGGGGATCGAGACAGTGGGAAAACTCGCCACCCTGCCACGCGCCCCGCTGGCGCGCCGCTTCGGTGCCCTGCTGGCCACACGGCTGGACCAGGCGCTGGGCGCGGTGTTCGAGCCGATCGTCCCCAGCCTCCCCCCCGACCTACCACAGGCACGCCTCACATTCGTGGAACCCCTGCTGACGGCCGAAGCCTTCGCCACGGTGATCGCTCGCCTGACCGCGATGATTTGCGAGGATCTGGAAAAATCCGGCCAGGGCGCGCGCCGGCTGGATCTGCTGTTCGAGCGTGTGGACGGCTCCATCCAATCCATCCGCATCGGCACCGCCCGCCCGTCCCGCGATGCGCGCCATCTGGCCCGCATGCTGGACGAGCGGCTGGAACGGGTCGATCCCGGCCTGGGGGTCGAGGCCATGCATCTGGTGGTGCCGCACACTGACGCGCTGGCCTATGCCCAATCGGCGGTCCGGCTGACCGAAACCGGCCGGATTGAAACGGATATCTCCCCCCTGATGGACCGGCTCGCCAACCGGCTGGGCGCGGAGCGGGTCTACCGCAACGCGCCGGTCGAAAGCGATGTGCCGGAACGCTCGGTGCGCCGGATACCGGCCTTAGCACCGCCTGGGAGGATGACAGGGAAGGCCCCTGGCACACCCTTTGGCGTGGCACCGGCAATAACCGGCCGGATGTTGCCCGCCAGGCCGCATATCAGACGGCTTGCAGACACATCCGGCACATCATGGGAGACACCACCCGGACATTGGCCCGCCGATCTGCCTCGCCCGGTCCGCCTGCTGGACCCGCCGCAGCCGGTGGATGCGATGGCGCTGCTGCCCGACCATCCGCCCATCGCCTTCACCTGGCGCCGCGTCCGCCACCGGGTCCGCCACGCCGACGGGCCGGAACGCATCGCCGGGGAATGGTGGAAACGCGACGGAGAGATGCGCTCGGTGCGCGATTACTTCCGCGTCGAGGACGAAGAAGGCCGCCGTTACTGGCTGTTTCGTCGCGGTGACGGCGCCGACAGCGTGACCGGCGACATGCGTTGGTTTTTGCACGGGTTTTTCTGAGTATCCACCCGAAATCAGGACGTGTTGCGGTGACACCTGAGAATCGCCACTCCATTTGCGATGGCAAACGATACCCGCCCCGTCATGGCCGGTGCTGGCCGGTAGGATGCCAGGGAAGCGATGCGGCCATTGGCACGGAGGGGCGCACCGCTGTTCCCTCGCTTCTTCGTGATCTTCGTGCCTTCGTGGTGGAAAATCGCGGACGTAACCAAAAACACTGGTCTGTCCTGGGGCCTCCCATTTGATAGGCCACGACGCGCCCCGGCTCCGCGGTTTTCCACCGCGAAGGCACGAAAATCACGAAGAAGAGGCTGACGGACCAAAGCCGGTGGTGGATGCCGTCCCGCCGCCAGTCAAAAGCGATTGTTTAGGCTCCTCGCTGTTTGGAGTGGGTGGTAACGATTTCATACTGGCAGCCTGAGGTCGAGCTTTCCGGCGATGAGATAGACCATGGCTTTGAGGTTACGGGTTGATCGATATCCGCGCGCCTTTGCCTTCGCGGCCTGGACCAGGCTGT